>CAVQQX010000080.1:0-6305 GCA_963714645.1 uncultured Gammaproteobacteria bacterium
CCACCCGAATGGTTATCCAATTCATCTCGATAATCCTTGGTTTAATCTTGCGTAATCTGTGTAATCTGCGGACAACTGCTTTTTTAGGATAAAGAACGTTCGTTCTGTACAAGTGCGAATTGATGTGCCACAATCCCGCACCATTTTTTGAAAGGGAATCGTAATGGATGACAATAAAAGCAAGGCGCTCGCGGCGGCTCTGAGCCAGATCGAGAAGCAGTTCGGCAAGGGCTCGATCATGCGCCTCGGCGAGCATGCGCCCGCACGCGATCGAGCGCGGCGGCGAGCCGCGCGTCGTCGACGGGCTTGAGCAGGTAGTCGAGCGCGTGCGCCTCGAACGCATCGATCGCATAGCGGTCGAACGCAGTCACGAACACGACCATCGGCATGCTTTCCTGCGGCACCTGGGCCACGACGTCGACGCCGGAAATCCCGGGCATCTGGATGTCGAGGAACATGAGGTCGGGCGCGTCCTCGGCGATCGCCGCGATCGCCTCGCGGCCGTTCGCGCACTGGCGCACGATCGTGATGTCCGCCACGTCCTGCAGGCGCAGCTCGAGCCCCCGGCGCGCGAGCGGCTCGTCGTCCACGATGATGGTGCGGATGGTCATGTCGGTTGGCTCGCGAGTTCGAGCGGCAGCGTGATTTCGAGACGCAGCCCCGGGCGGGAGAAGCGTACCGCAAGCTGCTGCTGGTTGCCGTAGAGGACCGCGAGGCGCTCGCGCGTGTTGCGGAAGCCGACGCCGCGACCCGCGCCGAGCTCGACTCCGACCGGAAGGCCGGGACCGTCGTCCTGCACGACCAGGCGCAGCCGGCTGTCGACCGCGTGGGCCTCGATCCGGAGCCGGCCGCCTTCCTCGCGCGGTGCGACCGCGTACTTGAGCGAGTTCTCGACCAGCGGCTGCAGCACCAGCGACGGCACGAGAGCGGTCGCGATGCGTTCGTCGACGTCGTAGACGAGCTGCAGCCGGTCGCCGAAGCGCAGCTGCTCGATGGCGAGGTAGAGGTTCAGGGCATCGAGTTCCTGCCGCAGCGTGACCTTCTGCATCGGGTCCTGGTCGAGCGTGTAGCGCAGGAAGTCCGAGAGCCGGCCCACGGCCTGGTTCGCGATCTTGCCCTGCCCGTCCAGGATCAGCGTCGAAATCGCATTCAACGTGTTGAAGAGGAAGTGCGGATTCAGCTGATAGCGCAGCATCTTGACCTGCGCTTCCTGGGCGAGCGCGGAGGCCCGCAGCACCGACTCGCGCTGGGCCTGCAGCGTCTCGTAGTATTTGATGCCGAAATAGAGGCCTGACCAGCAGACCAGCAGGTAGGTCGAGCTGAGCGTACCGACGAAGATGCCGTACCACGGCTCGCTCTCCATGGACTTGCTCTCGACCCAGCGGATGTAGGACGAGTTGATGACGACGCGCCAGCACAGCGCGGTGACCCAGGACGCGACGAGCACCGCGGGCACGATGACCGCGGGCCGGCGTGTCCAGAGCCAGCGGTAGAGGTAGCGCAGCGGCGCCGAGAGCACGAAGCCGCCCGCCGCCGCCGCGAACACCACCTTGATGTACGACGTCGGCTTCTCATAGAGCAGCGCGCCGAGGTACTGGGTGATGAGGTACGCGCTCCAGCCGAGCGTGTGCAGCGCCCAGAAGAGCAGGTTGCGATTGCGGCGGAGGTCGTCCAGCGTCACCGCGCGACTTTACCGGCGGGCCCGACCCGCCGGAAACGGTTCGTCGCAGCCCCGGCACGTCTGGACTCCGGGCTCAGCGAGCGAAGACTGCGACCCAGGCCTCGCAGCCCGCCTCGAATCGCGGCCCCGCGCCGCGGCACTCGCACGCATCGACGAGGCGGTTCTCGCGTGCCCACTGGAAACCGGACTGCTCCGCCGTGACCGAATCTTCCGCAAAGCTGCGACAGCCCTCGTCGAACGCGGGCTCCTCGGCCTGCGCGCACGCCTGCGCATTGTCGATGCCTTGGCGATCGGCCCATGCGAACCCGGCCTTGTGCGCCGTGCAACCGGCGTCGCGACACGGTCGACCGAGGAAGCTGCGGGTGCCCTGCGGCGCCGTCCCGGCGGTTCCTGGACACAGCGCCGTACCCCACGCCGACGGCGGTGCGCCCAGCGTCGCGAACATCACGAGCGCGAGCGGCGGGATCGAAAGACGACGGCGACGAGCGTGGGTGATCGCGACGTGCGATCGCGGATCGAAGTTCATGACGTGGCTCCCGGGCATCCCGCCCTGAGCCAACGCTAGGCGCGGGCGCCGACGGCGGCCCGCGCCCTATTTCACGGCAAGCGCCAGATTCGCTTGCCGCGGCCCGCCGGGAACTCAGCGCCGGCCGATCCGGCTGGGTCGCAAAGCCGCATGAATGGCCGCTGGCCGAACGCGAACAATTCGCCGGACCGCGCAGCATCTGGCGGTCCAGCGGCCGGTCAGCCGGGCCCGGGGCCCGGACCGCGTCAAGGGAACTGGATCTTGCCCCGCGGCGGACCGCCCTGGCCGAGCGCGGCTGCCGCGCCCGCGTCGGGGATGACGATCGACGAGGCCTGCTGGCGACGCATCTCCTGCAGCTCCTTCATCGTCTCGTCGAAGGCCACCTTGGCGCCCTCGGCAAACCCGGCACAGGCTTCGGCGAGGTTGCGCGCCTCGATCTCGAACGTGAGCGGCAGGACCCCCGCGGGGGTCATGATCTGGGCCTGCCCCACGTACACGGCCGCGCGCGCGGGGTCGGGCGACCCGTCCGACTTGACCGGAGTCAAGACCCGGATCGTCCCCACCTTGCGGTCGGAATAGTTGTCCTCGCGGAAGAGCTCATTCGGGTCCATTTTCGGTTCGGGGGCGTTCTGTCCAGCCATGGGGCGTCCTCGGGAAATCGGTGGGGTCCGTGCGCGTCCTCGCGGGGGTTGCCACGTTATCAGAATCCGGCGTCGTCCCGCCGTGGCTCCCCCTTCCACGCGGCTTCGCGCGGCCAGGGCGACAGCGCCAGGTAATAGAACAGGACGAGGTTGATCACGGGGACGGAGGCCATGACGGCCAGCCACGGCGGGAAGCCCATGCGGCCGAGGATCTTCCAGAACGCGACGAGTTGCAGCAGCGAAAGGATGGCGACCCAGCGGATCATCGGGCGTGCTCCGGGCGGAAGGTGCAGCCGATCATAACCGCCAGCCCGGGGTGCCGATTTGTTGACACGCGGCCGGTCGAATTCCCAGGATGGAATTTTTGGCGTCGAGGCCGATCCCCTGCGGCCCTGCCATGGATGGAGACGGAGATGTCGTGGATGGCGTCCTGGCTCGAGACCGTTGCCGGCGCAGTTGCCGCCGTGCGGTCGCGCGCGGCCCGGCGTCACGACGACATGCCGGGCGAACGGTCCCGCCTGGTGCTGGCCGGGCTGTTGCCTCTGCTCGCGTTCGCCCTGCAGTACGCGCTGGCCGACGCCCGCGATCCCGCCGGCTTTCGCTTTTTCTATCCGGCGGTGTTCCTCAGTGCATGGATCGGCGGCCGCGCACTCGGCTTCGCCGCCACGGCCTTCGCGGCCTGCTCGATCGCAGGGGCGCTGGGCGTGGCGGGCGCACCGGCCGACCTGCCTGCCTCGCCGCGCGACCTGCTGGACCTCGTGTGGTTCGTCGCGATCGGGACGCTCTTCGCGGCCTTGCAGCCGCAGCTCGTCGGCCGCGGCAGCTCGAGCCGCGTCGTCCGCTCGCTCGCGCGGACCGAGCGCCGCTGGCGTGCCGCGCTCGAGGTGGCTCGGCTGGGCGTCTGGGACTGGGACGTCGTGCGCGGTACCGTATATCACTCGGCGCGCTATCGCGAGATCCTCGGCGGTCGCTCCGGCGCGCTCGATCTCACTGCGGCCGCCGCGCTGGAGGAAGTGACGGCCGAGGACCAGCCCCACGTGCGAGCGGCGCTCGCGCCGCTGATCACCGGCCAGCAACGTCGCGCGGAACTCGAGCTGCGCTTGCGCCACCGCGACGGTCGCGACCTGCGAGTCGTCGCTCGCGCCGTCGTCGTCGCGACCGACGCGACCGGTCGCGCGAGCCGTGTCGCCGGGATGATCGAAGACGTGAGCGGACGTGCAGCCGAGGCCGACGCGTTGCGCTCGCTCCACGGGCGCCTCGCGCAGGCCATCGACGCGGCCGACCGGGCCCGTTTCGACGGCGAGCGCGCCCAGCAGGACGCCCTGGTGGCGACCCGCGCGAAATCAGCGTTCCTCGCGACCGTCTCGCACGAGTTGCGCACGCCGCTCAACGCCGTCATCGGCTTCAGCACGCTGCTGCTGTCCGAGGCGGCGGGACCGCTCACGGACGAGCAACGCAAGCAGCTCAAGTTGATCCTCGATGCCGGCGAGCAGCAGCTGGAACTCGTCGTGGACCTGCTCGACTTCGTGCGGCTCGAGGCCGGCCGGCTCGCACTGGATACCACGGTCTTCGACCTGCGCGACGTGCTCGACGAGACCTGCGGGCGCCATGCGCCACTCGCATCGGAACAGTCGCTCGAGTTCGGCTATTTGCGCAGCCAGTCGCCGCTGCCGGTGCTGGCCGACCCCGCGCGCGTGCGACAGGTGTTGCGTCACCTGCTGTCGAACGCGGTGAAATTCACGGAGCGTGGTCGCATCGAAGTCCGCACGACCGCCGGCCGCGAGCATGTGCGGCTCGAGGTCCGCGACACCGGGCCCGGCATCACGCCGGCCCAGCAGGCGCGGTTGTTCCATGCATTCGAGCGCTTCGCCCTGGGCGCCGGCGCCCGCGCGGTGACGGAAGGCACGGTGCTCGGGCTCGCGCTCTGCCGCGACCTGGTCGAGGCGATGGGGGGAAACATAGGGGTCGACAGCCATCCGCCGCAAGGCAGCACGTTCTGGTTCACGCTGCCCCGGCCGCCCGGCATGCACTCGCCGGTTCGCGCCGCGCCGAGCGCCGACGCGCGCAGTGATATAACGCGCGCATGACCGTCCCGCCTTCCAACCGACCCGGCCGCGGCCCGATCCGTGCGCCGCGCGGCACTGCGTTATCCGCGCGGAGCTGGCTCACCGAGGCGCCGCTGCGGATGCTGATGAACAACCTCGACCCGGACGTGGCCGAACGTCCCGGCGACCTGGTCGTCTACGGCGGCATCGGCCGTGCGGCCCGCAACTGGGACAGTTACGACCGCATCGTCGCCGCACTGCGTACGCTGGGCGACGACGAGACGCTGCTGGTGCAGTCGGGCAAGCCGGTTGGCGTGTTCCGCACGCACGCCGATGCGCCGCGCGTGCTGATCGCGAACTCGAACCTCGTGGGCCGATGGTCGACCTGGGACCACTTCCACGAACTCGACCGCAAGGGGCTCATGATGTACGGTCAGATGACGGCCGGCTCGTGGATCTACATCGGCAGCCAGGGCATCGTGCAGGGCACCTACGAGACCTTCGTCGAAATGGGCCGCCAGCACTACGGCGGCAGCCTCGCGGGACGCTGGATCCTCACGGCCGGACTCGGCGGCATGGGCGGGGCGCAACCCCTCGCGGCGACGATGGCGGGTGCCTCGATGCTCGCGATCGAGTGCCGGCCGGAGCGCATCCAGAAGCGGCTCGACACGCGCTACCTCGACGTCCGCGCGGACACGCTCGACGAGGCGCTCGAATTGATCAACCGCTCCGTGCGCGAGCGGAAGCCGGTCTCGGTGGGCCTGCTCGGCAACGCAGCCGAAGTGCTGCCCGAGCTGCTGCGTCGCGGCGTGAAGCCCGACGCCGTCACCGACCAGACCTCGGCGCACGACCCGGTGAACGGCTACCTGCCCGAGGGCTGGACCGTCGAGCAATGGGAGCACGCGAACGACCCGGCGGCGGTCGAGGCGGCGGCGCGGCGCTCGATGCGCACGCACGTGCAGGCGATGCAGCAATACGTCTACGCGTGCAGCAGCGCCACGCATTGGTCTTACCTCGACCGGCGGTGCTGCCGCGGCGAGTTCAACCGGTGCTCCCGCCACTCCGCCGCCGTCGACGACCGCGCCCACTGGAACCGCGCCACCACCTGCGGCGCCACCGCCACCCGCGCCTGCCCCACCAGCACCGCCGCCGGCAGCACCACCGCCACCGCCACCACCTGCGGTGCTTGCTAGCAAGACGCCTACGAGTGCGTGCAGAACAAGGCCAGCGTCTGGCTGCTCAGGCAACTCGACTGACAGCCGCATACGCATCCCAGTTGCTGCTCGTGCTCGTGTACGAATACCAGAGCGTCGCGTAACCGCAGTAGTCGGTGTTCTCCGGCGATCAACACAACCATGTCAGCAGCCAGGCTGTCGCGCATCGACCGCACCGTCGAGTTCGACTTCAACCTG
>CAVQQX010000081.1:0-48672 GCA_963714645.1 uncultured Gammaproteobacteria bacterium
CGAGGCCGTGCCCGGGCTGGCTGACCGTCACGTTGCGGCTGTTGCGTGTGGTCGTGAACGGATTGTTGCCCAGGTTGCTGGTCACCGGCGTCGTGACCGTCTGCGACGACGTGTTGGAGAGATCAGTCGTGCCTGACGTCGAGCTGAAGCCATTGGTCTTGGCTTGGTAGAAGCTGGTGTTGGTGCTCGGGAAGTCCGTGCCATCCGCGTTTTTCGGCACAGCGTAGGTGACCGCAGGGTTGTAGTAGATCGTGTTGTAGCCGAAGTTCCTGAAACAGGCTTTGCGAGAGTTGTTGCCAACCGAGTCCGGCATGTAGTCATAGGTCATGCTGGTCGAGTCGTCGAGAATGAAGTAGATGTTGGGCGCGACGGAGTTGCTCACGCCCGAAACCAGCGGCAGGGTCGCGAGGTCGACGGTGCCGGACTGCACGTAGGCTGCCGGGAGCATCGCCGCTACGACGAGCAGCGCAAGTTTCTTCCTAAGCATTGCCTTCTCCGTCAGAGGACCACGAGCGACTGCACGTAGCGCACAGTCCCGCGAGGGCCGTCGATGCGAGTGGTGATCCGGTAGTAGGTCTGGGAGCCGCCGGTCAGCGGCAGGTTGCCGTAGGACGCGCCGGCCTTCGTGCTGCCCTCGCTGGCGCCGCCGCCGGCGCGCGAGCAGGCCATCGGGGTGACGCCGTCGGCGGCGAGCACCGCGTTCGGGTCGCCCGAGGCGTTGCAGACCCGGTTGACCACGTAGCTGACGGTGTAGCCGTCCGGGACGCCTTCCACCGCAGCGACGCGCGCTGCCATGTTGCAGTCGGCCCCCGGGTCGGCACCGGTCCAGTCGACGTTGTCCGCGGCATCGCCCGGCGTCGCGGAACCGGTCAGGTCGCAGTTGCTGGCAGTGGTCGCGAAGTAGCCGTTGGCCGCGTCGTCGGTGAACAGCACTCCGCCCCCAGCATTCGCCTCGAGCCACGCGATCGCGGCCTCTGTGCCGGCGTCGCCGGCCGCGAGCGCGGTGCGCTGAAACCCCAGGTTGCCCGCCACCAGCGTGGACGTGTCGCTCGAGCGCAGCAGCGCGACCGCAGCGAAGCTGATGACCAGCAGCGCAACCAGCACGACCAGCAGGGACAGGCCCCGCTGGCGCGCGGCAGCTGCCGGTGTCACGGTGCAATGGTTCATACGCCCGCCCAGATGACGTTGATCAACGGCACGACGACCGTGAGGACCTTGTAGCGGTAGCGCCGTTCCTCATCGGAGAGGTCACGCGCGAGCTCGGTTGGCTCGCCTTCGTCCCACAGCACCAGTTGCGCGGGGCTCACCATGACGGGCTCCCGGTTGCCGCGCGTGACGATGACCATGCGCACGGCCTTGATGCGCGCGATGTTCGCCGCTGTCGGGTTGGCCCAGGTTCCGCCGGTCGCGTCGACCCATTGGTCGACGACCGGGCTGCCCGTGGGTGCGACGCCGTACTGCGCCTGGAAGTCGACGACTTCCGCCGTGAGCGAATCGACGTCGTTGAGCGTCAGCGGATCCGGCGCAACCAGCGGGTCGAAGCTGGCCAGGTTGCAGCTGTTGTCGACCGACGGCAAGCCGCCGCCGCCGCAGACGACGGTGAACGACCGCAGGCCGAAGCGCCCGAGGTTCACGACGAGGTCGCCGATGTCGTACTGGACTGCCGTGTCGAAGACGTTGCCCGGGTTCGGCGGGTTGAAGTCCGAGGTGCCCGAGTTGTGGTTGAGGTTCCAGCCGTTGCCGGTCGCCTGCGCGTCCTGGGTCATCTGCATCAGCGTGCAGATCTTGTTGCCGTCCTGCGCACCGACCAGGAACAGGTCCTGCTCGATGAGCCCGGCACTCGCATCCACGGTCAGAATAGACGACGGCGTCGGCATCGTTTTGACGATGGTCACAGGCACCGGGCCGAAGGCCGAGTCGCTGCGCACCACGCGGACCGTGTCGGGACCGGCACCGCCGTCGGTCACGATCACTGGCGCGAGCATCGCCGCGTCGGAGACGACGTCGCCGTCGTAGTAGATATTGATGCCGAGGTTGCAGGCGAAGCCGCTCGGCAGCGTCAGGCCAGCGCCCGCCATGCGCACGTCGCGCTCGACCAGAAAGAGGCCCACCGCCGCGGACATCACGGCGTCGTTACCCGCAGTCGTGGTGCGCTTGCGCGCCTCGTAGATCGACAGCACCTGCATGACCACGAGCACGGTCACCAGCGCCAGTACGACGGCGACCATCAGTTCGATCAGCGAGAAGCCCCGTTGCCGAGCGTACGCCATGGTCAATTGCCGGCGAGGGTGGCGGCGACCGTTTGCGCGCGCTCGTCGGCCGCGCCCGGCGGCAACCAGTTGACAGTGACCGTGACGACGTTGCCGTCGACCGCGATGGTCTGGGTGCCGCCCGGGAGTTCCGGCACCACGGCGTCAACCGCCGCATAGCTGCCGAGGTTGGCCCGGTCGAGCCACATCCGGCCGATCGTCTCGTCGGCCACTGTGGCCGCGATCGCCCGGTATTCGACCTCGCCGGCATCGCGGACCGCGACGGCGAGCACGCGCACGAGCCCGAGCACGCTGAACGAAAACAGCAGCATCGAGATCAGTACCTCGAGCATCGCGGAGCCGCGCTCATGCGCCGGAGAATGGATGATCACAGACAGGCCATCGGGTCGTCGGCGTCCGCATGCGGATCGCACAGCCGGGACATGCCGCCGGCGAGCAGTTGCAGCCGCAGCGGCCGGTAGCCCACCGCGGAGGGGGGCACGGTCGACGCAATGTCCACCTGGGTCAGAGGCTCGGAACCGTCGGACGTGTTAGGTTCGAGCGCCCGGCCGAAGGCGTCGAAGGTCACCCGATCGGCGTCCGCCGGCTCAACTGCCAGCGTCAAGCCGCTCATGCCTTCCTTGCCGCTGCCCTGGTGCAGGACCGTGCCGTCGACGATCCGGCGCACTTCCCACCCTGTCACGGTCGCGACGAACTCGACCTGGGTGTTGAGACGGACAGCCTCGTTGCGCGCGAGCCCGACGCCGTACTTGAGCGACTCGCCCGCGGCACGGATCCGGCCATTTTCGACGAACGTGCGCAAGGCGGGCACGCCGGCAGCGAGCAGCAGCGCGAAGACGGCGATCGTCACCATCAACTCGATGATCGTGAAACCGCGCGCGCCGGGACTCAGCACGTGTCCCCCTTGCTCGAGAGCCAGCAGGCCGCGTCGCCCCACGGGCCGGCCGTGGATCTGGCGCCGGTCTCGTCGAGGTCGATGACGAAGTCGTCCATCAGGCCGGAGCCCGTAGCGGTGATGGTGTATGTAGTGGCGTCGAACTCACACGCAACGGCGAAGTACTCGGTGCCGCCGGGGCAGAGCGCATCTTCATAGGTCCGGTTGTCGAGGAAGAACTGCTCGATCGCGACGCGCCCGGTGCCGATGGCCGCCGTAATCTCCTCCATCGCGCCTCGGCGCAGGTGCTCGCGGTAACTCGGCAACGCGAACGAGGCGAGTATGCCGATGACCGCGAGCGCGATCAGCAGCTCGATGAGGCTGAAGCCGGCGGCATCCCGACGCCCGAGGACAAATTTCTTCATGCCGAGTTTCGCCATCCGTCCAGCGCGCACCGGTCATTGCGGCTGGCGCGCGTCGGAGGAAGCTACATTGGGTCCCCGTGTCCCGTACATGCGGAGCGCGCAGTAACGTGACCTGCTTCACAGAAAAAAAGCCTAGTGTGGTGTCCGAGAAATAACTCGTGATTTCGTTTTACTGCGCCTGCATCGGGTTCGGGGTGCGGTGCAACCGGGCTTGATCTGCTCGAGAGTCTGCCGGCAGCGCGCGAGTTTGGCCTGTATGGATTCGAGGGGTTGCGGTCCGGACGAAGAGTTTTGGATGTTCATACCAAGCCGCCAGGAAGGCCGTGATGGCGGTTTCGAGGTCCGCGACGCTGCTGAAGGAGCCACCGCGGACCGCCTGGCGGGTAAGTTCTCCAAACCAGCTTTCCACCAGGTTGAGCCAACTGGAACTGGTCGGCACAAGATGCGGGACGAAGCGGGGATGACGCTTCAGCCAAGCCTGCACGTTGGGATGCTTGTGCGTGCCGTAGTTGTCCATCACCAGATGCAGCGGGATCGGCTCGGGGAATTCCGCGTCGAGGCGGCGTAGAAATTTAACGAACTCCTGATGGCGGTGGCGGATACAGCATTGGCCGACGACTTTTCCCTGCAAGACCTCCAGGGCCGCGAACAGGCAGGTCGTGCCGTTGCGCTTGCAGTCGTGGGTCATCGTGCCCAGTCGCCCTTTTTTCATCGGCAATCCGGGCTGCGTGCGATCCAGCGCCTGGATCTGCGTCTTCTCGTCCACGCACAGCACCAGCGCCCGCTCGGGTGGATTCAGATACAGCCCAACCAGGTCGGTGAGTTTCTCCAGAAACCGCGCATCGCCCGAGAGCTTGAAGTGCTTGACCAGATGCGGCTTCAGGTTGTGGCTGCGCCAGATCGTGCTGATCGTGGATTTGCTCACGCCCTGCGCCTGCGCCATCTGCCGACAACTCCACTGCGTCATCCCGGCCGGCTTGCTCAACAGGGCCGCCTGCACGATTGCCTTGATCTTGCGCGCCGAATAGGTCGCCTTGCGGCCACGACCGGCGGCAATCTCCCACAAGCCCTGTGCGCCGCTCTCAATGAATCGTGCGCGCCACAACGCCACGGTCTTGACATCGATCTCACACGCCGCAGCGATCTGCTGATTGGCATCACCTCCCGCCGCCGCCAGCACGATCCGGCACCGCAACGCCACTTGCCGCGGCGTCCCATGTGCAGCCACCCACCGCTCCAATTGCTCGCGCTCGGTCTCTGTAAGGGGTACCGTCGGACCGGTTCTGAGCATGCATCAGGGTCGCGCAGGTTAGAGATTGCAATGGCAGTTATATGCTGGACATAACACTAGAGGTCCTATGACAACATGGCCGGGTTGCAGGCCTTCCAGCATCGTTTCGCCAACGCATTTTTCGTCGTCGACGGCATCAGGAGATATGATGGGATCGGGCGGAATCGCCTCTTCTTCATCGTGCAAGTTCCAGCTTTTCTGTTTCGCGTGGGATTGCGTCAAAGGTTGGCCGCATAACCAGGTCCGCAGAGCTCTCGGTGTACGGAGCGTCGCGAGCCGAGCCAGCCAAAGGCGATCTACCACCGGGCTACATTTCACGCCACCGCCGCGTCGGTTCGCGCCAGTGAACGCCTGATCTCGCAACCGGAAGAAGGCTCAGCTGCCGAACTCGCTGAGCCAGTCGCGCGGCCGCAGGAAATCGTCGTAGAGCCGGGCCTCGGGCGTGCCCGCTTGCGGCCGGTAGTCGTACTCCCAGCGTACGAGCGGCGGCAGCGACATCAGGATCGACTCGATGCGCCCGCCCGACTGCAGCCCGAAGATCGTGCCGCGGTCGTAGACCAGGTTGAATTCGACGTAGCGGCCACGCCGGTAGAGCTGGAACTGCCGCTCGCGCTCGCCGTAGGCCGTCTCGCGGCGCCGCTCCACGATCGGTTCGTAACCGCGCACGAAGTGATCGCCCACGCTGCGCATGAACTCGAACGAGCGCGCGAAGCCCCATTCGTTAAGGTCGTCGAAGAACAGGCCCCCGGCACCGCGCGTCTCGCCGCGGTGTTTCAGGTAGAAGTAGCGGTCGCACCAGTCCTTGTACTTCAAATAGACGTCGGGCCCGAACGGGTCACAGGCGGCCTTGGCCGTGCGGTGCCAGTGCAGCACGTCGTCGTCGAACGGGTAGTACGGCGTCAGGTCGAATCCCCCACCGAACCACCAGGCGGCATGTTCGCCGTCCTTCATGGCCGCGAAGAACCGCACGTTCGCGTGGCTCGTCGGCACGTAGGGATTGCGCGGATGGATCACCAGCGAGACACCGGTGGCCTCGAATCCGGCGCCGGCCAGCTCGGGTCGTTGCGCGGTCGCCGAGGCGGGCAGGGCGGCACCGCGCACGTGGGAGAAATTGATGCCCGCCTGCTCGAACACCGCGCCTTCGCGCAGCACGCGCGATTCGCCGCCGCCGCCCTCGGCACGGACCCACGTGTCGCGGCGGAAGCTGGCGCCACCGTCGAGACGCTCGATGGTCGTCGTGATGCGATCGTGCAGGTCGCGCAGGTACTCGATGACGCCGGGCAGTGAAGGAGTGTCCTCCATCAAGCGGTGCTCGTCGTTCAGCCTTTCCTGCCGGCCGCCGTCTTTGCAGAGGGCCTCGCCGCGGATTTCGCCGCGGCCTTCGCTTCAGGCTTCACCGGGGCCTTCGGCTCAGGCTTCGTCGCCGCCGGGCTCACGGACTTCGCCGCCTTCTTCCGCGGCGCCGCTTTCTTCCGCGCAGCGACCTTGGCCGGGCGCGTGGACGAGGTTGCATCCGCGGCGGTCGAACCCCCGGCGGCCGGTGTCGTCTTCGACGACTGCTTCGCCGCCCCCCGACGGCCCCATCCGCCCTTGCGCTCGGGCGCGGCTGCGAGCAGCGCCTGGCATTCCTCGAGCGTGAGCGACTTCGGGTCGCGGTCCTTCGGGATCTTTCCGTTCTTCTTGCCGTCGGAAATGTATGGGCCGTAGCGGCCGTTCAGCACGCGGATTCCGGCGTCGGGGAAATCCTGGATGACCCGGTTGGCCTCGACTTCGATCTTCTCGCGGATCAGTTCGCGCGCCCGCTCGAGCGTGATCGTGTACGGGTCGTCGTCCTTCTTGAGCGAGGCGTACTTCTTCGGCCCGAACTGCACGTACGGCCCGAAGCGGCCGATCGCGACCTTGATCGCGTGTCCGTCCTCCCACTCGCCGACGGTGCGCGGCAGCTGGAACAGGTCGAGTGCCTCCTCGAGCGTGATCTCGTCCATTCGCTGGTGCGGACGCAGGCTGGCGAACCTGGGCTTCTCCGCGTCGTCGCGCGTACCGATCTGCGCGAACGCACCGAAGCGGCCGAAGCGGACACTCACGGGCCGGCCGGACTTCGGGTCGATACCGAGCGGCCGCTCCATCGCGACGTCGGACCGCGTGACGTTCTCGTCGACGTCGTCGATCTGCTTCTTGAGCTCGGCCCAGAAGCGTTCGAGCATCGGCAGCCAGTCCTCCTCGCCGCGCGAGATGTCGTCGAGCTCGTCCTCCATCGCGGCCGTGAAGCCGTAGTCGACGTAGTGCTCGAAATTCGCCGTCAGGAACCGGTTGACGATCCTGCCCAGGTCGGTGGGCGTGAAGCGGCGGTTCAGCAGCTCGCAGTACTTCTTGTAGAGCAGCGTCTGGATGATGCTGGCATACGTCGACGGCCGGCCGATGCCGTGCTCCTCGAGCGCCTTGACCAGGCTCGCCTCCGAGTAGCGGGGCGGGGGCTCGGTGAAGTGCTGCTCGGTCTCGATCGCGAGCAGCTGCACGCGGTCGCCGGTCTCGAGCGGCGGCAACAGGCGGTTCTCGTCGTCGCCGGGGTCGAGCGTCGCGTCGTCGACGTCCTCCCGATAGACCGCGAGGAATCCGGGAGTGACGAGCGTCGAGCCGTTGGCGCGGAACGCATGGTCGCGGCCCGCCGCGAGGTCGACGGCGACCGTGTCGAATACCGCGGCTTCCATCTGGCTGGCGACCGCGCGACGCCAGATCAGGGTGTAGAGCTTGTACTCGTCCGCGTCGATGCGCCCCGCGAGCTGCTCGGGCGTGCGTGCGGCGGAGGTGGGGCGTACCGCCTCGTGGGCTTCCTGCGCATTCTTCGACTTGGTCTTGTACAGGCGCGGCGAGTCGGGCAATGCCTCCTTGCCATAGAGCTTGCCGATCACGCTGCGGAGCTCGCTCACGGCCTCGACGCCGAGCGTCACCGAGTCCGTACGCATGTAAGTGATCAGGCCGACCGGACCTTCGCCGAAGTCGACGCCTTCGTAGAGCCGCTGTGCCGTGCGCATCGTGCGCTGGGCGCCGAAGCCGAGCTTGCGCGATGCCTCCTGCTGCAGCGTGGACGTGGTGAACGGCGGCGACGGGTTGCGCTTGCGCTGCTTCTTCTCGACGTTCGAGACGATCAGCGTGCCGTTCGCGGCCTGGTCGAGCTGCTGCTTCGCGCGGGCGGCGCCGCCCGCGTCGGTCACGGTGAACTGCTCGACCTTCTGCCCGTCGAGCTGCGTGAGCCGTGCGACGAACTGCGCGGAGTCCTTCTGCGCCTGCGCGGCGACCGTCCAGTACTCGCGCGGCTTGAACGCGAGGATCTCCTCCTCGCGTTCGCAGATCATGCGCAGCGCCGGGCTCTGGACGCGACCGGCCGAGGCGCCCGAAAGGCCCGCCTTCTTCCACAGCAGCGGAGAGACCTTGAAGCCGACCAGGTAGTCGAGCGCGCGACGCGCGAGGTAAGCCTTCACGAGTTCGTCGGAGATCGCGCGCGGGTTGTCCACGGCCTCCTGCACGGCGGTCTTGGTGATCTCGTAGAACACGCTGCGATGCACGTCCTTGCCGTCGAGCGCCCCTGCTTCCGTGAGCAGTTGCAGCAGGTGCCACGAAATCGCCTCGCCCTCGCGGTCGGGGTCGGTCGACAGGTAGAGCGCGTCGGCTTTCTTCATCGCGCGCGCGATCGCCTCGACGTGCTTGCGGTTCTTGTCGATCAGCTCCCAGCGCATCTCGAAGTTGCGCGTGGGATCGACGGCGCCTTCCTTCGGCACGAGGTCGCGCACGTGGCCATAGGACGCCATCACCTCGAAGTCCTTGCCCAGGTACTTCTTGATGGTCTTGGCCTTGGCCGGCGACTCGACGATGACGAGATTCTTGGTCATGACCTCAAAAACAAACATGCCGCGGCGGTGCGCGGCAGACGTAAGAAGAACGCCCTCACCCGGCCTGCGGCCGACCTTTCCCGCATCGCAGGAAAGGTGGGAAAAAATTCAGTGGATCGCCCCGCTGCGATCCTCGAACACGAGGTCCTCCATCCGCGAGAACGCCGTCTCCTGCCCGGGCTGGCTGAACAGCACCATCAGCACGACCCACTTGAGCTTGTCGATGTCGATCTCGTCGCCCTCGAGCGCCATCAGGCGGTCGATCACCAGCTCGCGCTGGGTGGGCGACAGGATGCCGACCTGCTCGAGGTGCACCAGGTAGCCACGGCAGTCGGTGTCGAGCCGGGCCTGCTCGAGCGCCGCGAACACGCGGATGGCACGGGAGGTGGGCGTCGGGTGCAGGCGGTCCGGATCGGAGGCGAGTTCCTCGAGCCAGCAGAGGGCCCGTTCGACTTCGCTGCCCGGGAAGCCGGCGTGTTCGAGCTCCAGCTTCAGCGTTTCGCGGTCGGGTTCAAAGCCATCGTCCGTCTCGGCGTCGAAGTAGTTCTCGAACAGGTAGATCAGGATGTCGAGGACGCCTTCCTTCATTTCACCTTCCCGGCAGCCGGCGGCAATAGCGCCCGCCCGGTTGCTGTTGAATCCGCCCGTCGAGCTCGAGGATGAGCAGCATCGAGGCGACCGCGCCGGCCGCAAACCCCGTCCGCGCGACGATCGCGTCGAGACCGGCCGGTTCGAAGCCGAGCGCATCTAACAGGATTTCGTACTCCTTGTCCAACGAGGGCAGGGCTGCGTCGGGCCGCGACGCGGCGTGCGCGGTTGCGATCTTCGGCGAAATTCCAAGGATCGGGTGCAGTTCGTCGAAGATGTCCTGCGCGCTCTCCACGAGCCTGGCCCCATCGCGCAGCAGCCGGTGGCAGCCACGGGCGACCGCGTTGTGGATCGAGCCCGGGATCGCGAAGACCTCGCGTCCCTGGTCCGCGGCGAGCCGCGCCGTGATCAGCGAGCCACTGCGCAAGGCCGCCTCGACCACGAGCGTGCCGACGGCGAGGCCGCTCAACAGGCGATTGCGACGCGGGAAGTTCGGCTTGAGCGGTGGCGTGCCGACCGGGAAGTCGGACACCAGCGCACCGCCTTGCGCGACGATCTCGCGTGCGAGGGATGCATTCTCGGGTGGATAGACGCGGTCGAGCCCGCAGCCCAGCACGGCGACGGTCGGGCCTCCGGCCCCGAGCGCGCCACGATGCGCTGCGGCATCGATGCCGAGTGCGAGTCCGCTCGTCACGGCGAGCCCGGCCCGGGCGAGGTGCGCGGCGAAGTCGGCAGCCGTGTCACGACCGAGCGACGTCGGGTGGCGGCTGCCCACGATCGCGAGCTGAGGTTGCGCGAGCACGGACGGCTTGCCCTCGACGAACAGCACCAGCGGTGCGTCTGCAATCCGCGCGAGCAGCGTGGGGTAGGCAGCCGACCCCCACGTCACCAGGTGTCGGTCGGGTGCGGCGCGTAGCCAGGCCAGGTCGGTCGCGATCCCGGCGGGATCAGCCGGCCGAAATGGCCCTGCTGCGTCGACGCCGCTGCGGCCCCTGGCCGCCGAAGTTCGGCAGGCGTCGAGCCACTCGATCGGGGTGCGGCCGGATTCCAGCCACTGCGCGATGACGCCTGCATGCAGCGCCGGCATGCGCGCGAGCGCGAGCCAGGATTCCGCGTCCTCCATGACGAAAAAAGCCTACCGGGGGTGCACCCCGGCAGGCTTCGTTCAAATCGCCTGTCTCCGCGCAGTTCTGCGCGTCGGGCTCCGGTCAGCGGACGTAGTTCGCGTTGCCCGCGTCGCGGTGGCCGTACTGCGGATGCGCGATGAAGTCGCCCTTGTGGATGATGTGCGACGATTCCATCACCAGCGCGTAACTCATCCGCTGGTAGACCTGGAACACGAGCACGGTGGCGCTGCGCTCGTCGGGCAGCCGCACCTTCTCGTAGTTGGTCGTGTACTTCGACCACGCGCTCCTGTCGAAGCGGTCGCGGATTTCCTCGCCGCGATAGAACACGCCGAGCGCGTTGCCGGGTTCGAGCCCGTCGCGCTTGCCGCGGTTGATCGCGATCACCTGGAATTTGCCGGCGACGCGGATGCCGTCCACCACGGCGACGATCTGCCCGAGCAGCTTCTCGTTCTTCGGCATCGAGATCACGAAGTCGTTGCCGACGTCGACCGCGGCCGGGAACAGCTTGTCGCCCTGAAAGATCTCGCGGCCGATCTCGAGTACCTTGAGGTGCGTGAGATCGGCGCCCTCGGCGTCGCGACCCATGCGGCCGATCCACGTCTTTTTCCCGACGGGAATCGCGGCGCCGCCTTCCTGCACGACTTCGCCCAGCCCCGCGTAGTGCCCGATGTAGCCCAGCAGGTCGCCGTCGTCGGGATCGCGAACCTCTTCGCCGACACCGATGATGTTGAAGCGAGTGCCGGGCGCCGGGTTGCCGAGGCCGCGTCCGTACACTTCGTTCAGCTCGGTGCCGATGATGTGCCGGTCACGCATGCCGACGACGTACGGGGCATCCTTGACCTCGTCCTTGTCGAGCATCCGTGGCCGGCCCGCGAAGTCCATCAGCACGTCGTAGGGGATCGCGCGGATCGCGCCGTCCAGGGGCGAGGTCCGGACCTCCGGCGAGAGCCGTACGGCGCCCGGCCGCTCGAGCGAAACGCGCGGCTGGCCGTCGACGTAGCTGAAATACAGCACGTCGCCCGGGTAGATCAGGTGCGGGTTGGCGATGCTCGGGTTGACGTACCAGATCTCCGGCCAGTACCACGGGTCGCGAAGGTACATCGCCGAGATGTCCCAGAGCGTGTCGCCTTGCTGCACGACATAACGTTCGGGCGCACTCTCGGCGATCGGCACGGACATCGAGCGTCCGGACTCGGCCTGCGCCAGGGCCGCGCCGGGGAGAATGACGCCGGTCCCGATGCCGGCGCCTGCGACGGCCGTGGCCAGCACCAGCGCGCGCACCCAGCCTCCCGGCTGCCGCGTAGAGGTCGACGAGTCAGGTCGCAGGTAACGATCCATCCCTTTCTCCATCGGGTATCGGGGTCGAGACCGCCGTCTTATAATCCGGGCCACCCGCGACCGGCTGCCGACCACGTCTCAGTCCCCCGACGCGGCGGACGAAAACCGGGCTCCCAGCGCTGGTTTTTCGGGTCGTTAACTTCAAGCGCAGCATAACTTTAGCAGTATTTTCAAACGAATGGCGAAGCTCACGATCCTCGAATATCCGGACCCCCGGCTCCGCACCCGGGCGCAACCGGTCGAAGCCATCGACGACTCGCTGCGCTCGCTCGTCGACGACCTGTTCGAGACCATGTACGCAGCCAAGGGCATCGGCCTCGCGGCGACGCAGGTCGACCGTCACCTGCGCCTGCTCGTGACGGATGTCTCGCCCGACCGCTCCGACCCGCGCGTGTTCATCAATCCGCAGGTGATCGAGCGCGCGGGTTCGACCGAGGCTGAGGAAGGGTGCCTTTCGGTGCCGGGGATCTACGACACGCTGCGTGCGCGGGCCGAACGGATCCGGGTGCGTGCGCTCTGCCGCGACGGCCAGCCGTTCGAACTCGAGGCCGACGGCTTGCTCGGCGTGTGCATCCAGCACGAGATGGATCACCTCGACGGCAAGCTGTTCGTCGATTACCTGTCCGAGCTCAAGCGCAACCGCATCCGCAAGAAACTCGAGAAGGAAAGACGCGAGCGCGTGCCGGCCGGCGCCCCGGTCCGGACACCCGCGATGTGACCGACCCGGTGCGCATCGTCTTCGCCGGCACCCCTGCGTTCGCGGTGCCGGCTCTCGACTCCCTGCACGCGACCGGTCACGAGATCGTCGCCGTCTACACGCAACCGGACCGGCCGGCCGGCCGGGGCCGCGGCGTTGCCTCGAGCGCGGTCAAGCAGCGCGCGCTCTCGCTCGGGCTCGCGGTGGAACAACCGGCATCGTTGAAGTCCCCCGAGGTGCAAGCCCGGCTCGCTTCGCGGCAGCCCGACCTCATGGTGGTCGTCGCGTATGGCCTGATCCTGCCGCAGGACGTGCTGGAGATCCCGCGGCTCGGCTGCCTGAACATCCACGCCTCGCTGCTGCCGCGCTGGCGTGGTGCCGCACCCGTCCAGCGGGCCCTGCTCGCCGGGGACACGCACACGGGAATCTCGATCATGCAGATGGATGCCGGGCTCGACACGGGACCGGAACTGCTGCGGCGCGAAATCGCGATCGGGCCGCGCGAGACCGGCGGCTCGCTGCACGATCGTCTCGCGGCGATCGGTGCGGAGGCGATCGTCGTGGCGGTGGCGGGGCGCGCGAGCGGCACGCTGTCGCCGAGAGCGCAACCTGACGCCGGCGCGACGTACGCAGCCAAGATTCACAAGGACGAGGGCATCGTGGACTGGTCGCAGACCGCGGCCGAGATCGACCGGCTCGTGCGCGCGTTCGACCCGACCCCTGTCGCCGAGACGCGGCTCGACGGCGAGCAGTTGCGGCTCTGGTCTGCGCAACCGGCGCCGGATTTCGACGCGGCGGCATCGCGCGCCCGGCCCGGCGACGTCCTCGAAGCATCGGGTCGTCTCGTCGTCGCGACCGGCCAGGGCGCCCTCGAACTGCTGACGGTGCAGCTGGCCGGCCGGCGGCCGGTCGCCGCGCGCGACTTCCTGAATGCGCGCGACCTGCGCGACGCGCGCTTCGGTTCGCTGGAGCGAGCATGAACTCGTCCGGACCGGCGGCCGTCCGCGCGAGCGCCGCGCGGATCGTCGCGAACGTGCTCGCCGCGGGTCGCTCGCTCGACGACGAACTCGCGGGCGACGAGGCCGAGGGCTCCGCACGCGGCCTCAAGCGGTCGCTGTGCTACGGCACGTTGCGCTGGCATTTCAGGCTCGCGGCCGTGCTCGACGCGCTGGCCGCCCGCTCGCCGGACAGGCTCGCGCCCCCGCTGCGGGCGCTGGTGGAGGTGGGCCTCTATCAGCTCGTCTCGGGCGAGACCGCGCCGCACGCCGCCGTGGCCGAGACGGTGAGCGCCGCACGCCTGCTCGGGTTCGATCGTGCCGCCGGATTCGTGAATGCCGTCCTGCGCCGGTTCCAGCGCGAGCAGGCGGAGATCCTGCACGCGGTCGACCGCGACATCGCGCTGCGTACTTCCCATCCGCGATGGTTCGTCGAGGCGCTGCGACGCGATCGCGGCAGCGCAGCGGCGGCCGTGCTCGACGCGAACAACGCGCACCCGCCGCTCTGGCTGCGGGTGAACCGGGCACGCGCGACGCTCGAAGCCGCGGCCACCGAACTCGCAACGGCCGGGTTCGACGTGCAGCGTCATCCGTTCGCCCCCGATGCGCTGCTCGTCTCGCCTCCCACCGACGTGCATTCTCTGCCCGGATTCGTCGACGGCCGGATCTCGGTCCAGGACGCTGCCGCCCAGCTCGCCGTCGAGCTGCTCGCGCCCGAGCCTGGCCAGCGGGTGCTCGACGCCTGTTCGGCGCCAGGGGGCAAGGCCTGCCACGTACTCGAGCGTACGGGGGGCCAGGTCGAATTGACGGCGCTCGACATCAGCGGGCCGCGCCTCGACCGTGTCCGCGCCAACCTGGCGCGACTGGGCCTCGCGGCGGAGGTGCGGGAAGGCGACGCCGCGCGGCCGTCCGACTGGTGGGACGGCCGACCCTACGACCGCGTCCTGCTCGACGTACCCTGCTCCGCGACGGGCGTGATCCGGCGTCACCCGGACATCAAGGTGTTGCGCCGCCAGCGGGACATCCCGGCGCTCGCCCGGCGACAGGGCGTGATGCTCGACGCCCTCTGGGCGACGGTGCGTCCCGGTGGAGTGCTGCTGTACACGAGCTGTTCGGTGCTGGCAGCCGAGAACGAGCAGGTCGTCGGGGCGTTTCTCGGTCGGACGGCCGGCGCCCTCGACCTGACCGCGACCCGGACGGGCGATTGGCCTGCGCGGCCCGCCGGAGCCGGTCCGGGATACCAAGTCCTGCCCGGCGAGGCCGGTATGGACGGGTTCTATTATGCTTGCCTGGGCAAGCCGCTATGATTGTTGGAAATGAGCTACAGCTGGCGCGCCGTTGCGACGAAACCGCCATTTTTGGTGCGAGTGCCCTCGCAGTGGCTGTTGTGCGTAATTGCAACGATCGGCGCGTCCGCGAGCCTCGCGCAGGACTCTGAGTTCGCGCTGCGCGACGTCGCCGTGCGAGTGGACGCAGGCGTCTACGAACTCGACGCCCACCTCGAAATGGGGCTTCCCGACGACGCACGCAAGGCCGTCGAATCCGGGCTCACCCTGCACCTCACCTACCAGATCGTCGTCGACCGCGTGCGCCGCTACATGCTCGACGCCGAGGTGGCGACGCTCGAGCAGCGCTACGAAGTGAGCTACCACGCGCTCAGTCAGCGTTGGCTCGTGCGCAACCTCAACACCGGCGAACAGCAGGACTTCGGTACGCTCGAAGCCGCGCTCGACCGCATCTCCGACCTGCGCGGGCTGCCGATCCTGGATGCCGCGCTGGTCGTCCCGGGACCCGAGTACCAGGGCCGGATCCGTGCCGTACTCGACCTGAGCACCGCGCCCGACGCGTTCGGGTGGCTGCTGTTCTGGGCCGACAACTGGAGCAATCAGAGCGACTGGACGACATGGACGCTCCGACCCTGAAGCGCGCCGCCAACGCGGTCACCATGGGCATCGGCGGGTTGCTCTGGCTGGCCGCGATCCTGTTCATGGCCCAGACGGCGCAGAACTCGGAGCAGTTCAGCCGCCTGCACCCCTGGATCCTCATGATTAACATCGCGGGGCTCGCGGTGCTGGTCGGCCTGCTCGCGACCAAGCTCGCGCAGCTGATCCGGGACTGGCGCGGCCACGTGATCGGGTCGCGGCTCAAGGCGCGCATGGTGTGGATCTTCGGCGTGCTCGCGACGCTGCCGATCCTGCTCGTCTACTTCTTCGCCGTGCAGTTCCTGAACCGCGGCATCGACAGCTGGTTCAACGTCGAGATCCGCCGCAGCCTCGACGACGCGCTGGTGCTCTCGCGCTCGGCGCTCGAAGTGCGCATGCGCGAACACCTGGCGGACTCCGCCCTCGCCGCCGAGCAGCTCGGCATGTCGGGCGACGCGATGTTCGGCCTGCTCGAGTCGCTGCGCCGCCAGGTGGGCGCGCTCGAGCTGACCGTCGCGACCGAGGCCGGCACGATCATGGCCGTCAGTAAGGGGCTCTCGGCCGACATCGTCCCCGAGGATGTGCCGGGCGAGGTGCTGCTGCAGCTGCGCCAGGGCAAGCCGTTCGTGAGCCTCGAGCCACAGCAGGAAGGCGGATACCTGATCCGGACCGCCGTGTCGATCGGCCGCAGCGACGTGGGCGGGCGCGAGCGGCTGGTGCTGCAGGGGCTCTATCCCGTCGCCGAACGGCTCGGCGCGCTGGCTGACACGGTGCAGGCCGCGTACCAGCAGTTCGGCGAGAAGGATTACCTGCGCCAGCCGCTCAAGGCCAGCTTCATCCTGACACTGACGGTGGTGCTGCTGCTCTCGCTGCTCGCGGCCTGGTACGGCGCAATCTTCACCGCACAGCGGCTGGTGCAGCCGATCCAGGATCTCGTGCAGGGCACCCGGGCGGTGGCCCAGGGCGACCTCGACACCAAGCTGCCCCTCACTTCGCACGACGAGATGGGCTTCCTCGTCCACTCGTTCAACGACATGACCAAGCGGCTGCGTCGCGCACGCGAGGACCAGCGCCGCGCTCAGCAGGCGGCCGAGACCGAACGCGCCAACCTCGCCGTGATCCTGGCGCGACTGTCCACGGGCGTGATCTCGCTCGAGCACGACTGGCGCGTACGCACGGTCAACCGCGCGGCGAGCATGATCCTCGGCGTCGACCTCGAGACCCGCGTGGGCACGACGTTCGACGGGAGTTCGGCCGAGCCGCAGGCGTTGCTGCGCCAGTTCGCCGAGGCGTGCCGCCAGCGATCTGCGGGCGGCGCCGACGAGTGGCGCGAGCAGTTCACGTTCCATGCCGCGACGGGCCGACGGATCCTGATGTGCGCGTGCACACCCCTGCCGGCCGAAGGCGACGAACCGGGTGGCTATGTGCTCGTGTTCGACGACATCACCGTCATGCTGCGGGCGCAGCGCGAGGCGGCGTGGGGCGAGGTCGCGCGGCGCCTCGCGCACGAAATCAAGAATCCGCTCACGCCGATCAGGCTCTCGGCCGAACGCATGCGGCACCGGTTGCTGCCGACGATGTCGGATCCGCGCGACGCGCAGATGCTCGAGCGTGCGACCGAGACGATCATTCAGCAGGTCGAGGCGATGAAGGAGATGGTGAACGCGTTCAGCGAGTACGCGCGCGCGCCACGGCTCGAGATGGCCAGCGTCGAGCTTAATCGCATGGTGACGGAAGTCGCCGACCTCTATCAGGCGCAGGGCGCGATGCGCGGCCTGCGGCTCGACGTCGTGCTGGACCCGTCGCTCGGGACTGTGGTCGCCGATGCCGGTCGCCTGCGCCAGCTGCTGAACAACCTGATCACCAATGCGGTCGAGGCGCTCGAGGGCCAGGGCCAGGGCCAGGGCCAGGGCCAGGGCACGATCAGCGTGTCCACGCGACGCGCGCTGCGCGGCGAGACCGAGGTGGCCGAGATCGCCGTCGAGGACGATGGCCCGGGCTTCCAGCGTGAAATGATCGGACAGGTTTTCGACCCGTACGTGACCACCAAGGCGAAGGGCACGGGGCTCGGGCTCGCGATCGTGCGCAAGATCGTCGAGGAGCACGGCGGGCACATCGAGGCCGGCAATCGCGCGACGGGGGGGGCGCGCGTCTGCGTCGACCTGCCGCTCGCCGACCCGGCGACGGCCAACGGACGGCCCGGGACCGGCGGCACGACGGCCCAATCCACCACCAACAACGACACCCGTGGCCGCGGGACGTTCGAGCCCAGGAGAGAACGCGCATGACGAACGCGCGCATCCTCGTCGTCGACGACGAGAACGACATTCGGGAACTCGTTCGCGAGATCCTCTCGGAAGAAGGCTACGTGGTGGAGACCGCGGCCAACGCGGCCGAGGCGCGTGCGTCCTGCGCAAGGCAGGCGCCGGACCTGGTGCTGCTCGACATCTGGATGCCCGATACCGATGGCATCAGCCTGCTGCACGAGTGGCAGCAGTCCCAGGCGCTCACGGCACCCGTCGTGATGATGTCGGGCCACGGCACGGTCGAGACGGCGGTCGAGGCGACGCGACTCGGTGCGATCGACTACATCGAGAAGCCGCTGTCGCTCGCCAAGCTGCTGCGAACGGTCGAGCGCGCGCTCGACGAGGGCCGGCGCCGCACACGCGCGACTCGCACGCTGGTGCCGCCGCTGCTCGCGCCGGTCGGCCGCAGCCGGCTGATGCGTGACCTCCGCGAACAGGTGAAGCAGATCGCGCCGCACGAGGCGTCGGTCCTCGTGCTCGGCGAGCCCGGTACGGGCCGCGAGGCCATCGCCCGGTACATCCACGCGATGAGCGCACGCGCGGCGGGCCCGTTCGTGGGCGCCGTGGCGGGCGCGATCACGGACGGCAACGCGGAAGAAGTGCTGTTCGGCGTCGAGGCCGCGGACGGCACCGCGTCCGCCGGCGTGCTCGAGCAGGCCGAGGGCGGCGTCCTGTTCATCAACGGCCTCGAAGACCTGATGCCGACGGCGCAGCGCCTGCTGCTCGCCGCGCTCGAGTCGGGGACGTTCACGCGCAAGGGCGGTCGGGCAGCCACCGAGTTCGACGCACGGATCGTCTCCTCGGCGCAGCCCGGGTTCGAGACGCGCGGCGTGCCGCCGTTCCGGCTCGACCTGCTCTCCAACCTCAACGTGCTGACGCTGCGCATCCCGCCGCTACGCGACTACGCCGAGGACGTGCCCGAACTGCTGCGCTACTACGTCGACCGGCTGGTCGACGACGAGCGACTGGCGTTCCGCCGCTTCGGCGTCGCCGCGCAGAACCGGCTGCGCAACTATCCGTGGCCGGGAAATATGCGCGAGCTCAAAAACCTCGTCCATCGGCTGCTGATCCAGGGCGGCGGCGAGGAAATCCGGCTCGAGGAAATCGAGCGCGAGATCGCGTCGCAGACCGCGGCGGACGAGCCGCTCGTGAAGCAGGACCTGCTCGCGCTGCCGTTGCGCGAAGCGCGCGAGCACTTCGAGCGCGCCTACCTCACACAGCAGCTGCAGCTCTGCAACGGCAAGGTGGGCCAGCTCGCGAAGCGCGTCGGCATGGAGCGCACGCACCTGTACCGGAAGCTCCGCAGTCTCGGCGTGGATTTCCGGCAGTCGGAAGACTGAAGGAACAGTGACAGTGACTGGTCGCCAGTCGCCGGCGATTGCACCGGTCACTGATTGCGCCTGGGAAATTCCGCGAGCGCCGCCTTGATGTCGCGCTCGACCGCCTCGGGACCCGTATCGCGCTTCGAGCGCTTGCGCGTAACGCGGGACTGCCAGACCTCGGTGTTGCGGGCGTTGTCTATCGCACGCACGACGAGTTCGCCTTCGCGATAACTGCCCCCGACCGGGCCGCCGACGTTCACCGAACCGCCGACGTTGCCGCCCCAGCTGCCGACGCCGACGCCCACGCGCACCGGGCTGTTGCGCACCTTGTCGTCGCCCGACGTCTCGAACGTCATGCGCAGGTCCGGCATCGCGTCCGGCGCGGCCTCCGCATACCCGCGCCGGAGCAGCTCAGCTGCTATCGCGCCACGCAACTGGCGGTCGAGCAGGCTGACAGGAGGGCCGCCTGACGCGGGCGCCGCACTCGCGGGTCGTGCCGACCAGCCGAACGTCCGATACGAACTGAAATCGGCCTGCGGGTCGCGCATAATCTGCGGCCGCGAGGGCGTGGAGGAGGAACCGGGCGACATCGCGCAGCCGCCCGCTGCGACGATCGCCATCGCCATTGCCCACAGCCACGGCACGGGCGAGGTGGAAACGGATCGGTTCGAGATGGGCGCCATAGGGTGTCTCCTGGACGGCGCGCCCGGCGCCGGACCGCCCCGGTCCGGCTATTTCGCCTGCGCCACCATGTATTCGACCGCATTGATGACCGACTGATCCGTCAGGTCGGTTCGGCCGCCCTTCGGAGGCATGAACCCGGCCTTGCCCTGGTAGCCTTCGATCGCGTGCTTGTGCATCGTGTCGCTGCCTTGCGCGACGCGCGGACCCCAGGCGGTCTTGTCCCCCGCCTTGGGCGCTCCCGCCACGCCGGCGGCATGACACGCCGAGCAAACCTGCTGGTAGACCTGCTCGCCGGAGAGGTCGGTGGCTGCGGCCGTCGCGGCGGCGGCCGGCGGAGCGAGCGCGGAGTTGTCCTGGCCCGCCACGGCGACGCGGGCGATCGGCGCGATGCGCTCGACCGTCTCCCGTCGACGCAGCGGATCGTCCTCGTGGAATCGTTTCGACGTGCGGTCCGAGATCAGCCCGGACAGCACCATGAGGCCGATCGTGACCGCTGCGAGAATGCCCAGGACGAGCATGAAGGTGTCGAAGAACTGGCGGTCATGCTTGACGCTCACGAGCGGGCTCCGATCGGCGGGGAAAACGGGGAAACGGCCGCCAAGTATACCCGCAGCGACGGCGGGCATCGCGCGTCCGCATGCAAGCCGGCCCTGCAGCCGCCACTGGCCGGTGGCGCCCGTCAAATGGACTGCGGCGGTGCACGAAGGCTAAGATTGCCGCCCCTTTTCAGGGGTCCGGCCACGCACGCGCCCGTAGCTCAGTTGGATAGAGTGTCGCCCTCCGAAGGCGAAGGTCACTGGTTCGAATCCAGTCGGGCGCGCCAGGGGTCAGCGGTTCGGGTGCGGGACAGCCGCACACGAGGCGATTCACGCAGGCGCGCAGCTCGCGCAACGAGCCGACGTTCTTTCGCTGGGCCTGCGCGAGGTTCACGAGCCGCTCGGACGTCAGTGTCCGATTGCAGCAGTGTCCGATTGCAGCTGGGCCGTCCCGCTTCCGCGGCGGCCGTGTCGGCGGCGGAGGCGCCGAGTGCCGGTGCGAGCAAGAGACATCCGGCGACGCGTGATCGGCCCGCGGCCACGGGCAGCCGCCCTCAGGCCCCGGTGATCCTGACGACGTATCCGCCGGACTTGCCGTCCTTCTCGAGCTCCAGGAGCTTGCGCGCCTGGGCCTCCTCGAGCAGCTGGTTGAAGCTGCGGAAGCCGTGGTAGCTCTCGTGGAACCCCGGTCGCTGGCGCTTCAGCGTCTGCTTGATCATGGAGCCCCAGATCTTGTCGGCCTCGTCGCGCTCGTCGGCGAGGGCCTCGACGGTGGCCACCACGAGGTCGAAGGCTTCCTGCTTGAGCTCCGCCTCGGACTTCCTGCGCGAGGGGCCGCGGCGCGCGCCGGCGCCATCGCCGTTCGCCGCGGCTGCCGGGCCTGGTTCCGCGACCGCCGCGGATGACGTCGACTCCGCGACCGCCGCGTTCGTCGCCGTGCCCGGCCCGGCTGCGGCAGCGGGCACCGGTCTCGAACGCGACGTCGTCGAGCCACCCCTGGCCGGCGCGGCGGCGCCCGGCCCCTCGGGCTTGCGCTGTCCGCGGCGCTGCTGCTCCTTGCGCACGAGGTCGTCGTAGTAGATGAACTCGTCGCAGTTCGCGATCAGCAGGTCGGAGGTCGAGCTCTTGACGCCGACGCCGATCACGATCTTGTTGTTCTCGCGCAGCTTGCTCACGAGCGGCGAGAAATCCGAGTCGCCGCTGATGATCACGAACGTGTCGACGTGCGACTTGGTGTAGCAGAGGTCGAGCGCGTCCACGACCATGCGGATGTCGGCCGAGTTCTTGCCGGACATGCGCACGTGCGGAATCTCGATCAGCTCGAACGAGGCCTCGTGCATCGGCGCCTTGAATTCCTTGTAGCGCTCCCAGTCGCAGTAGGCCTTCTTGACCACGATGCTGCCCTTGAGCAGCAGCCGCTCGAGCACCTTGTCGATGTCGAACTTCGCGTACGTGGCATCGCGTACGCCGAGCGCGACGTTCTCGAAGTCGCAGAACACCGCCATGTTCGTGATCGTGGGCTTTGCCATGCGCTCATCCTACACCCTGGTCGCCACGAGCACCGCGGCGAGCAGCATCAGCGTTGCGGCCGTACGACGCAGCGCGAGCTGCGCGCGTTCGCGCAGTACGCGGCGCCGGGCCAGCGGACCATCTCGAACACTTCGCCGGTTCAGAGCCAGCCCTTGCGCCGGAAGTAGATGTACGGCAGGAGCGCCGAGACGGCCATTGCGAGCAGCGCGACGGGATAGCCCCAGTGCGTGTCCAGCTCCGGCATGAAGTGGAAGTTCATGCCGTAGATGCTCGCGACCAGCGTCGGCGGCAGGAACATCACCGCGGCGACGGAGAAGATCTTGATGATGTTGTTCTGCTCGAGGTTGATGAGCCCGAGCACCGCGTCGAGCAGGAACTGGATCTTGCTGCCGAGGAACGTCGCGTGGTCCGAGAGCGACTGCACGTCGCGCAGCGTCGACTTGAAGCGCCCGCGCTGGTCCTGCGAGAGCTGCACGGCCGTGCTCTGCTGCAGGTACATCAGGATGCGCTGGAAGCTCACGAGGCTTTCGCGCGCCTTCGAGACGAGATCCCCGTCGGCGCCGATCTGCTTGATATGGGCGTGGAGGTTCGCACTGCTCGGGGAGGTCGCCCCGTCGCGCGGGAAGATGGCGAGGGAGACGGAGTCGAGTTCGGTCTGCACGCGCTCGAGCAGGTCGGCGATGCGCTCGACGAACGCCTCGAGCAGACCCGCGAACAGCGTCGGCGCGGAGGTGCACGCCATCGGCGAGCGCTCGACGTGCTGCATGAAGCGCCGGACCGGCGTCGGGTCCACGTAGCGGTTAGTGATCATGCGGCCGTTCGCGAGGATGAAGGTGATCGCGCTGCTCTCCGGCCGCTCGGTGTCGAGCTTCGAGCCGACCGTCGCCGTCATGTAGATCGCGCCGCCTTCCTCGTAGAGCCGGTTCGACGTCTCGATCTCCTTCATCTCGTCGCGCGTCGGCACGTCCACCGTCAGGAGCTTCTCGACCGCGCGCTCCTCTTCGGTCGTCGGCTCGAAGAGATCAGCCCACAGGAATTCGTCCGGGAACGGTGCAGGCGGCGCGTGTTCGACCCAGGTGTAGCCGCTGCCCGTCGGGATGAGGAGTCGAAGCATCGGTGTCCGGTCCGGCAGGTGCCGGGCTTTTTAGCACGAACCCGGCGGGGCCGGCACCCGCGCCCGGCAAAAAGGCCGCCTCGGCCAGGGCCGGGCGGCCGTGTTCACGCGTGCATCCCGCCGCGCGCGCTCAGCGTGCCGGGGAAGCTTCCTTTGCGACGAGCGCGTCGATCACCTGAAAGAGCTGATCCTCGCCGCCGGCCATCTGGACGTCGGTGACGTACTTGCCGTTCACGATCACCGTGGGCGTGCCCGTGATGCGATAGCGCCGGTTCAGGTCCTCGGCCTTCATGATCTTGCTGTCGACCGCGAAGCCGGCGAACGCCTTGTGGAAGGCCGCCTTGGTGACGCCGCGCGAGGTGAAAAACGCCTCGATCGACTCCGGCTTGTCGAGCAGGTTGTGCTTGACGTTGATCTCGCGCCAGATCTCGGCATTGAGGTCGGAGCGCCCGAGCAGCTCCATCGTGTAAAAGACGCGCGCGTGTGTCTTGAGCACGTTGTTCCACGTGGCCGGCAACCGCACGAGCTGCGCATTTGCGGGACGGCCCCGGCGATTCCACGCCTCCAGCTTGGGTTCGAGTGCGAAGCAGTGGCCGCAGGCGTACCAGAAGACCTCGACGACCTCGACCTTGCCCGGAGCCACGTTGGTGGGCTGAGCCGGCTGCAGCAGCTTGTACTGCACGCCCTGCTGCACGGGGACCGTGGCGGCGACCGCCGTGCCGGTGGCCAGGACCAGCGTGGCCGCCAGCACGAGGCGACGGCCAACTGAAACGAGCGTTCGGATGCCCATGGTGGCTTGAGACTTGTCGTGGCGGGCTTGGTTCAACGCAAGCCCTGGAGGTAGGACGCGACCGCGTCGATCTCGTTTTCCGAGAGCTTGGCGGCGATGGTGCGCATGACCGAGTTCGGATCGGTGGCGCGGCCGCCAGACCTGTAGGCGCGCAACTGCAGGGCCGCATACGTGCCGTGCTGGCCACCGATGCGCGGATAGGACGCACCGGGGTTGCCCGCGCCCGCGGGGCCGTGGCAACCGGCGCAGGCAGGGACCCCGTTCGCGGCATTGCCGGCGCGGTACACGCGCTCGCCGAGCTTGAGTTTCGCGGGATCGGTCTCCCCGGTCGGGCGCGGCGCCTGGGTGGCGAAGTACGCGGCGAGGTCTTCCATGTCCTGGTCCGCCAGGATCATGGCCATCGGCGTCATCAGCGGATTGCTGCGCTCGCCTGATTTGAACTGCTTGAGCTGTCGTGTGACATAAGACGCGTGCTGGCCGGCGAGGTTGGGCCACTCGGGATTCGCGCTGTTGCCGTCCATGCCGTGGCACGCCATGCAGGACGCCGACTTGGCCTTGCCGGCCTCCGCGGTGCCCGCGGCAGTGGCGGAGCCGGCCGCCAGCCCCAAGGTGGCGACCAGCGTCAGGGCGGCGGAAATTCTCGCGGTCATGTCTGAAACCACTCCGGCAGTCGTACGAGGTGCTGGCGAGAAATCGCCCGGCGGCGGATCTGGCCGGCCTGCCGGGCGAGCCGCAAATTGTACACTAAGGCCCTCGCCGCGCATGCGGTGGCAGGGTGGCGATCCGTCATGGCGGCATACGCGCAGGTGCGCTTTCTCACGAGCGCGAACTCGCTGCAGCAGCTCCCGCCGGACGCCGGCGTCGAGGTGGCCGTGGCCGGCCGCTCGAACGCAGGCAAGTCGAGCGCGATCAACGCGATCGCGCAGCGCAAGGGCCTCGCGCGGACCAGCAAGAATCCAGGCGCCACCCGGCTGATCAACTTCTTCGAGCTCGAGCCCGGTCGACGGCTCGTCGACCTGCCCGGCTACGGCTTCGCGAAAGTCGCGGGCGAAATGCGCGCGCACTGGGGCACGCTGCTGCAGGGATATTTTGCGCGGCGTGGATCGCTGCAGGGGACAGTGGTCGTCATGGACGTGCGCCACCCGCTGACCGATCACGATCGGGCCATGCTCGAGCTCGCGTCCTCGCGGGCGTTGCCCGTGCACGTGCTGCTCACGAAGTCGGACAAGCTCGGGCGTGGCGCTGCAGCGGGAGTGCTGCAGAAAGTGCGGCATGACTTGCGTGACCAGGGCAACGTGCGCGTGCAGCTCTTCTCGGCCCACAGCGGAGCGGGCGTGGACGAGGCGCGCGGGGCGCTCGAGCGGCTGCTCGACGGTGCCCCCAAAAAAGAAACCCCGGCGGGACCAGCGGATCCGGCCGGGGCAAATAAACCCGGCATTGGGGGATGACCGGGCATCACGTCATGCCCAGGGAGGTAGGCCGACGCGGAGCGTCATGGACGCTCGAAAGGTTAGAGCAGGCGGTTTCGAGAAAAGTTCCTCGCGCGGGCAGCGCCGCGCGTCGTCACCTGCTCGTCCCGTTTAAAGGGGCCTTCAGTCAATGACTTACGTCAGAGGAACGTCCACGTGACCCCGAGCGACACCATGTCGACCGTGTCCGCGTCCGAGATGTCGAAGCGTTCGTACTCGGCACGCAGGCCAAGGCTCCCCGCGCGGAACTGGGCCCCGACGCCGTACGTGAGGTCCGTGCCGTCGTCGCTGACGCCGAAGTCGAAATCCGGCGCATCAAAATCGGCCCGCCAGTTGATGGCGCCCACGCGCGCGAACAGGTCGACCGGCCCGACCGGCAGGAAGCCGACGGCGGAGAGCGAGAAGCCGTTCACGTCCGACTCGATCTTCGTGCCGGCGACGCGGTCGTCGCCCGAACCGAGGTCGACATAGTTCGCCTCGACGGCAAGCGCATCGAGGATGCGCCAGCCGACGATGCCCTTGAAGCCGGTCGTATCGACATCGAAGTCGAAGTCCTCGCCGGCCACCGTGTCGTCGAAGCTCACGCCGCTCTGGCCGACGCTCGCACCGAGGTAGATGCCGTTGTCGGCTGCGTGCGCCGGACCCGCCGCGAACCCGAGCGCTGCCAGGGCCGCGAACGTCGCAATCGTCGTTCCGTATGGAGTCATGGGTGTGATTCCTTGCGTCGAAGGCGGCGAGGCGAGGCGCGGCGCGGCGCGGCTCAGTTCGCGAACGCCCAGCGGAATGCGACGCCGTAGGATTTCGCGTCGTCGCCGAATTCGCTCTCGACGCCGAGGGCCAGGTTGTCGGTGAAGTACCAGCGCGCGGCGACGCCGAGCGTGGTGTCCTCGCCCGAATCGGAGAGATCGATGTAGTTCACCGAGCCTTCGAGCTCGAACGGCTCGACCGGTCGTGCGCGGATGCCGACGCCGAGCTCGTAACCGTCGTCGTCCACGCTGCCGCCGGACCCCGAGACGTCGACTTCCGCCTCGGTGTAGCCGAGCTTGCCGTAGAGATCCATGTTGTCGGCGAACGACCATGCGTACCCGCCGCCGACGCTGAACTGCTGCAGGTCGACGTCGGCGCCGCCGAACGTGACACTCTGGTCGAGGTAACGCGCGTAGGCGAACCAGTTCTCCGCGATCTCGAGCGACCCACGCAGCAGGAACCCGTCGAGATCCTTGTCGATCCCGTCGAGATCGGTCACCACGTAACCCACGTCCGCGTAGGTGTAGCCGATGCCTTCGGCCTGCGTGGTCGCGAGGGGACTCAGCATCAGCGATGCGGCGACGAGGCCCAGGTGAGAACTATGCATAAATTGGAAACTCCTTGAGGAACATAAAGTTGCGACGCGCCGGCCGTATGCCCGGCGCCGTCGACTGCCCGTATGACGGTTGCACCGCGGCAAAGTTCGAGCCGCTGTGCGAAACACGGGAAAAACCGGCAATCGGCCACGGCATTCCGATCGCCGGTTGCAATCGACGGGGCCATCGACGAATGCACGCTGCCAAGAACGAAGCGGGCTGCCTGTGGTTGACTCCCGGAACTCGTCTCGCACCCCCCCACGCGGCGCCGCCGCGACGTGGAAATCGGAGGAGCGGGTGCATGGTCCCCGTTTCAGGGGAATCGCATCGTGGCGGGAAGGCCGCGAATGCTGGAAATCGACTGCGTTCCGCAGGTTGTCGTGCGACGTGTTTCAGTGAGCCTCGTCCCAGTTGCGCCCGACCCCCACGTCGACGCGCAGGGGCACGCGCAGGCTCGCCGCGGATGCCATGTGTCCTCGCAGTTCGCGCGTCACGTCGTCGACATGGTCCTCGGCCACTTCGAGCACGAGTTCGTCGTGCACCTGCATCGTGAGGCGTGCATGGGGCATGGTGGCGAGCCAGCGATGCACCTCGATCATCGCGCGCTTGATGATGTCGGCAGCCGTTCCCTGCATCGGCGCGTTGATCGCGCTGCGTTCCGCGTACTGGCGCAGCTGGGCGTTGCGCGAGCGGATCTCCGGCAGGTGCAGCCGCCGCCCGAACACCGTCTCGACGAAGCCCTGTTCGCGCGCCATCGCGCGCGTATCGTCCATGTAGCGCTTCACGCCAGGATAGCGCTGGAAATACAGCTCGACGTACCTCTGCGCCGAGCCGCGGTCGATGCCGAGCTGGCGCGCCAGCCCGAACGCCGACATGCCGTAGATCAAGCCGAAATTGATCACCTTGGCCGCGCGCCGCTGGTCGGCAGTGACTCGCTCGGGCAGGCCGCCGGCGAACACCTCGGCGGCCGTCGCCTGGTGGATGTCGCGGTCGGCGGCGAAGGCCTCGAGCAGGCCTGCGTCCCCGGAGAGGTGCGCCATGATCCGCAACTCGATCTGGGAATAGTCTGCAGCCATCAGCACGCGGCCCGGCGGGGCGACGAAGGCCTGGCGGATGCGGCGACCTTCCGGCGTGCGGATCGGGATGTTCTGCAGGTTCGGATCGGTCGACGAGAGTCGACCGGTCGCCGCCACGGCCTGGTGGTACGACGTGTGCACGCGGCCGGTGCGAGGGTCGACCTGCTCTGGCAGCTTGTCCGTGTAGGTCGAGCGCAGTTTGGCGAGCGCACGATGGTCCATGATGACGCGCGGCAGCTCGAATTCCTGGGCGAGCTCCTCGAGCACGTCCTCCGCCGTCGAGGGCTGGCCCGACGGCGTCTTGCGCTTGACGGGCAGGCCGAGCCGGTTGAACAGCACGTCCTGCAGCTGCTTCGGCGACTCGACGTTGAACGGCTGGCCCGCGAGCTCGTGCGCGCGGCGCTCGAGTCCCGCGAGGCCCAGCGACAGCTCGTGACTCTGTTGCCTCAGCATCTGCGCGTCGACGAGAACGCCGCAGTGCTCCATGTCGAGCAGCACCGGCACGAGCGGCTGCTCGATCTCCGAATACAGCCGTGCGAGCCCGCCCGTCGCCTCGAGCCGCGGCCACAGCGTCCGGTGCAGTCGCAGCGCCACGTCGCATTCCTCCGCGGAATACTCGGCGGCGGCCTCGACCGGCACGTCGTTGAACGCGAGCTGCTTCGCGCCCTTGCCCACGACCTTGTCGTAACGAATCGTCTCGACGCCCAGGTAGGCGAGCGCGGTGGAGTCGAGATCGTGGCGCGTGGCCGTGCTGTTCAGCACGTACGACTCGAGCATCGAGTCGAAGCGCATGCCGCGCAGCTCGATGCCGTGATTGCGCAGGACGTGCGCGTCGTACTTCAGGTGATGGCCGAGCTTGCCGCGAGCGGGATCCTCGAGCAGCGGCCGCAGCAGTCCCAGCACTTCGTCGCGGTTCAGCTGCTGCGGCGCGCCGGGATACGTGTGCGCCAGGGGCACGTAGGCCGCGTGCCCCACGTCCACCGCGAAGGAGACCCCGACGACCTCGGCCTGCATGTAGTCGAGGGAGCTGGTCTCGGTGTCGAACGCGAACAGGTCCGCGCCGCGCAGCACGTCGAGCCAGCGATCGAAGTGATCACGCGTGAGCACGAGCTCGTAGTTCCTGCCCGGCTCCCAGCTCTTCTGCGGCTCTCCCACGACCGTGGGGGAGGTCGCCGGCATGCCGGAACGGGACTCTTGCGACAGCGCGAACTCGCCACGCGATACATCGAGGCCCAGACCCTCGCCCGGACTGCGTCCGACTGCTCCCGCTGCCGCGGGAGCGGGGTCGAGTGCCTTGAGCAGCGAACGCAGTTCGAGCCGCACGTAGATCTCGCGCAGTCGCGTGGTGTCGGGCGCCTGGCGCAGCAGATCGTCGGGCGTTAGCGGCAGCTCGATGTCGCAGCGGATCTTCGCGAGTTCGCGCGAAAGCGCCAGTTCCACCTGCGACGCACGCAGGCTGTCGCCGACCTTGCCTTCGATGTGGTGCTGGTTCGCGAGCAGGTTGTCGAGCGTCGAATACTCGTTCAGCCACTTCGCGGCGGTCTTCGGACCGACCTTTGCCACACCGGGAATGTTGTCGGAGCTGTCGCCGACCAGCGCGAGGTAGTCGACGATCTGCTCGGGGTAGACGTCGAACTTCACCTTGACGCCGGCGCGGTCGAGCGGGGAGTTCGTCATCGTATTGACGAGCGTGATGCGGTCGTCGACGAGCTGCGCCATGTCCTTGTCGCCGGTCGAGATCAGCACCTGCATCCCGGCCGATCGCGCGCGTCGTGCAAGCGTGCCGATCACGTCGTCGGCCTCGACCCCCGGGATGCGCAGCACGGGGAATCCGAGCGCCTCGACGGCAGCGACGAGCGGTTCCACCTGCGCGCGCAGGTCGTCCGGCATCGTGGGCCGGTGCGCCTTGTATGCCGCGAACAGGTCGTCGCGGAACGTGCGCCCCGGCGCGTCGAACACGACCGCCACCCGCGCGGGATCCTGCTCGCGCAGCATCCGGTGCAGCATGTTGAGGACGCCGAGCACGGCGCCCGTAGGTTCGCCGCGCGAGTTCGTGAGCGGCGGGAGCGCGTGGAAAGCCCGGTAGAGATACGACGAGCCGTCGACGAGTACCAGCGTATTCGCGTCAACCACCGCGCGCGGTTCCCGGGTCGCCGCCGGGCAACTCGGGCGGCGGCATGCGGTCGAATTCCTCGTCGGAAATGGACGATGGCGCAGCCGGCGGTCGGGTCGCCTTCCGCCCGGGCGCCGGAGGTGCCGCACCCGGTACGGCAGGGGCCGGCGCTTGGCCCTGCGGGAGCGAGGGTGCCGTCGTGCCCGGTTCGGCAGCGGTGGCGCCGGTAGTGCCCGGGCCCCTGATCACGACGTTGCCCGAGCGCTCAGGCAACTCGAGCGGTGCCTTGAGTCCGCAGGCGGCGATGGAAAAGCACAGCCAGGCGAGCAGCAAGGCGGGAGCTTGACGTGGTCGCCGTGGGGTCTGGGGCCACGGCGGGCCCACGCGCGCGCTCATGCGCGCGCTGCCGCGGTACCGTCGGGATTACCGGCGGCCGTGGTGATGGCGACGGTGAGTCGCGAAATGCAGGTGAGCCGGCCCGCTTCGTCCTCGATCCGGACGTCCCAGACGTGAGACCGGCCGCCGAGGTGGACCGGGCGCGCCGTGCCCGCCACGCGACCCGAGCGGACCGGGCGCAGGTGGTTGGCGCTCACCTCCTGGGCCCGGCAGCGCTGCCGGGTCGTATCGATGCAGCACGCGGCGGCGGCGCAACCGAGGGTCTCTGCCAGGGCGAGGCTCGCGCCGCCGTGCAGCAGGCCGAAAGGCTGGATGGTGCGCGCGTCGACCGGCATCGAGCCGCGCAGGTAGTCGCTGCCGACCTCCTCCAGCCGGATGTCCAGATGAGCTGCCAGCTCGCCACCGCGAGCCAATTCGCGCTGGGCGTCGGCCAGCGTGAGAGACGATCTAAACCAGATGCTCATCCGGACCTCGCAGCAAGGGGCGGCATTGTACCCGCCCGCCAATGCGGCCGGTCTGGTCCGAGACGGCGTGCAACGCCGATCCAGCCGGTGCAAAATCTGAATGCTGCAAAGCAAAAAATCCGCGCCGCTCCGGGAGACCAGGACTCATGGCTGACTACCGCGCACCCGTCCCGCAGATGCGCTTCACGATCGAGCACCTGGCCGAATTCGGGAAGGTCGTCGCACTCGAAGCGTACTCCGCGGTCGACCGGGAGACGGCCGGCGCGGTACTCGAAGAAGCGGCTCGTTTCGCCGGCGAGGTTCTTGCGCCGATCAACTGGATCGGCGATCGACAGGGCGTGCGGGTCGAGGACCGGTCCGTGCTCGTCCCGGCGGAATTCACGGCGGCCTACCGGCGGTTCTGCGACGGCGGCTGGCCCGGCATCGCGTCGAGCCCCGATTTTGGCGGGCAGGGGCTGCCCAAGACCGTGGCCATCGCGTGCGACGAGATGTGGGCGGCGGCGAACGTCGCCTTCGCGCTGTGTCCCGAACTCTCGCAGGGCGCGATTCTCGCGCTCGACCGGCACGGCTCAGACGAACTGAAGGCGACATATCTCGCGAAGCTCGTCACGGGCGAGTGGACCGCCACCATGTGCCTGACGGAACCGCAGGCCGGCTCCGACCTCTCCGCGCTCACGACGCGTGCCGAGCCGCAGGCGGACGGCTCCTACCGGATCGCGGGCCGCAAGATATTCATCACGTGGGGCGACCACACGATGACGGACAACGTCGTGCACCTGGTGCTCGCGCGCATGCCGGGCGCACCACAGGGCACGAAAGGGCTCTCGCTGTTCCTCGTCCCCAAATTCACGGTCGGGCCGGACGAGGCAGCGGGCGCGCGCAACGATGTGTACCCGGTGTCGGTCGAGCACAAGCTCGGCATTCACGCGAGCCCGACGTGCGTGCTGGCCTTCGGCGACCAGGGCGGCGCAGTGGGCTACCTCGTCGGCCAGCCGAGCGAGGGCCTCGCGGCGATGTTCACGATGATGAACTACATGCGGCTCGGTGTCGGCGCGCAGGGCGTCGGCCTCGCAGAGCGCTCGTACCAGGCAGCCGTCGGTCATGCGCGCGAACGCGTGCAGGGCCGCGCGCACGGCGAGAAGGGACGCGTCGCGATCATTCGTCACCCGGACGTGCGGCGGACGCTGCTGCTGATGCGGTCGCTCACGCAGGCGTGCCGCGCGATCTGCTACTACACCGCGTCCTGCCTCGACCGCGGCAATCATGCGGACACTCCGCAGAAGGCGACCGAGTGGCTCGCACGCGGGGACCTGATGACGCCCATCGCGAAGGCGTTCTGCTCGGAAGCCGGGCAGGAAATCACGGAGCTCGGCGTCCAGGTGCACGGCGGCATGGGATATGTCGAGGAAACAGGTGTCGCGCAGTACTACCGCGACGCGCGGATCGCCTCGATCTACGAGGGTACCAACGCCATCCAGGCGATCGATCTCGTCGGGCGCAAGGTATTGCGTGACGGCGGCGTCACTATTTCCGCGTTCGTGTCCGAGATGCGCGCGCAGGACGCGCCGCTCGCGAACGCAGGCGAGGAACTGGCTGCGATCCGCCTGTGGCTCGCCCGCGGACTCGACCAACTGGTGCAGTGCTCGACCCACCTGCTCTCGCGCGGGCGCAAGGATCCCGAGCTGCCCGGCGCAGCGGCGTTCAACTATCTGATGCTGACCGGAACCGTCATCGGCGGCTGGCAGCACGCGCGTGGTGCGCTCGCCGCAATGCGCCTGCTCGAATCCGAGCCGGGCGGCGACACCGCGTTCCTGAAGTCCCAAGTCGTGCTCGCCCGGTTCTACGCCGAGCACGTCATGCCGCGAGTGCTGGCATACGGCGCCGCCGCGCGTGCCGGCACTGCGACGCTGATGGCGCTCACTGCGGACCAGTTCTGACCGTGCGGCCGCCCTTGGAGAACTCTCTCGACTGGAGCCCGTTCGAACAGGTGGCGCCGCACGTTCCGGCGAACCTGCGCGATTGGCTGACGGAACCCGGCCTGCTCACGGCACGGATCCGCGCTGCGTGCGGCGAGCAGTTCATGCGCTTCCGGATGCTCGGTCCGCTGCGCCCGGCGCCGTTGCCGGACGATCTCGCGACGCGACTCGGCGTGCACGACCCGCGCTGCCTGCTGCGCGAGATCGAGTTCTGCTTCGACGACGTGCGGCTGGTGTTCGCGCAATCCGTGCTGCCCGACTCCACGCTCGATGCATTCCCCTGGCTGCGCGGGCTGGGCGACTCGCCGCTCGGCGAATCGCTGCAGCGCGCCCCGGAGCCGCTGCAGCGCGAGCCGCTCGAATTTGCCCGGCTGGGAAACGACACGCGCCTCGCGCTGGGGGCCAGCGACGCTTCGCCCGATGCGCAGCAGGCGACGCTCTGGGCCCGGCGGGCGGTGTATCGGCTCGCCGGGCGGCCCATACTCGTGCAGGAGGTGTTCCTGCCCGCATTGCTCAGGGTCGGGGCGCTGCGCGCGCAAGCAGGCCAGCGCGCCTCGTGACCCTCCGCGGCCTGCCAGCGAGGTCCCTGGCATGCACTCCCTGACGCTCTACACGTACTGGCGCAGCTCGGCGGCCTACCGCGCGCGGATCGCGCTCGCACTCAAGTCGCTCGCCTTCACGTCGGTGCCGAAGCACCTGCTCCGCGATGGCGGCGAACAGAAGAAGCCCGACTACCTCGCGCTGAATCCGCAGGGCCTCGTCCCCGCGCTCGTCGACGACGGCTTCGTTGTGCCGCAGTCGCTTGCAATCTGCGAATACCTCGAGGAGATCCACCCTGAACCGCGACTGCTGCCGGGCTCGGCGCGGGACCGCGCCACGATCCGCGGCATGGCACTCGCGATTGCCTGCGACACGCATCCACTCAACAACCTGCCGGTGGTGGGTTACCTGCGACGCGAATTCGCCGCGGACGATGCTGCGGTTCAGCGCTGGATGTCGCATTGGATTCACCGCGGCTTCCATGCGCTCGAGCGCTGGGTCGAGACGTGCGCAGACCCGGACCTCGCGCCGGACCGACACCGCTACTGCTACGGCGCGCAGGTGACGCTCGCCGACGTGTGCCTCGTGCCACAGATGTACAACGCACGGCGGTTCGCGGTGGACCTCGTCGCGTTCCCGCGCCTGGTCGCGATCTGCCGGCATCTCGAAAACCTGCCGGCGTTCATCGCCGCACGTCCCGAGGCGCAGCCGGATCGAGAAGCGTAGGAAGTGAACAGTGACTGGTGAATAGTGAACAGGGAGAGCCGCGTCGCTGCCAGCGCAGGCCTTGAGGTTGGGCACGGCGTCGGCGAGGTCTTCTCGGTCGCCGGGCAGTACGACCTGGTCGCGCTGGTGCGGGTCCGAATGAGATGGTGCGGCGCTTGCTGGCCTGACCGCCGGGCTCGGCAGCGCTAGAGCGTGCCGCCGAGCCGCCGCAGGGCGTCGGGCTGGAAGTCGCCGACTCGCGCCCGCACGCCGAACCGGATCGGCTCTTTCGTCTCGTTGTCGAGTCCCCCGAGCAGGTAGCCGCCGCTGTTCAGGTCATGCCAGGCGCTGAAGCGGTAGAACGGCGCCTGCGCGTCGTACGCCTGCACCAGACCGTGCAGCGAGGCCCGCCACAGTCCGCCACGCGTGTCGTAAGCGTCCTCGGCAAGCACCGACCAGCTGTCCTCGTCGAGGTAAAACGTGCGCCGGCCGTAGATGTGGCGTTGTCCGGGCTTGAGCGTGCCCTCCACGACCCAGACGCGATGCAGCTCGTAGCGCACCAGATCCGCGTTCAAAGTGTGCGGACGGATGATGTCCTTGTACTCGAGCGTCTTGTCCGAGAGGCGGTACGCGTTGTACGGCACGTAGACCTCGCGCTTGCCGAGCAACTTCCACTCGTACCGGTCGGGCGCGCCGTTGTAGCCGTCGACCTGATCGGTCGTGAGCATGCCTTCCGAGCCGTCGTTGATGCCGTCGTAGGCGAGGTCGGGGGCGCGCCGCACGCGTCGCGCGCCTGAGTTGTAGATCCAGGCCGAGCGCTGTTCCGCAACCTGGTCGACCGGCTCGTGCACGAGGAAGATCGTCCCGCGCAAGGTCGCGGGCTCGGTGAACCACCCGAGCGCGTAGAAGAGCCGGTTCGGCTCCGCGCCATCGACGTTCTGCGCGTAGATGCGCTGGGCGCGGAATCCGATCTTGTAGAAGTCGCCATTGGGCCGGACCGGGAACGAGTGGCCCGACCGCGCGATGCCGCCGCCCAGATAACGCACCAGGTGGTTCCAGATCGCCTCGAGGCCGCTCGCAGGTTGCGGGAACGGCGTGGTCGAACCGTCGAGGTTCTTCAGCCCGAAGCCGTTCAATGAAACCTTGCCGGCCCGCGCCGCGACTCGTTGCGTCACCGCGGCGGGATAACCGACGGTGCGCCGCGTAGGGTAGACGACCATCCGGAACTCCCGCGGATACTTCCTGATCAGCGCCGCCTGGCCCGCCGTCAGGTGCCGCTCGTATCGAGCGACATTGGACGCCGCGATCGTGAAAAGCGGCTGGTCGCCGGGAAACGGATCGATGTACCCCTGCTGCGGCGTCCATCCGGCCGGTGGCTGGCGCAACCCGCCGTCCCACGCCGGAATGGTTCCTGTCGCGTTGCCGGAGCGCTCGGCGCCAACCGGGGTCAGGTCCTTTGTCGTACCTGTGTCGTCGGCCTGCGCAGGCGCGACGAGCGGGGCACCGAGCAGCACGACCGTGCCAAGGAATGTCAGCCAGGCTCGCATCGCCGTCGCTACCCCGCGGATCAGGAGCGTGATGCTAGCGTGAACGACTGCGGTTGCGTGCCGGGGTCAGCGATCGCCGCGGTATTTCGCGGCCACGCGCCGGTAGGCCTCGCGGAACGGAATGCCTTCGCTGGCGACCAGGGCATTGGCCTCGGCCGCTGCGTGAATGCCGGGGTCGAGCCGGATCCGCTCGGGCACGAAGCGCAGATGCGGGATGGCCGCCGCCATGATGCCGAGCGTCTCGAGCGCGATGTCGATCGACCGGAACAGCGGCGCCTTGATCAGCTGCAGGTCGCGCTGGTATCCGGACGGCAACTTGGCCGTGATCGCGAGCACCTCCACCAGACAGGCCTGTGCAGTCGCCGTGCGCGCGCGGACGAGCTCGAACACGTCGGGGTTGCGCTTCTGCGGCATGATCGACGAGCCGGTCGTGAACGCGTCGGGCAGCGCCACGAACCCGAACTCGTGCGTGTAGAACAGCAGCAGGTCGGAGGCGAGTCGTCCGAGGTCCTGCATCAGCAGTGCGACCTGGAACAGGATCTCGGCCTCGCCCTTGCCGCGCGAGAGCTGCACCGCGGTCACGGGCTCGTGGTTCTCGGGCAGGTCGAGCCGCCGACGCGTGGCGTCACGATCGACGGGCAGGTTCGGCGTGCCATAGCCGGCCGCCGATCCGAGCGGGTTGCGCGAGATCCGCCGATGAGCCCGGTGCAGCGCTGCGACGTCGTCGCGGACCTCCGCGGCGAAGCCGGACGCCCACAGCGCGACCGAGCTCGGCATCGCCTGCTGCATGTGGGTGTACCCGGGGAGCACCAGTACGCCCTGCGGCGAACTCGCGAGGCCGTCGAGTGCGTCCGCGACGGACTGTGCACCGGCCACGAGCGCCTCGATCGCATCGCGCAGGTACAGTCGCAGTGCCACGAGCACCTGGTCGTTGCGCGAGCGCCCCGCGTGCAGCCGAGCGCCGGCGTCGCCGATGCGGCGCGTGAGCAGGGTCTCGAGCGCCGTCTGGCCGTCTTCGAGTTCGAGGGTCACCGACCACTCACCGCGTGCGTGCCCGGCGGCGAGCGCCTCGAGCCCGTCGCGGATTGCGGCCAGTTCGTCCGCGCCGAGCAGCCCGCACTCGTGCAGCATCTCGGCGTGGGCAATCGAGGCCCGCACGTCATAGGCGACGAGCCGATCGTCGAGCTCGTGGTCCTCGCCGGCCGTGAATCGGAGCACTCGCTCGTCGAGCGGCGCACCCTTGTCCCAGAGTCGACTCATGCCATCGCTCCGCGAACCAGTGAATGGTGGATAGTGAACGGTGAATGACGGCCGGTGAGGCGTGCAGCTCGCGCAGATCGCAGGTCACCCACTGGCCACCAGCCACTTTCCCTGGTCAGCGGTCACTGGCCACGTCCTCATCACTGGCCCTGTTCCGCCGCCGTCAGCGCCTTGGTGTCGGCGACGACGAGCGTGCCCTTGCCTTCGTTGGTGAAAATCTCGGCGAGCAGCGCATCGGTCTCGGCGTACGAGATCACGTGCACGCGCCGCACGCCGCCGCGGATCGCGGCCTCGATGGCGCTCGACTTGGGCAGCATGCCGTCGCTGATCGCACCTTCCTCACGCAACCTGCGCAATCCCGCCACGTCCGTATAGGAGATCAGCGAGCGCGGATCGTCGAGCCGCTCGAGGATGCCCGGCGCACCGGTACACAGGATGAGCTTTTCCGCGACCAGTGCGCCGCCGATGGCGGCGGCCACGGTGTCGGCGTTGATGTTGAGCAGCTGGCCCGAGGCGTCGCAGCTGAGCGGGCTCACCACCGGCAGGAACCCGGCGTCGAGCAGCCGCGTGATCACCGAGCCGTCGATCGCACCGATGTCGCCGACCATCCCGTAGTCGACGACCTCGCCGCTCGCGAGCGTCACCGGGGGCCGCCGGTGCGCCTGGACGAGGCCGCCGCCGACGCCGCTCAAGCCCAGCGCCGTGATGCCGAAGCTGCGGCACAAGGCGAGCAGCTGCGTGTTGATGAGCCCGTTCAGGACCATGCTGGCGACGTCGATGGCGTCGCCATCGGTCACGCGCCGGCCCTGCACCATGCGCGTCTGCACGCCGAGCTTCGTCGTCGTCTCGTCGAGCTGCGGACCCCCGCCGTGCACGAGCACCACGCGGATGCCGAGGTGGTGCAGGATCGCGACCTGCTCGACGAAGGCACGCATCGCCGCGGGTTCGCGGAACGCGCCGCCGCCCGTCTTGATGACGAACACCTTGCCCTTGTACATGTGCATGTACGGTGCCGCGCCCCGCAGCGCACGCACCGTGACGGCCTGTTCGACCTTGTGTCCGATCATCGTCTTTCTCACCCCTTCGCAAGCATCCGGTGGAGCACGGCCATCTGCACGACCATGCGGTTGGCGGCCTCGGCCACAACGCGGCTGCGCGGCCCGTCGAGGATTTCGTCGGCGACGGCGACGTTGCGCCGCACGGGCAGGCAGTGCATGAAATGGCAACCGGCCCGCGCCGCGTCGAACCAGGATTCGCGCACGCACCAGTCGCCGTCGAGCGACTGGCGCAGGCGGGTCTCCGCCTCGACGTCGCCGTAGTGCCGTGGCGAACCCCATTCCTTGGCGTACACCACGTGTGCGCCGGCGAGTGCAGAGCCCCGCTCCGCCGTCTCGGTCACCGTACCGCCGGCGGACGCCGCGGCCGCGTGGGCCTTGCGCATGATCGACTCGGGCAATTCATAGCCTTCAGGTCGCAGCACCACCACTTCCATGCCGCGCTGGGCGGCCATGTGCACGGTGGCGGCCGGCACCGCCAGCGGCAGCGCGCGGGGGTGCTGCGCCCAGCTCAGCACGAACTTGCCACGCACGGGCACCGCGAGGTCGTCCAGCGTCTTCCAGTCCGCGAGCGCCTGGCACGGGTGGTTCACCGCCGACTCGAGGTTGACGAGCGGCTTGTCGCACGCGGCCGCCACGTGGCCGAACTGCCGTTCCGCGAGATCGGCGGCAAGATCCTTGCCGTCGGCGAACATGCGGATGCCGAGCGCGTCGCAGTAGGACGAGAGCACGGGGATCGCCTCCTGCACGTGTTCCGCCGCCGCACCGTTCATGACGGCGCCCGAGCGCGTCTCGAACAGCCAGGTGCCCTGGCCTGGCGTCACCACGAACGAGGTCCCGCCGAGCCGCATCATCGCGGCCTGGAACGACGCGAGCGTGCGCAGCGAGGGGTTCATGAACAGCAGGCCGAAGATCCTCCCCGCGAGCGCCTGCGGCTCGGGCCGCTGCTGCAGGCTGCGGGCGAGCGCCAGCAGGTCGACGATCTCGTCGCGCGTGAAGTCGGCCAGGTCGAGGAAGCGGTGCATGGAAAAAAGTGACTGGCGGCTAGTGGCTGGCAGGAAGGGGCGGGTGGGCGCGGCGACGAGTCATGCGGGCAGCGCGGAGAGCGCATCGCGCAACGCGACGACGTGCTGCGATCCGAGCACGAACGGGGCGAGGATGCGCACGACGTGCGGGTCGGCACTCGTGCCGGCCAGGATGTCGTGCCGCTCGAGCAGTTCGCGCTGGACGTCCTTGGCCGGGCGGCGGGTCCTCAGGCCGAGCAGCAGGCCCGCGCCCTGGGTGCCGACGACGGGCCCGACCACGCAGGTCTCGCGAATCTGGGCAGAGCGTGCGCGCACGTTCGCGAGCAGGCCCTCGGTCTCGATGACGTCGATGACCGTCTCGATCATCGCGCACGCCATCGGGCCGCCGCCGAACGTCGTGCCGAGGTCGTCGGTCTTGAGTTCGCGCGCGACGCGATCGACCAGCAGCAGGGCGGAGCACGGGAATCCCGCGCCCAGCGCCTTGGCCGTCGTGAGCAGGTCCGGCGCGATACCGTACAGGTTCGCGGCGAATGGCTCGCCGGAACGGCCCATGCCGCACTGCACCTCGTCGAACACGAGCAGGGCGTCGACCTGGTCGCAGCGCGCCCGCAACGCACCGAGGAAGTCGGTGCCCAGGTCCACGGCCCCGGCGACGCCCTGGATCGGTTCGACGATCACGGCAGCCGTGTCGTCGTCGACGATGCGACCGAGTGCCTCGACGTCCCCACGACGCACGAACTCGACGTCGAATGGCGTGCGCGGGAAGCCGTACCACTTCTGCATCGCGCCCCAGGTGACCGCGCCCGCCGCGGCCGTCCGGCCGTGAAAGCTGCCTTCGACCGCAACGACCTTGCGCCGCCCGGTGATGCGCAGCGCGAGCTTGAGCGCGTTCTCGTTCGCTTCCGCGCCGGTGCTGACGAAAAACGCGGTGTCGAGGCCGAGGCCTGCGAAGCGTGTCAGGCGCGAGGCCGCGCGCGTACGGACCTCGAGCGGCACGGCGTTGCTCTGGAAGATCAGCGTGCGCGCCTGCGCCTGCAACGCCGCGAGCACGCGCGGATGCGAATAACCAAGCGCCGCGACGGCGTGTCCGCCGTAGAGGTCGAGGACGCGCCGACCGTCGCGCGTGTGCAGGTGCACGCCCGCCGCGTCGACGACGTCGAGCGGCCACTGGGCGTAGACCGGCGCGAGGTGGTCCGCCCGCGCCGCCGAGGCGGAAGGGCCGGCCTGCGCCCGGGTCACGTCCATCCCGGCGCCGGCAGCAGCAGGCCCGCCGTCTCCTCGTGCCCGAACATGCGGTTCATCCACTGCACGGCGCCGCCGGCCGCGCCCTTGGTCAGGTTGTCGATCACGCACATCACGGCGACCGTGCGACCGTTGCTCACGCCGGCGAGCTCCGCGAAGTTGCTCGCGACCACGTCCTTGAGCCGCGGCATTTCGGCGCCGACGCGCACGAACACCGAGGGATCGTAGAACTCGCCCAGCGCCTGCACGAGCTCGGCGGTCGTGAGGTCCTCGCGGAGTTCCGCCTGCACCGTCACGTGGATGCCGCGCGCGAACGGCCCGGAGTGCGGCACGAACGCGAAATGGGCATGGACACCCGAGGCGGCCGCGGCGAGCGCGGTGATCTCCGGTGCGTGTCGGTGTCCGAGCGCGTTGTATGCGTAGAGGTCGGAATGGCGCTGCGGATGGTGCGTGCCGGCAGTCGGGCTGCGGCCCGAACCGGTGCTGCCGGTGACGCCGGCGACGAACAGGCGCGGTTCGACCAGACCAAGCGAAAGCAGCGGCACGCTCGCGAGCAGCACTGCAGTGGCGAAGCAGCCCGGATGCGCGACATGCGGCGTCTCGAGCGTGGCGAGGTGTTCCGGCACCGCACAGGTGAATTCGTCGATGCGGGCCGGCGCACCGTGGGCGTGCCGGTAGACCGCCTCGTAGGCGGCGGCGTCCGAGTAGCGGAAGTCGGCCGAGATGTCGACCACGCGCGGCTCCGTGCCGGCCTGCTCGCCCACGGCGAGCAGCCGGTCGATCAGCGCGGCAGAAACACCGTGCGGCGCCGCCGAGAACACCGCGGTGTGCGCATTCGCGGCCACGTATTCGAGCATCTCGTCGTGGCTTGCGAACCGCAGGTGCGGCAGCACGGCCTGCAAGTGACGAAAGAACGGGGCGACGGGTTCGTCGGGCTGGCTGTCCGAGGCGACCGCGGCGAGATCGAAATGCGGGTGCGAGGCGAGGAGCCGCAGCAGCTCCCCGGCCACGTAGCCGGTGCCACCCAGCACGATTGCGGGTGTGCGGGCGTTCGTCACTGGTTCACCGCGGCGACCGGCTGCGCCGCGAGCCCGAGGGCGTCGATGATGTGGTCGCCGAGCGAAGCGCCGGCGGTCACCGCGTTGATCGCGCGCACGTTCATCTGTCCCTGGATGATGTCGACCCCGACGGCATTGTCCGTCGCGGGCCCGGTCACGGCGCACGGCTCGATGCCGAATCGCTCGCGCAGCAGCTTGACGCCACCCCACGCCGCGACCGGGTCGTTCGCGGACAGGATGACCGCATTGAGCGACCGGGCAATGTCCGGGGCCGACAGGATCGCCTCGACACCATAAGCGCCGAGGAGCCCGTCGCCCAGCTCGAACACGACGACGTCGGGACGCCCCTGCGTCATCTCGGTCAGCATCGTGCGCGTCAGCGCCGGGCCGGACGCGGCGGTGGTGGTCACGACGCCGAAGTCGGTGAAGATCTGGCTGCGGCGCGCGCCGGCATCCTCCATGGCGAGGATGTCCCGACGCAACGACACGCCGGTGGCCTTGAACGCGTGCACCGCCAGGCCGCGATGCCGCATGCGGCTCACGATCGCACAGGCCGCCGCCGTCTTGCCGGCCTCCATGCAGGTGCCCGCGAGTGCTACCACCGGCACGCCGCGCGTGTCGAGCGTCGCGTCGCGGTCCAGCCGCCGGTACCCGACGCGGGCCGGCACGCCGATGCGCTCGCCGAGGAACGGGAACTGCAGCACGCAACCGAGCACGCGAGCGTCGAACGGCCTGCCCTTCTCGGGATTGACCGAATCGCACAGCCCCAGCACGCCGCCGATGTTGAGCACCTGCAGCACGTCGCCCGCCTCGACCTTGTCCGGCACGTGGCCGGAATAGCCGAACAGCGCCTGTCGGTGGCCGAGCGCGCCCACGAGCACGTCGCCACGCGAGACCTTGGCCATGCGGCCGCTCGTGAGTTCGAGCGTGTTGTAGGTGGACTTGCTGTTGAGCACCTCGACGACGAGCACGACGCCCTCTTCGCAGGGGATGTCGGTCGTGGCGATGCGCAGCTCGTGGCCGAGGCCGCAGGCCTGCGCGATCGAGGCGACCTTGTCGACGACGACGGACTTCTGTTGCATGAGTCGGATCCCCCCGGGGCGTGCGTTGCGGCGAAGGCGCGAGGCGAGCCGTGGCTCAGTGACCGCGGCCGGCGCGCGTGTGGAAGATGCCGGGCAGGGCGAGCATCTTCGAGAACCCGTGCGCGTCCTGTGGCGTCCATTCGCCGGCGGACTCGCCATAGGCCCCCTTCGACGCCTTCATCAACGAATACGGCGAGGCCGTGCCTTCGACGAACAGCACGCCCGGCCGGAACAGCAGGTGCACCTCGCCGGTGACGCGTTGCTGCGTCGAGATGAAAAACGCCTCGATGTCGCGGCAGACCGGGTCGAGGTGCTGGCCCTCGTGCACGAGGTCGCCGTAGGGGCCGGCGAGCGAGTCCTTGATCCGCTGCTGCCGGGCGGACAGCACGAGTTTCTCGAGTTCACGATGCGCCGTCAGCAGCACCTCGGCCGCCGGCGCCTCGAAGGCGACGCGGCCCTTGAAGCCGATGATGGTGTCGCCGAGGTGGATGCCGCGGCCGACGCCGAAGCGGGCGCCGAGCGTCTCCACGGCTTCGATGAGCGCCACCGGGTCGAGCGCCCGACCGTCGAGCGAACCCGGGACGCCGCGCTCGAAACCCACGGTGTGCCGCTCGGGCGCCTGCGGCTGCGTGAAGGCCGCGCGCGAGAGCACCCATGCCTCGTCGGGAATGCAGGTGTCGGAGACCAGCGTTTCCTTGCCGCCGATCGTCACGCCCCAGAGCCCGCGATTGACGGAATACGCGGCGCCGAAAGGCGGCACCGGGAGATTCCGCGACTGCAGGTACTCGAGCTGCTCCGGCCGCTTGAATGCCCGGTCGCGCACAGGCGCGAGGATCTCGAGCTCGGGCGCCAGCGTGCGCAGCGCCACTTCGAAGCGCACCTGATCGTTGCCGGCCGCCGTAGAGCCGTGCGCGGTGACGTCGGTTCCCAGCTCGCGTGCGAACCGGGCGACGGTCTGCGCCTGCAGCACGCGCTCCGCGCCGACGCAGAGCGGATACAGGTTGCCGCGGCGCACGTTGCCCATGACCAGGTACTTGAGCACCTGCTCGAAGTAGGCCGCCCGCGCGTCGACGAGGTGATGTCCCACGGCCCCGAGCGCGCGCGACCGCTGCTCCAGCACGCGCGCCGCCTCCGCATCGATGCCGCCGGTGTTGACCGTCAGCGTGACGACCGGACGGCCATAGGTCTGCGCGAGCCAGGGCACGCAGAACGAGGTGTCGAGCCCGCCCGAGAAGGCGAGCAGGATGGGCTGGCGGTCTTTACCCGCGGTGGCGATGGTCATGGCGGAAGTCTCAGCGTCCGAAAATGGTGCGAAGGTGCCCGTGCAGCCGGCGCTGGGCGCGTGCGCTGTCCGTCGCGATGAAGATCGTGTCGTCGCCGGCGATCGTCCCGACGACTTCGGGCCAGCGCGCCTTGTCGAGCGCGATGGCCACCGTCTGCGCGGTGCCGGCCGAGGTACGCAACACGGTCATCGTGGGACCCGAGGCCCGGTATCCCTTGACGAAGGCGCTCACGGCCTCGAAATGGCTGGGGGTGAGGGCGTCCTCCACCGCAGGCAGGAGGTAGCGCTCTGCCCCCTTGACCACTCCGAGCTCGCGCAGGTCGCGGCTGACGCTCGACTGGGTCGCCTCGAAACCCTGGCGCGCGAGCAGCTCGACCAGCTCGGCCTGTCGCGCGACGGCCGACTGCCGCAGGATGCGCACGATCGCATCCCGGCGCATGGCCTGGGCGTTCAGGTCGGTCGACATGGCGGGTTACGGGCCGCTCGGGTGAATAAAAGGTGCGCAAATGTGCATAGATATGCAAGCTTTGTCAATACGCCGGCTGGAGCTGCTGCAGAACCTGCAGGCGCTCGCGCGCACCGGGCTCCATTTCGGTCGCGATGCCTACGACCTGGAGCGTTACGGCCAGATCGAGCGCATCGCAGCGGAGTTGCTGGCCACCGATGTCGCAGGTGCAGGAATGGGCACGACGATGGCGGCGGAGCTGCGCGCGGCATGGGCACGCGAGCACGGGTACGTGACGCCCAAGCTCGAGGTCCGCGGTGCGGCATTCCGCCCGGAGGACGGGCGGGTGCTGCTCGTGCGCGAGACGCACGACGGACTCTGGACGTTGCCGGGCGGGTGGGCCGACGTCAACGATTCACCGGCGGGCGCGATCCGGCGCGAGATCGAGCAGGAATCGGGGTTCATCGTCCGGGTCACCCGGCTCGCGGCGCTGTACGACCGCAATGCCCACGGCCATCCACCTTCGCTGTTCCACGCCTGGAAGGCCTTTTTCCTGTGCGAGATCACGGCTGGCGAGGCCCGCGTGAGCGTCGAGACCGACGCCGTCGAGTTCTTCGATCCTGACGATCTGCCCGGGATGTCGCTCGGTCGCACCACGCCCGCGCAGGTCGCACGCATGCGCGAGCACTGGCTGCAGCCGGGCATGGCGACCGACTTCGATTGAGTGGGGGCGCCGCCGCGCGGCCGCCGCTCACCGCTCGATCCGGTACTCGAAGTCGGCGCTCTGCTCGAGGCCCGCTTCCGCCTTCACCGACCAGCGCTCGTTCAGCGTGTAGCGGAGCTTGATGGTGTTGATCGCCTCGGCGATCGAGATGCCGTAGCTCACGAAGAGTTTCGGCGAGATGAACTTGCCGAGCACGACGGAGGTGTCGTCCTCGCCGGTGCGTTCGACCGTGACCTCGTCGAGGCCGATGCGTCGTCCCAGGCCGCCGAGCAGCATGCCGCCGCCGCTCACGGCGAGGTTCTCGGCGGCCCGGTTCACGTTCGCCGCTTCCCCGGACTGCAGCGTGTCGATCGAGCGGCCCGTCAGGAGGTACGACAGGGCCTCGTTGCTCGACATCGACGGCGTCGAGGTGATCGATACGTACGGGGTCTCGAGCGTTCCCCGCACGTTGACCGCGACGGTGATGTCGGAGTCCTTGATCTTGCGTTCGCCGACGATCTCGAGCTGCGGCTCGTCGAGGGGCGAGTTCTGATACTTGAGCAGTCCCTTCGTGATGCGGACGTCCTGGCCGAACGCGCGGTATTCGCCTTCGGCGACCCGGATCGTGCCGTTGCCACGCGCCACGTCGCGAGGCACCGTGCTCACCGTCACGGTGCCGTCGAGCCGCGCCTTGAGGCCGTAGGCCTCGACGCGCACGGCGTCGCCGAGCGTCACCTTGATGCTGGAGGTGAGCCGGTCCGTCGTCGACGGCTCGGCGGGGGTGCCACCTTCGTCGATGGAGTCGATGCCGACGACCCGTTCGTCGGGCGATGTGCCCACTGACGTCGTGATCTCGCGAGGCGAGATGCGTGCCGACGGCACGAGCACTTCGCCCTCGACACGGTAGCCGGTGCGCCCGGCATACAGGCGGATGTCGGGAGAGGCCGTGACGCGGTAATCGGGCGTGTCCGCCACGAGCAACTGGTCGCCGCGCAGCGTCATCACGCCGGTCATCACGCCCTGCGGCCAGGCGAAACTCCCGTCGACGGCGATGCCGCCCTTCGCGGTCCGGGCGCGAGCCTTGAAGTCGAGCCCGTCGCCGGTGAACGAGCCGTCGGCCTGGAGGTCCGTGACGATCAGGTTGGTCCGATAGAACTCGAGCCGTCCGTCGCGCGCCCGGAACTCGCCGCGAAACTGCGGCTGGCCGAGCGTGCCGGCCAGCAGCACCATGCCTTCGAACCGTCCCTCGGCGCGATCGATCTCGGGTACGAACAACGGCAGCACCTTGATCGCCTCCGAGCGTCCCTCGATCCGGCCCTTCAGCGTCGACGCCGGCAGGTCGACGTTCGATCGCCGGTCGACGTGGGCCTCGCCCGTCACCTGCGTCGACTCGTCCACCTGCAGCGACATGTTCGCGCGGATCGCGTCGTCCGCGGCGAACACGTCGAGCTGGCTGCTGCCCAGCCGGATCCGTTCGGTGCGGAACTTGTTGCGCGGCATGTCGAACGAGGGCTCGTGCACGAGCACGGTGCTGCCGCCCACCCAGGGACGGCCGGGGGCCTGCTCGGCCCAGCCGCTCGCCTGCAGTCGTCCGTCGAACTCGCGCCATCCGAGCAGAGAACGCAGCACGCTCTTGAGCGGCCAGTCCTGCGCGCTGTAGAGCACGCGCCACGCACGCGGGGCGGCCTGGTGCTCGCCCTCGACGCAGAGACGTGCGTCGCCGGCCGTGCGCAGGCACAACGGCGCCGAGCGCTGCAGGGCGGGGCCGAGCACGAGTGCCGCCGGCTGGATCAGGCGCGCGTCACCGTCTGCGAACGCGACGTCCGCCTGGGTGAGGTCGCCGGTCCAGGTCCGGCGCGGCAGGTCCAGCCCCCCTCGCGCGCGCACGTCGCCGCGAAATGCCGCGATCCGGCGCTGCTCGTCTCCCGGCGAATCGAAGACCAGCCCGAACTCGTGGTCGGAAAGCGGCCCTTCCAACGTGGCGTGCATCGAATCGAACTGCAGCGGCGCGGCGTGGACGTCGATCGCCTCGACGGCGACGCGCGACGGGTCGCGGTTGCTGCTGTCGACGAACGCCCGCACGGTGGCCGACGCCACGCGCACGCCGCCGTATTCGAAGTGATCGAGCTTCGCGTCCGCGTCGATCCGCGGACGGGTCGTCGTGCCGCGTGCGGTGCCCTGCGATTGAAGCTGGCCGCGCATGCCCGGCGCGACGATAGCGAGCGTGCGCAGGTCGAGGTTCCAGGAGAGGTCGAGCGCCTCCGCACCGATGCGGCCGTCGATGTCCGCGAACGACGCACCGTTCGCGAGTCGCACTCCGCGCAGCTCGTACACGCCTGCGCGATGCGCGATCGCGCCGCGACCCGTGAGCGGCCGTCCCATCATCGTGCCCGACAGCGACGTGAGCCTGGCCGTCCACTCGGCCCCGGCATCGAGTCCGGCGCCTTCGATCGTGCCTGCCGCACTGACCTTGCCTTCGATGCCGGGTCGCAGTTCGCCGATCGCGAGCGAACGTGCTTCGAACCCGAAGTTCCAGCGCTGCTCGCCGCTCCAGTCGAGCGCGCCTTGCGCGTCGATGCGCCCCCGGAGCGCGTAGGCGGTGAACCGCTCGAGCTGCACGCCGGTCTGCGCGACCCGCCCGCCTGCTTCGAGGCTGCCGGCGGGGATCGAGGCGCCGGCGATTTCCGCCCGCGTCTCGAACGTGTAGGGAAGCGTGCCTGCGAGCGAGTAAACGCCCTGCGCGCTGGTGACGACGGCCTCGACGGCCGGATCGATCGGCCAGCGCAATGCCGTCCAGCCGCCCGTCAGCGCCAGTCGCGGCGTTGCCCCTCGTGGCGCGTCCCGGGCCGGCAGTTCGACCGTGCCGCTCGACGCGAAGTCGAGCCCGGTGCGTGGCAGCCACACGCGGAAACTCGCGACGTCGATGCGACGACGCTCGCCCTGTACCCGGCCGGCGCCCTGCAGCCGCACCGGCTGGCCCGGGAGCGCAGGCGAGGTGAGCGTGCCGTCGATGCCGAACCCGGTCATGCCGGCCGCCAGCGTGATCGAGCCGCCCAGGCGCGGGATCCGGCCGGGCGGCAGCCACGGCGTGCCGTCGAAATCCTGCAGGCGCAGCGTGCCGCGCGCCCGCGGAACTTCCGTCAGGTCCAGCAGCGTGCCGGAGAACTGCAGCTTCGCCGGCATATCGAGCGCCGCCTCGGTGTCGAGCCGACCGAGATTGCCGCGCGTCGCGACCCGGAAGCGGTATTCGAAGTCTTCCCCCGGGAAGCGCCACTGACCGCGCAAGTCCGATCTGAGCCCGAGCGGTTCCGTCGCGCGCAGCATGAGTGCCCCGTCGAGCCGGCCGTCGGGGCCCCGCACCGCCACCGGGTCGACGGTGATGCGCCAGTGCGTCATCACGAGCGAGCCCTGCGCCTCCCGTGCGACGACGTGCCCTCCGCTCGTGAGCGTCAGGTCGATGTCGTTCACCCTGAAGCGCGGCGCCACGATGCTGAGTCCCGCCGGCAGGAAGTGCGGTTCGGTCTTCGGCCGGGGTGGACGGGGCTTGAGCCGGACGTCCACGCTCGCGATCGAGAGGTCGTCGAGGCGCAGCCGGCCGGCGACGAGGCTGCCCGGGTGCGACACCACGCGCAACCGCCGCGCATCGACGTGCGCGGACTCGTGGTCGACGACGATGCGCTCGATCTCGAGCGGCCCCGCGAGCGTGCCGCGGGCGCCGGTGACCTCGATGCGGGGGTTCGACAGCCGGTCGAGCTGCCGGATCGCGAAGTCGAGCCCCGCCTGCGTGTGCAGCAGGCGCTGCGTGAGTACGCCTCCCAGGATCGCGAGCAGTCCCAGCACGCCGGCGATCGAGAGCAGGACGACGGTGCGGCGGCGCACGCTACAGCACCTGCGTGATGTTCAGGTGGATGCGCGGCGTCGTGCCGTCTTCGGACAACGCCTGGGCGAGGTCGACGCCGATCATGATCATCGGCAGCTTCCAGCGCACGCCGATGCCGACGGAATACTCGAGCTGCGTGCTCCAGTCGGTGAACGCGTTGCCGATGTCGAAAAAGACCGCGCCGCGGAAGTTCCTCGGGAAGTCGCGCTCGACCTCGACGCTGCCGACGATCTTGTGCTCGCCCCCCGCGCCCTTCTTGCCGACGAGGTTGGGGTCGTTGACGTAGACGTAACTGAACGAGTAGGTTACACAACA
>CAVQQX010000082.1:0-44596 GCA_963714645.1 uncultured Gammaproteobacteria bacterium
CATCGCCAATTGCTCGCCTCGAGCTTCGCCGCCGCCTTGCGCAGCGTCGGCTTGAAGTTCCGAACCCCAAAGCGGATCAGCGTGCTCTTCATCCGGTTGACGATGCGCGTGCGCTCGCCCACCAGGGTCTCATGCTCCCGGCTCGGCCGCTTGGCGTCTTCCTCGGCCAGCGTCGGAACCGCCGCCATGCTGCAATGCTTCGCCTCCCCGCGCAGCCACCCCAGAAAGGCGCGCAGCAGCAGGCCGACATCCAGACGGTCGGTCTTCGCCCGCCGATGCTCGCGCGACACCGGGATGCTGGTCGGATGGATCACATAAGCCTCGATGCCGCGCATCCCCAGCCACCGCGCCAGCCAGAACCCGTCCCGGCCCGCTTCATAAGCCACGCACAGGCGAGCGACAGGACGCCCGGCCCGGGCCGCCTCTTCGCGCCAACGATGCAACAGCTCCAGCAACGATTCCTCATCCGGATCGAGCTTCTTCAGCGGCTGACGATCAACACCAGGCAGAATTGCCCCCACCAACCAGCTCTTCAGCCCCATCTCGATAACCGCAATCAGCGTGCTATCCTGGTTCAGGGCGGTGAGGGATCGGCTCAGGTCATTTAATCTTGGCATGGGACGCGCTCCATCGGTTGGCTTTGCAGCACCAATGGTGCATCACCTCGCCGCCCGCCCCATAGCATCTCTCCCCCACTTCGTGGGGGAGAGGAAAAAAAGCAGAGCGCCTCATGTCCTGGCAAAAGTTGGGGGAGGGGATAGTTGGTCAATAACGATCTCACTCTGACGTGACGGTGTCGGGCAGGGGCTGCTTGGCCCGGTGCTCGACCGCTTTCCGGCGAAAATCCTCGATCATGCGCTGCAGGGCGGCCTTGCTGCGGAGATGGACGATCTGCTTTTCCGGATGCGCCTCGAGATAGGCGAGGATCCTGGGCCGGGTGCGCTTGCGTGACCATCGACGCGCCCTCGAACGGTTCGACCCAGGAACGACGCAGGCCCACGAGGTGGCCCACCGTCCCCAGTCCCGCGGCCACCTCCTCGGCGAGGACGCGCACGTACGTCCCCTTGGAACAGGTCACGGCAAGCGCGAGAGTCGTGTCATCCACGCGGTCGAGTTGCAACGACTCGATCGCGATCGGTCGCGCCGCGCGGTTCACGGTCTCGCCACGACGGGCGAGCTCGTAGAGTGGCCGTCCGTCGCGCTTGAGCGCCGAGTACATCGGCGGCACCTGCAGCCGCTCGCCCTGCAGCGAGGTCGCCACTCGACGGAGATCTCCACCGTCGAAGGACGGCACCGCCGCTACGCGCGATACCCGGCCTTCGCGGTCGCCCGTGTCGGTGGCGGCGCCGAGGCGCACGGTCGCGCGATAGGCCTTGCGACGACCGAGTAGCGCGCCACACGCCTTGGTCGCCTGTCCGAAGCACAGCGGCAACATTCCGGTCGCCATCGGGTCCAGCGTGCCTGCATGGCCCGCCTTCCCGGCCTGCAGCGCGCGTCGCACGCGCTGCAACGTCTGGTTCGACGACAGCCCCTCGGGCTTGTCGAGCAGCACGATGCCGTCCACCGTGCGCCAGCGCCTGCGCGCCGGCGCCGGGGTGCCCGCCTCCTCCGCCATCACTTCGGGCCGCAGCCCCGGCCGTCGTGCGCCTGGGGCGCGTTCGCGTCATCTTCCGCGTCGTCGTCGCGGCTGTCGTAGTGCGAATCGTCGTGCGCGGCCGTCTCCTGCCCCGTGTCGTCCGCGACGTGGCGCGCGCGGTCGTCGCGGACGGCACGACCGATCAGCTGGTCGAGGCGGTTGCTGCGCTCGAGTTCCTCGTCCGGCGCGAAATGCAGGTGCGGGGCCACGCGCAACCGCAGCGCGCGCCCGAGCGGCCCGCGCAGGTAGCCTGCCGCCTCGTCCAGGATTTCACGCTGCAACTCGTCGTGGGAGTCGCCTGCGAGCAGCGTGTAGTTCGCCCAGATGTGCGTGAGGTCGGCCGAAACCTTCACGTGCGTGACGGTCATCGGCTTCAGGCGTGGATCGCGCACCTCGCGCAGCAGCATCTCCGACAGGGTGCGCTGCACCTGGTCGGCGATCCTGCGCGCGCGAGGCACCTCGCGGGGCATCGTCCTACGCCGTACGCGCGACTTCGACGCGCGCGAAGCACTCGACCTGGTCGCCCGCGCGGATGTCGTTGTAGTGGCGCACGCCGATGCCGCACTCGGTGCCGGCCCGGACTTCGCCCACGTCGTCCTTGAAGCGCCGCAGCGAGTCGAGCTCGCCCTGGTGGATGACCACGTTGTCGCGCAGCACGCGCACGGGGTTGCCGCGCTTGATGATGCCCTCGACCACGAGGCAACCGGCGACCGTGCCGAACTTGCTCGAGCGGAACACCTCGCGCACCTCGGCGAGGCCGACGATCTGCTCCTTGATCTCGGGCTTGAGCATGCCGGAGACCCAGCTGCGCACGTCGTCGAGCGCCTCGTAGATGATCGAGTAGTAGTTGACCTCGACGCCCGAGTCCTTCATCGCATTGCGCGCGCCGCTGTCGGCGCGGACGTTGAAGCCGATGATGCGGGCGCGCGATGCCGCGGCCAGAGAGACGTCCGACTCGGTGATGCCGCCCACGCCGCTCGCGATGACCTTGACCGAGACTTCATCCGTCCCGATCTTCGACAGCGAGTCGCGCAGCGCCTCGGCGCTGCCCTGCACGTCCGCCTTCACGATCAGGTTGACGATCTGCCCCGCAGCCTCGCCCATCTGCGAGAACACGTCCTCGACCTTCTTCGCTGCACCCGCGAGGCGTACGTCGCGGAACTTGCCCTGCCGGTAGAGCGCGACCTCGCGCGCCTTGCGCTCGCTCTCGACCACCAGCAGGTCGTCACCCGCGCCCGGTGCATCGGAGAGTCCCAGCACCTGCACCGGCACGGCCGGACCGGCCTCCTGCAGCTGCCGTCCGAGCGCGTCGAACAGCGCGCGCACGCGTCCGAATTCCTGGCCGGCGATGATCGGGTCGCCGGTCCGCAGCGTGCCGCGCTTGACCAGCACGGTCGCGACCGGACCACGGCCTTTCTCGATGCTCGACTCGAGCACGACGCCCGTCGCGGGCCCGGCCTGCGGCGCCTTGAGGTCGAGCACCTCCGCCTGCAGCAGCACGGACTCGAGCAGCTTCTCGACGCCTTCGCCGGTGCGTGCCGAGACGTTGACGAACATCACGTCGCCGCCCCACTCCTCGGGGATGACGTTCTGCTTGCCGAGGTCGTTGCGCACGCGGTCCGGGTCGGCGTCGTGCTTGTCGATCTTGTTGACGGCCACGACGATCGGCACCTCGGCCGCCCGCGCGTGCTGGATCGCCTCGATCGTCTGCGGCATGACGCCGTCGTCGGCCGCGACCACGAGGATCACGATGTCGGTGACGTTCGCGCCTCGTGCACGCATCGCCGTGAAGGCCGCGTGGCCCGGGGTGTCGATGAACGTGATGAGCCCGCGCTGGGTCGCGACCTGGTAGGCGCCGATGTGCTGCGTGATGCCGCCCGCCTCGCCCGCCGCGACCTTGGTCGTGCGGATGTAGTCGAGCAACGAGGTCTTGCCGTGGTCGACGTGGCCCATGATCGTGACGACGGGCGGCCGCGGCAGCATCTCGACGTCGCCGCCGGTAGCGAGCAGCCCGACGTCGAGCTGGTCGTCCTTGAGCGGTACCGCAGTGTGGCCGAACTCCTCGACCACCAGCGTCGCCGTGTCCTGGTCGATCGGCTGGTTGATCGTGGCCATCACGCCCATCTTCATCATCGTCTTGATGACTTCGTTGGCCTTGATCGCCATGCGGTTCGCGAGCTCGCCGACCGTGATCGTCTCGGGGATCTGCACGTCGCGCTTGACCGGCGCCGTCGGTTCGACGAAGCCGTGCCGCGACTCGACCTGCACCTGGCCGGTGCGACGGAAGCGGCCCGCGGGGTGCTGCTTCTTCTTGAAGCTCGCCTTCGCGTTCGCGGAGACGTGCAGCTCCTGGCGGCCATACTTGCCGGTGCCCGGCTGTGTCGTGCGGGTGGGCGGCGCCGCGCCTTCGGCCGGACGGCTGGTCACCCTGGCGCGTGGCGGCTCGAGCACGCGGCGCTCGACCTCGGCCCGCTCGCGTTCCGTGCGCTCGCGCGCCTGCTGCTCCGCAACGACGCGTGCATCCGTCTCGGCTCGCTGGCGCTGCTCATCCTCGACGCGCTGGCGGTGCTCCGCCTCCATGCGGTCGCGCTCGCGCTGTTCGGCGTCGCGCCGCTCCGCTTCGGCGCGTTCCTGCTCCCGTCGCGCGGCGTCCTCGACGGAGCGCTGCTTGTCGACCTCTTCCTGGCGCTGGCGCTGCTCTTCCTCGATCACCGAACGGTTCAGGTACGTCTTCTTGCGACGCACCTCCACGGCAACCGTGCGGGCCCGGCCCTGGGTCGAGGCGAGCTTGATCTCCTGCTGCGACTTGCGCTGCAGCGTGATCTTGCGCGGCGCCGCGGCGTCCTCCTGGCGACCGTGCGCGCGGCGCAGGTGCGTCAGGAGTTCCATCTTCGCGTCGTCGCTGATGATGTCGTCGGCGCCGCCGACCTTGATGCCGGCCTCGCCGAGCTGCACCAGCAGCCGGTCGACGGGGACCTTCAGGGCCTCGGCAAACTGGGTGACCGTCACTTCCGCCATGTCGTCAGACCTCCGCTCACGCCTGCTGGCCCTGCGGCTGCTCGAACCAGTGCTTGCGCGCGGCGAGGATCAGCTCGCCCGCGCGCTTCTCGTCGAGGTTCGGGATCTCGACCAGGTCGTCGACCGCCTGCTCCGCGAGATCCTCGCGGGTGACGATGCCGTGGCGCGCGAGTTCCGCCGCCAGCGCCTGGTCCATGCCGTCGACCTCGAGCAAGTCGGCGGCAGGAGCCGCCTTCTCGATCGTCTCCTCGCTCGCGATCGCCTGCGTGAGCAGCACGTCGCGCGCGCGATTGCGCAGTTCCTGCACGATTTCCTCGTCGAACTCCTCGATGGCCGCGATCTCGGACTGCGGCACGTAGGCGAGCTCCTCGATGCTCGAGAAGCCTTCCTGCACCAGGATCGCCGCGACGTCCTCGTCGACGTCGAGCTGCTGCATGAACAGTTCGCGCAGACTCTTCTGCTCGGACTCGCTTTTCTCCTCGGCGGCCTGCTCGCTCATGATGTTGAGCTTCCAGCCGGTCAGCTCGGAGGCGAGGCGGATGTTCTGGCCGCCGCGCCCGATCGCCTGCGACAGCTTCTCCTCGGCCACGGCGATGTCCATGGAATGCGACTCCTCGTCGACGACGATCGAGCTCACCTCGGCCGGCTGCATCGCGTTGATCACGAACTGCGCCGGGTTGTCGTCGTACGGGATGATGTCCACGCGCTCGCCCGCGATCTCGTTCGAGACCGCCTGCACGCGCGAGCCGCGCATGCCGACGCAGGCACCGACCGGGTCGATGCGCGGGTCGTTCGAACGCACGGCGATCTTGGCGCGCGCGCCCGAATCGCGCGCCGCGCCGAGGATGTTGATGAGGCCCTGGCCCACTTCCGGCACCTCGAGCTTGAACAGCTCGATCAGGAAGTCGGGTGCGGTGCGGCTCAGGAACAGCTGCGGGCCGCGCGGCTCGGAACGCACGTCCTTGAGGAAGGCCTTGATGCGGTCCTGCGCACGGACGGGTTCGCGCGGGATCATCTGGTCGCGCGGGATGAAACCCTCGGCATTGCCGCCGAGGTCGACGAAGATCCCGTTGCGGTCCACCCTCTTGACCAGGCCCGAGACGAGGGTGCCGACGCGGCCCTTGTACTGCTCGACCACCTGCGCACGCTCGGCCTCGCGCACCTTCTGCACGATGACCTGCTTGGCCGTCTGCGCCGCGATGCGGCCGAATGCGACGGACTCGAGCGGAACCTCGACGAAGCCGCCGGGCTCCGCGTCCTGCGAGACGTCGAGCGCGTCCTCGAGGCGCAGTTCCTTGTCCGGGAACTCGAGCTCGGTCGAGTCGTCGGCGAACACCTTCCAGCGGCGGAACGTGTCGTAGTCGCCGGTCTTGCGGTTGATCGCGACGCGGACGTCGATCTCCTCGCCGTACTTCTTGCGCGTGGCGGACGCGAGCGCTGCCTCGAGCGCCTCGAAGATGATGTCCTTCTCGACGCCCTTCTCGTTCGAGACGGCGTCCACGACCATCAGGATCTCTTTGTTCATATCGCTCGTCGTCCTCGTTCCCGCGCCGCTCAGAAGTCCGGCGCGAGGTGTGCCTTGCGTATTCCCGCGATGGGCAACCGGTGCGTCCGGCCGTCCACCTCGACATCGATCGTCGTCCCGCCTGCCGCCACGAGCCGGCCCTTGAACCGGCGCCGCTCGTCGACCACGTGCACCATCTCCACGAACACGTTCTCGCCCGCGTAAGGTGCGAAGTGCTGCGCCGTGCGCAGCGGCCGTTCGATTCCCGGCGACGACACTTCGAGCGTGTAGTTGCCCGGGACCGGGTCTGCCGCGTCGAGCACCTCGCTGGTCGCCCGGCTCACACGCTCACAGTCCTCGACGGTGATGCGCCCGTCGTGCGCCGGCGTGTCGAGGTACAAGCGCAGCAGCGCGTTGCCGCGCCCCGGCAGGTACTCGAGCTCCCAGAGCTCGTAACCCAGCCCCGCGACCACCGGCTCCAGCAGCGTCGTGAGCGTGTCCCTGATCAGCATCGTCGCGACCCGAAAACAAAAATGGGCCCCGCGGCCCATTCTTCTCGTCCCCTGGAGCCGGTGCGCCGCCGGTGGCAGCGACCACCGCCGGCCGGACCGACGCCCCAAAAGAAAAATCCCCGCATGCGGGGACTTCTCTGGCGAATCTCCCGCCGTTCCCGCGAGCGCCGCGTGGAGCCTGCCGGACCGGCCAAGTGCCTGTCCCGCCTCGGTTTGAAGCTGGACGGACTCGGGTCGCGGATTCTATAGGAAGACCGGGCGGTTGGGCTAGTCGGAGCCGCAGGCGGCAAGCCCGCCTCGGCGCACCGGCCGGACGGTGCCGGCACGTCAGCGACCGAGCACGGCCGCGACGGCGTCCGCTACGTAGTCGACGTTGGCGTCGCTCACGCCGGCCACGTTGATGCGCCCGTCGGGCGGCGTGTAGACATGGTGCACGTCCCGCAGGCGCGCGATCTGCGCCGGGTCGAGGCCCAGCAACGAGAACATGCCCCGCTGCCGCGTCAGCCAGCCGAAGTCGGACTGGGGCAGGCGCTCCGCGAGCTTGCCCGCCAGCAGGGTACGCAGCGACTTCATGCGCACCACCATCCGCGCGACTTCCGCGATCCACCCGCCGCGCAGGTCGGGCTCGGCAAGCACCCTTGCGGCGACCGCCGCCCCGTGGTCGGGCGGCATCGAGTACATGCGCCGGGCGAGCCGCGCCTGGTGGGTCGCGACTGCCGCCGCCGCCGACTCGTTGCGCGAGATGACGGCCAGGGCCCCGGCTCGCTCGCGGTACAGGCCGAAGTTCTTCGAGCACGAGATCGCCACCAGCATCTCCGGCACGCGCGCGGCGAGCGTCCGCAGCCCGACGACGTCGGTCTCCAGGTCGTCGCCGAAGCCCTGATAGGCCACGTCGACGAACGGCAGCAGGCCTCGGCGCTCGACCGTCTCGGCGACCGCCGTCCACTGCGCGGGACTGAGGTCTGCGCCCGTCGGGTTGTGGCAGCAGCCGTGCAGCAGCACCACTTCACCAGCGGGCAGCCGGCCGATCGTCTCGATCATCGCATCGAACAGCAGGGTGCGACGCGCCGGGTCGTAATACGGGTAGCGGACCAGCCTGAGCCCCGAGCTCCCCAGCAGCGGCTCGTGGTTGGCCCAGGTCGGGTCGCTGACGTGGATGACGGCATCCGCCCGCGCCACGCGCAGCAACTCCGCGCCGACCCGCAATGCTCCACAACCGCCGACCGTCTGGATCGTCGCCGTCCGCGGCTTGAGTCCCTCGGCCAGCGGGCCCAGGGCGAGGCCGACGATGCGCTCGTTGAATTCGAGGTTGCCGGCGGGGCCGACGTAGGTCTTGGTCGACTGTGACTCGAGCACGCGCCGCTCGGCTTCGCGCACGGCGGCCGGAACGGGCGTGATCCCGTCGACGTCGCGGTAGACACCGACGCCGAGGTCGACCTTCGACGGATGCGTGTCGCGGCGGAAAGCCGCCGTGACGCCGAGGATGGGATCGGGCGGAAGCCGGTCGAGCGTGTCGAACATCACGGTGGGGACTGCCTCGGACGAAGATTCGTGCCCATGATGCCACCGCCCCTCCGGATGCGGGGACGCGTCATGGCACTGGTGCTCGTTCAACGAGGGGGCAGCGCCTGCACGACCTTCTGGTCGATCGCGCCGAAGATGCTCGCGCCCGCAGGGTCCAGCATTTCGATGCGAACACGATCGCCGAAGGCCAGGAAACCGGTGGACGGCTTGCCGTGCTCGATCGTCTCGAGCGCGCGCCGCTCCGCGAGACAGGCCGAACCCCGCGTCCTGTCGTAGTTCGAAACCGTCCCGGAACCCACGATGGTGCCGGCCCCGAGCCGGCGGGTCTTGGTCAGGTGGGCAATGAGCTGGGCGAAATCGAACGTCATGTCGACGCCGGCTTCCGGTCGTCCGAGCAGGGAGCCGTTGATGTGCGACACCAGCGGCAGGTTCACGCGCGCGTCGCGCCAGGCGTCGCCCAGCTCGTCCGGAGTCACGGCGCAAGGCGAGAAGGCCGTCGCGGGTTTCGACTGGTAGAAGCCGAAGCCCTTGGCGAGTTCCGCGGGGATCAGGTTCCGCAGCGACCAGTCGTTGACCAGCATCAGCAGGCGGATGTGCCCCAATGCGGCACGCTCGCCGGTCTGCATGGGCACGTCGTCGGTGATCACCGCGATTTCCGCCTCCAGGTCGATGCCGAAGTCCTCGCTCGCGCAAGGCACGTCGTCCATGGGACCCAGCAGGTCGTCGGATCCGCCCTGGTAGACCAGCGGATCGGTCCAGAAGCTCGGCGGCATCTCGGCGTTGCGCGCCTTGCGCACCAGCTCCACGTGGTTGACGTACGCCGAGCCGTCGACCCAGTGATGGGCGCGCGGCAGCGGCGCCATGGCCTGCGCCGGGTCGAACGGCTCGATGCCGTCGGCGCGACCGGAGTCGAGTTCGCGTGCGAGCGCCGCGAGTCGCGGCGCCGTGCGCGCCCAGTCGTCGAGCGCGCCCTGCAGCGTGCGCGCAATGCCCGCCGCCGTCACCGCAAGCGTCAGCCCGCGGCTCACGACGACGAGGCGTCCGTCGCGCGTGCCGTCGCGCAGCGTCGCGAGCTTCACGGGCCGGAGCCTTTCCAGCTGTCGACGTAGCCGGCCCACTCGACCGCGCCGGCAGCGTCGGTGACGTCGAGCGGATCCCGCGCGTCCACCATGACCGCGTATTCGTCGGTCGCGAGCTTCGACTGCTCGAACATGCGCGCGAGCGCCTTGGGATGGGGACCGTGGGTGAAGCCGCCCGGGTGGAAGGTCAGCATGCCGGCGTGGATGTTGTCGCGGCTGAAGAAATCGCCCGCGTGGTAGAACAGGACCTCGTCGTAGTCGTCGTTGTTGTGGAAGAACGGCACCTTGATGGCCTTCGGGTCCGTCTCGAAGGGCCGCGGTGCAAACGTGCAGACCACGAAGCGCGTCGACAGGAACGTCGTGTGCGCGGACGGCGGCAGGTGGTAGCGGTGGCTCATGAGCGGGCGCAGGTCGCGCACGTTCAGTCGCACCGGGGCGAGCTCGCCATGCCAGCCGATGGCATCGAGCGGATTGAACGGGAACGTGATGCGGGAGATCGCGCCGCGCCGCTTCACCTCGACCTGCCACTCGCGCGTTTCGGACTGCTGCGCGAGGAACGCCTCGTCGATGCGCGGCGTGTCGAGGATCGCCGGATCGAAGATCGCGTGGGGGCCGACGAGGCCCCGGTCGGGGAGCTCGTAGCTCGCGTTGCTCGACTCGATCATGAGCACGTCGAGCGGCGCCACGGTCTCGAGGCGCCACATGGTGCCGCGGGGCAGCATGAGGTAATCGCCGGCCGCCACGCTGAGGTGACCGAAGTCGCAATGGAGCTCGGCGGCGCCACGATGCACGAACAGGAGATCGTCGCCGTCGGCATTGCGCGCGAGTGCCTCCATCGAGCGCGGCAGGCGCCAGAAGCGGATGCGGCACGCGGCGTTGACGAGCACCTCCGCGGCGGACCACGGGCAAGTCCCGGACTCGGGGAGTCGCGCGAGGTCGAGCGCCCGTGGCCGCAGCGGGCCCTCGAAATTCGACCAGCCGGTGGGCGGGTGGCGGTGATGGAAGAACGCGGCCGGGCCGAAGAAACCCTCCTTGCTCATCTCGCGCTCGAACGTGCCTTCGGGCAGGTCGCAGTGCGCCTGGCGCGAGGCGGTGCCTTCGACGCGTGACACGGGGATGAATCGCTTCATGGCTGCCTAGAGGACGCCGCGGCGTTCCTGGTCGAGCTCGATCGATTCGAAGAGCGCGCGAAAGTTGCCCTCGCCGAAGCCCTCGTTGCCCTTGCGCTGGATGATCTCGAAGAAGATCGGCCCGATCACGTTGGTCGTGAAGATCTGCAGCAGGATGCCGTCGCGGTCGCTGCCGTCGATCAGGATCCGGCGCTTCTGCAGTTCCTCGAGCGACTCCCGGTACCCCGGCACCCGGTCCGGCACGCCTTCGTAGTACGTGTCGGGCGTGTCCTGGAACTGCACGCCGTTGGCGCGCAACGCATCGACCGTGCCGTAGATGTCTTCGGTCGAGAGCGCGATGTGCTGGATTCCCTCGCCCTGATACTCGCGCAGGTATTCCTCGATCTGCGACTTGTCGTCCTGGGACTCGTTGATCGGTATGCGGATCTTGCCGCAGGGGCTGGTCATCGCCTTGCTGAAGAGCCCGGTCTTCCTGCCCTCGATGTCGAAGTAGCGGATCTGGCGGAAGTTGAACAGACGCTCGTAGAAGCCCGCCCACTTGTCCATGTGGCCGCGGTGCACGTTGTGGGTCAGGTGGTCGATCAGCGCGAGGCCGGTCGGGCGCAGCGTGCCGCGATCGGCCACGGGGACGAAATCGACGTCGTAGATGGTGTGCTCGCCGTAGCGATCGACGAGGTAGACGAGGCTGCCGCCGATGCCCTCGATCGCGGGTATGTTGAGTTCCATCGGGCCGACCGGGCTGGTGACGGGCTTTGCGCCCAGGTCCACGGCCCGCTTGAACGCCCTGGCTGCGTCCCTGACGCGAAACGCCATCGCGCACGCAGACGGGCCGTGCTGCTGTGCGAATCGCTGGCCGAAGCTGCCCGGTTCCGCGTTGATGACGAAATTGACGTCGCCTTGCTGGTGCAGCGTGACGTTCTTGCTGCGGTGGCGCGCGACGACGGGGAAGCCCATCCGCTCGAAGAGCGTCCGCAGCTGTTCCGGGTCGGGAGCGGTGTACTCGACGAACTCGAAGCCGTCCGTGCCCATGGGGTTCTCGAAGAGATCGGCCATCGGCAGGTCCTCCGCGCAGCAGCAATTAGTTGCAAGTGAAATCGTTACCGCAATGGTACCCGCCTCGTGGGTCGGACGGAAAGGGGTGAACGGCGCGTCGTCGCGCCGGCGCGACCTCGGCGTGTTCTTCGCCGTCGCGCCATCGGCGGCGGCGGATGAATCGGCGATGGCAGGCGCCGATCCCGCGGCCGCCGGGGCGGGAGTCACCCGGACGGTCGAGGTCTGCTCCAATGCATGCCAGGTCATTGTCCGGGCGTGCGACGACTGCGCGGGTTGGTGGGCCGTGCTGGATTCGAACCAGCGACCAACTGGTTAAAAGCCAGCTGCTCTACCGACTGAGCTAACGGCCCGTGAAGCGAAGGGTGGCGACGCCGACCGGCACCGCCGCACCCGTGCTCCGGCTCTCGCACGTGGGTGCGGTGCCGAAGGCGACCACGAGTCAGCGGCAGGATGATAGCAGGCAGGCGAAACATAGACCCGGAAGCGCGCCTCAATCCGGTCCCTGGAGCTGGAAGTAGCGGGTCGGATCCTCGACGCCTGCCGCCTCGAATCCCTCGCGCCGGAAGCGGCAGGAGTCGCACCGACCGCAGGCGCGTCCCTGTTCGTCGGCCTGGTAGCACGACACCGTCGCCGAGTAGTCGACGCCGAGCTCGAGGCCTCGCCGCACGATCTCCGTCTTGCGCAGTGCGATCAGTGGCGTGCGGATGCGCAACGGACGTGCGTCTTCCAGGCCGGCACGCGTCGCCAGGTTCGCCACGTGCTCGAATGCTGCGATGAACTCCGGACGGCAGTCCGGATATCCCGAGTAATCGACCGCATTGACGCCGATGAAGATGTCGTGCACCTCCAGCACCTCCGCCCATGCCAGTGCGAGCGACAGGAATACCGTGTTCCGCGCCGGAACATAAGTGACGGGGATCCCGCTGCCGGAGCTGTCGCCCATGCCCTGCCCCGCCTCGGGCACGGCAATGGTTGCGTCGGTCAGTGCCGAGCCGCCGAAGGCCGCGAGGTCGATCGCGAACACCCGGTGTTCGACCGCGCCGAGCGCGTGCGCCACCCGCGCCGCCGCCGCCAGCTCCGCCCGGTGGCGCTGACCGTAGTCGAAACTGAGCGCGTGGCAGCGGTAGCCTGCGGCCACCGCGATCGCCAGGCACGTCGCCGAATCGAGCCCTCCCGAGAGGAGCACGATGGCCGGTGCGCGCTTCGGCGCGCCATGGCCGGTCGCAGGTGCGGGTGTTGCAGCAGGCATGGGCGTCGTCAGCGTCCCCGCTCGTCGCCCCAGAGCACCTTGTGCAGCTGCACCTGCAGTCGCGCATCGAGGCGGTCGGCCAGCATCCACTCGGCGAGATCGCGCGGCTCGACCTGGCCCCAGCTGGGCGAGAGCAGGACCTGGCTCGGGAGCGGCTCAGCACGACTTCGCAGCAGATCACGTGCCCACTCGTAGTCCGCGCGCGAGCAGACGACGAACTTGAGCTGGTCGCGCGCCGTGAGCACGTCGAGGTTCCCGAGCAGGTTGCGGCGCTGCTCGCCGGAGCCCGGGGTCTTGAGGTCGACGACCCGGTGCACGCGCGGGTCGACCTCGCCGACGTCGAGCGCGCCGCTCGTCTCGAGCGACACCTCGAGACCTGCATCGCAGAGCGCCGTGAGCAGGTCGAGACACGCCTTCTGCGCCAGCGGCTCGCCGCCCGTCACGCAGACGCGTCGCACGCCGCTCGAGCCGGCCACCTGGAGCAACTCGTCGAGCGTGCGCCACTCGCCGCCATGGAACGCATATTGCGTATCGCAATACCCGCAGCGCAGCGGGCATCCTGTGAGGCGGATGAAGAGCGTGGGCCAGCCGACCGCGTCCGCTTCACCCTGGATCGAGACGAAGGTCTCGGTGACCTTGAGCCGCCGGCTCACCGGCCCTCGGCGTTCAGCTTTTCGATTCGCGCCTGCGCCTGCCGCGCCGCGTCCGATTCGGGGTAGGTCGAGATCACGCGCTGGTACGACGTGCGGGCGTTGCGGAAGGCCTTGAGTTCCGCCTGGCAGTCACCGACCTTGAGCATCGCGTCCGCGAGCCGGCGTGACTCCGGGAACGCGGCGACGCCCTGGAACGACCTGAGCGCCGGCTCGAACTGGTGCTGTATGAACTGCGCTTCGCCGAGCCAGTAGGTCGCGTTGTCGGCGCGAGGTCCGCGCGGGTACTTTGCCAGATAGGTCTGGAAGCCGCGGGCGGCTTCCTCGTAGCGCCCTGCCTTCATGGCCGCGAATGCGTCGCCGTACACGGCCGCCTCGTCGGCAAAGACGACGTTGGGCGGGTTGACGGCACCCCCGGTCGCAGGCGGCAGGCCGTCGACGCCGTTCTCGACCACGAGCAACCGGCGGTCGAGGTCGGCATAGAGGTCGCGCTGCTGCTGCTGCAGCGTCTCGAGCTCGTGCCGGGTCTCCTCGATCTGCCCGCGCAGCGCCCGCAGCTCCTGCTGCGAGGACTCGATCTGCCGCTGCAGGTCGACCAGCGCCTGGTTCAGGCGGCTCTCGAGCGCGTCGATGCGCGTGTCGGTCTGCTCCGCCCGCGCCTCGAGTTCCTTGTTGCTGGCCGTGCCTCCGAACTGCGCGTGTGCCGTCGGCAGCCAGGCCGCGAGCAGTGCGACGCCGGCGAGCAGGCGGCCGCACGCGTGAGTGCCGCTCATGGATCAGGGCGCCTGCACGAGCTCGACGCGACGATTCTGCGCATAGGCCGCATCGTCGGAACCTTCGGCCAGCGGACGTTCCTCGCCGTAGCTCACCGTGGTGATCTGCGATTCCTTCACGCCCTGCAGCATCAGCGCGCGACGCACCGTCTGGGCGCGGCGCTCGCCGAGCCCGATGTTGTACTCACGCGAACCGCGCTCGTCGGTGTGTCCTTCGAGCCGGACGCGAGCGTTCGCGTACTTGCTCAGGTAGGACGCGTGCGCGGAGACGATGGCGTCGTCGGCGGGCCGGATCTCGCTGCTGTCGTAGTCGAAATAGACGACGTTGCGCGCCTGCAGCGCAGCCAGCGCCTGGCGCTGTGCTTCGGCCATCGTCGTCGCGCCGGCCGCGGGCCCATCCGTGCCGAGCCCGCTCGTCTGCGCCCCCTCAGTGGTGACTTCAACCGGCGCGTGCGTCGTGGCCTCGGGCAGGACCTGCTTCGGTTTCTGGCAGGCCGCGAGGCCGAGCGCGAGCACGGCGGCGGCAGCGACGTGGGTAAATTTCATGTTGAGCGGGCTCCTCGAGCGGATCGGGCCGCGCGATGCGGCGTGACGGTCGCGAATGATACCTCGCAGCCGGCCGGGCTTCATCGGCGCGCCGCGGGCGCGGGCGCCCACACGGGCTCGCGCACGTCGCCCGTTTCGGAACTCAGCCGCTGCTGGAAGCGGCCGTCGGTGGAAACCGTCGCGAGTGCCCCGCGACCGCCGGCGCGGGTGGCATAGATCAGGGCCGCACCGTTGGGGGCGAAACTCGGGGACTCGTCCTGGTTGCCCTCGGTCAGCACGTGCAGGTTGCGCGTCTTCAGGTCGAACGTCGCGATGCGGAAGCCGCCGCGGTCGAGCGTCACGAGCGCGAGCGACTGGCCGTCCGGCGCGACCCGGGGCCGCGCGTTGTAGCCGTTCGTGAACGTGAGGCGCTGCGGTTCCTGCCCGGCGGCGGCCCCGATCCGGTAGACCTGCGCATTGCCGGCCCGGTCGGACGTGAAGTACAGGCTCGACCCGTCGCGCGCCCATTCCGGCTCCGTGTCGATCGAGCTGTCGGTCGTGAGCCGCGTGAGCGTCTGCGTCGCGAGCTCGAGCACGTAGAGGTCGAGGTTGCCGTCGCGGGAGAGCGTGAGCGCGAGCCGACTCCCGTCCGGCGACCAGGCCGGCGCGCCGTTGATGCCGAGGCGCGCAGACACTCGCCGCCGTTCGCCCGACGCGAGGCGTTGCACGTAGATCGCCGAGGCCTTCCCCTCGAACGAGACGTAGGCAAGGCTCTGTGCGTCGGGCGACCAGGCGGGCGACATGAGCGGCTCGGACGACTCGGTGATCGTGCGCGGGCTGTAGCCATCGGCGTCGGCGACGACGAGTCGATGGCGCTGGCGGGGTGGCCGCCCTTCGACGGACACGTACGCGATCCGGGTGGAGAACGCGCCCGGGATGCCCGTCAGCCGCTCGAACACGAGGTCTGCGATCCGGTGAGCCGTGGCGCGCAGCCCTTGCTCGGTGGTGGCGATGCGCTCGCTGAGCAGCGGTTGTCCCGTCTGGACGTTGAACAGTTCGAAGGTCACCGCAAGGCCTGCATCTGCCGGCTCGACCCGTCCGACGACGATGAAATCCGAGCGCAGCAGGCGCCAGTCCTCGAACCGGATCGCCGCGCCGGACGTCGGCCGCGCCGCCAGGTCGCGCCGTTCGAGCGGACGGAAGCGACCGCTCGACTGCAGGTCGTTCGCGATCACGGCTCCGACGTCGTCCGGGCCGCCTTCCACCTGGCCGCCGAATGGCAGCACGGCGATCGGCACCGCGTCGCGCACGCCCTGGGTGATGTCGAGGCGCAGTTGCGCGAGCGCAGGCGGCGACAGGCACGCGAGAAGTATGGCGGCGATCGCCGGCACGCGACGCAGGGCCAGGGTTCCGATCGATCGAGTCGGCGTGCGCGCAGACATCGTCAAGGTTCTACTCCGTGGGCTTGAAGACCATCACCAGCCTGCGCTCGAACGCCCGTGGGTCGCGCGGGGCCGGCAGCGGGGACGAACGATACACGGCATTGGCCACGGATTCCCGCACGGCCTGGTCGCCGTTGCAGTCGCCGAAATCGACGCCGAGCACCGTGCCGCCGGGGGCCTGCGTCACGTAGAGCGTGCATTGCAGGCCCGCTCGCGCCGAGGGCGGCCGGATCCAGTTGCGCTCGATCGCCTGCACGAGCAGCGCCTTGTATTCGTCGACGACGCCGGACCGTGCCACGGCCTCGCCTTCTTCCTCGCTCGCGAGCGCACGTCGCAGCTCCGCCTCACGCTGCGACTCGAGCTTCGTCTCGCGAGCCACCCGCTCCTGCTCGGCCTGGCGCTGCTTTGCCGCCGCCTCGTCGCGCTGCCGCTGTTCGTCGACCGCACGTTGCTGCGCGGCGGCGCGCTCGGCCGCAGCGGTCCGTTCCGCTGCCGCGCGTAGCGACGCCTCCTGCACGGCACGCCGCTCGTCGGCGACCCGCCGCTCGGACACCAGGCGGTCCCGTTGCTCGCGCCGCGCGGCCTCGGCTGCCCGCTCCTGCGTCGCGGCGGCGGGCTCGGGAGGCGGTGATGCCGGTTCGGACTCGATGTCGGGCGGCGGTTCGGCGACCGGCGCCGGTATCTCTTCGCGCAGCCGCTTGCCGGCACGGACGGAAGCCGGCAGGTCTTCGTACCGGACGATGTCGCCTTCGATGGCCAGCGGCGGCGGCTCGGGATCGCTGCGCCAGCGCATCGCCGCCACGACGATCACGACCAGGAACGCAAGGTGCAGCAGTGCCGACCCGAACCAGGCCGGCACAGCGGCGCGGGACGACCGGGCCATCCGTCAGCGCTGCCCGGCCCTGGGCTCGGCCGCAATGGGCTCGGTGACGAATCCGACCTTGCGCGCGCCAGCCTGCTGCAGCAACACCATGCCCTCCACGACCCGCCCATACGCCACGGCCTTGTGAGCCTTGACCAGCACGGGACGCTCGGGTTCCCGGCGCAGTGCCGCCGAGGCCAGCTCGAGCAGCCGGGCCGGCTCGAGCGACTGGCGCGGATTGCCGAGGTTCAGGTACATCGCACCGGTCGCATCGACGCTGAGCAGCAGGGGATCGAGCCGCTCCGAAGGAATCGGTTCCGAGGCCGCCTGGGGCAGGTCGACCTTGATGCCCTGGCTCAGCATCGGCGCCGTCACCATGAAGATGATCAGCAGGACCAGCATCACGTCGATGTAGGGCACGACGTTGATCTCGCCCATGAGCTTGCGGCGGCGACGACTGGAGGACATCGTGCGATCGCCTCAGGCCGCCGCCACGCCGGCATGGCGCTGCAGGATCGTGGAGAGTTCCTCCATGAACGTGTCGTAGCGCAGCTCGAGGCGCCCGACTTGATCGGCGTAGCGGTTGTACGCGATCACGGCCGGGATCGCCGCGAACAGGCCCATCGCGGTCGCGACCAGCGCCTCGGCGATCGCCGGGGCGACCGTTGCGAGCGTGGCCTGCTGCACGTTGCCGAGCCCCTGGAACGCCATCAGGATGCCCCAGACGGTGCCGAACAGGCCGACGTATGGACTGGTGGAACCGATCGTCGCGAGCGTGGAGAGGCTCTGCTCCAGCCGGTCGGTTTCCTTGAGCTGCGCGACTTTCATCGCGCGGCGACTGCCGTCGAGCAGCTGCGTGCCGACGAGGCCCTGTGACCTGAGCCGCGAGAACTCGCGGAACCCCGAGACGAAGATGTCCGCCATCCCGGTCGGCGAACTGCCGTCCAGCGACTTGAACAGCGCGGCGAGCTCGCCGCCGGACCAGAACGAGTCCTCGAACCTGTCGGCGGACTGGCGCGCCTTGCGCAGCACGCGGCGCTTGCCCAGGATGATGGCCCACGAGGACACGGAGGCGGCGAGCAGCAGCAGCAGCACGACCTGCACGACCAGGCTCGCGTGCAGCAGCAACGTGACTATGGAATGGTCGCCGATCATGCGCCGGTCACCTCGTCAGCCTTCGAAGAGCCCGAGCGTTCCCGGGCGTGCCTCGGGCGCAGGCGGCGCCAGCCCGAAATGCAGGTAAGCGTTGCGTGCCGCGACTCGGCCGCGCGCCGTGCGCATGATGTATCCCTGCTGGATCAGGAACGGTTCGATCACGTCCTCGATCGTGCCGCGCTCCTCGCCGAGCGCCGCCGCGAGGCTGTCGACGCCCACCGGCCCGCCGGCGAATTTTTCGATGATCGTCAGCATCAGCCGGCGGTCCATCGGGTCGAACCCCTGCGGGTCGACGTCGAGCAGGTCGAGCGCCGCGCGCGCCACGTCCTGCGTGATGCGCCCGCCCGCCTTGACCTCGGCGAAGTCGCGGACCCGGCGCAGCAGCCGGTTGGCGATGCGCGGCGTGCCGCGCGAGCGCGTTGCGATCTGCGCCGCGCCTGCCGGATCGGTCCCCACGCCGAGGATGCCGGCCGAGCGCTGCACGATGCGCTGCAGCTCGTCGTGGCCGTAGAACTCGAGCCGCTGCACGATGCCGAAACGGTCCCGGAGCGGCGAGGTGAGCAGGCCGGCGCGGGTCGTGGCGCCGACCAGCGTGAACGGCGGCAGGTCGATCTTTATCGAGCGCGCCCCCGGTCCCTCGCCGATCATGATGTCGAGCTGGAAGTCCTCGAGCGCGGGATAGAGGATCTCCTCGACCACGGGACTCAGGCGATGGATCTCGTCGACGAACAGGAGCTCGTTCGGCTGCAGGTTCGTGAGCAGCGCGGCGAGGTCGCCGGGTCGCTCGAGCACCGGACCCGACGTCTGCTTGAAGCCCACGCCGAGCTCGTTCGCGATGACGTGCGCGAGCGTGGTCTTGCCGAGGCCCGGCGGACCGAAGATCAGCGTGTGGTCGAGCGCCTCGCCGCGGTTGCGCGCGGCGACGATGAAGATCTCCATCTGTGCCTTCATCGCCGGCTGGCCGACATAGTCGGCGAGCGTCTTCGGGCGCACGGCACGATCGTAGGCTTCCTCGTCGCGCTGGGTGCCGGCCGAGACGACGCGGTCGGGTTCGATCGTCACGGGCGATTCGTCCTGTACCTCGCGCCCATCAGGCGCTCGCCGCGCGCAGGGCCTGTCGGATCAGGTCCTCGGTCGTCGTGACCGACGCATCCACCTTCGCCAGCAGGCGCGTGACCTCGGGCGGCTTGTAGCCGAGGGCGACCAGGGCGCTGAAGGCCTCTGCCTGGGGGCTCGGTGCGGCACCGGGCGCAGCTGCCGGGCTGCCGCGCGGCGCAAACGCCTGTCCGCTCGCGAGCGCCTGCAGGCGATCACGCATCTCGACGATCAGGCGCTCGGCGGTCTTGCGACCGATGCCCGGGATGCGCGTGAGCGAGGCCGTGTCCTCGGTCTCGACGCAACGGTGGAACTCGTCGACGCTCGCGCCCGACAGGATCCCGAGCGCGATGCGTGGGCCCACGCCGGACACTTTGATCAGCTCCCGGAACAGGGCGCGCTCGCGCTCGGTGCCGAAGCCGAACAACACATGCGCATCCTCGCGCACGACGAGGTGCGTGTGCAGGCCCACTTCGGCCCCGACGGCCGGCAGTCCGTAGAACGTGGACATCGGCGCTTCCAGCTCGTAGCCCACCCCGTGGACGTCGAGCAGCAGGACGGGCGGATGTTTGGCGGCGAGTCGGCCCCGGAGGAACCCGATCAAGACGGCGCCCCCGGCACGGCAAACGCCGCGGCGTCCACCGCCTGCCCGGCGGTGCGGCAGTAGGCATGGCACAGCGCGAGCCCGATCGCATCCGCAGCATCCGACTGCAGCTCGCCCTCGAGGCACAGCAGCCGGCGCACCATCAGTTGTACCTGTTCCTTCTGCGCACCGCCCTGGCCGACGATCGCGAGTTTCACCTCGCGCGGGGCATATTCGTAGAGGTGCGAGGCCGAGGAATAGGCCGCGCAGATGGCAGCCCCACGGGCCTGGCCGAGCTTGAGCGCGCTGTCGGCATTGCGATGCATGAAGACGCGCTCGATCGCCACTTCGGCCGGACGGTATTCGCGCACCAGTTCGAGGACGCCGTCGAAGATCTGCCGCAGGCGTGGCGGGAACGAGTCACCGCGCGTGCGGATCGCGCCGCTCGCGACGTAGTGGGCGTGCCCTCCGCTCCAGTCCACGATGCCGAAACCCGTCGCCTGCGAGCCCGGATCGATGCCGAGGATGCGGACGGACCCACCGGCCGTCACAGCGCCACCCGCCGCCAGCGTCCAGCGCCGTCCGCCACGGTTGATTCTCGCCAAGCCACCACCCGGCACGCAGCCACGAAAGTCGTGGCCGTATCATAACGTCTTTGGTTCGCGGCGACCCCCTGGCCGCGCACCCTGCCGGACCGCCGTTCGCATGAAGCCCGCCGAAATCGACATCCGCTCGCTCTCGCCCCGCGTGCGATCGGCGCTCGACGCGATCGCGGCGCTGCCGCAGGACGAGCACGCACTCAGGAGCGTGGAGCTGCTGGCCGCGCTCGCGCTGCTGCAGGCCGACGACGACGTGCTGCTCGCAGGGCTGCTGGTGCCGCTCCTGCACGGGCGCGTGCTGGACGCGACCACGGCATCGAGTACGTTCGGCGAAACGGCCTTGCGACTCGCACTCGAGCTGGAGAAAGTCGGCGACAGCGGCATCCCGGCCGACTGGAACCCAGGCGAGGTCATGAAGCCGATTCAGGCCGAGCGGCTGCGCAAGCTCCTGCTCGCGCTCGCGTCCGACGTGCGACTGGTGTTGCTGCGCCTCGCCTGGCAGCTCGTGCAGCTGCGGGGCATGAAGGGTGCAGCGGACGCGGAGCTGCGTCGCGCGGCGCTCGAGACCCACGAGATCTATGCCCCGCTCGCGAACCGGCTCGGTATCTGGCACCTCAAGTGGGAGCTCGAGGACCTCGCGTTCCGGTACAGCCAGCCGGAGGAGTATCGCCGCATCGCGGGCTGGCTCAAGTCGAAGCGTGCGGAGCGTGAACAGTACATCGCCGACGTGCGGCGCGACCTCGGTCGCGAGCTCGACCTGCTCGGCATCCGCGGCGAGGTGACCGGCCGGCCCAAGCACATCTACAGCATCTGGCGGAAGATGCAGCGCAAGGGACTGCGCTTCGAGCAGCTCATGGACGTGCTCGCCGTGCGCGTGATCGTCGACACCGTCGCCGAGTGCTACGCCGCGCTCGGCATCGTCCACGGATTGTGGCCGTACGTCCCGGGCGAGTTCGACGACTACATCGCCACGCCCAAGGAGAACTACTATCGCTCGCTGCACACGGCGGTGATCGGGCCGGGCAAGCTGCCGCTCGAAGTGCAGATACGCACGCGCGAGATGCACGAGCACGCCGAGCTGGGGGTCGCCGCGCACTGGCAATACAAGGAGAACCGCCAGGCCGAAGCGAGCTTCCAGCAGAAGATCGTGTGGCTGCGGCAGCTGCTCGAGCCGGCACGGCGTGCCGGCGTCGAACCGGACCTGCTCGCGGACCTGCAGGCGGGGGTCTTCGGCGATCGCGTCTACGCGCTGAGCCCCCGGGGCGAGGTGGTGGACCTGCCCAGGGGCGCCACCCCGCTCGACTTCGCCTATCAGGTGCACACCGACCTCGGGCACCGGTGCCGCGGCGCGCGCGTCAACGGCCGCATGGTGACGCTGGACCACCGCCTTGCCAACGGCGACACGGTCGAGATCATTCCGGCGAAGCAGCCCCACCCGAGCCGGGACTGGCTGGTGCCGGCGCTGGGATTCCTCGCGTCCCAGCGCAACCGTGCCAAGGTGCGCGCGTGGTTTCGCAAGCAGGACGAGGCGCAGAACCGGGAACAGGGACGGCAGATGTTCGAACGCGAGCTCGAACGGCTCGGCGTGCGCGCTCCGCCGCTGCCCGAGATCCTGGCCGACCTCGGGCTGGCGAACGCCGACGCTCTCTACCAGGGCCTCGGCGAGGGCGAGCTCACGCTGGCTCAGGTGGCGGGCGTGATCCATCGCCGGCTGCACGTGCAGGAACCGTCGCGGCCGCCGCGGCTCGCCAAACCCCCGCTCGCCGGCGATGCGCCCGGCATGATCATCGACGGCGTCGGCGACCTGCTCAGCACGATCGCGCGCTGCTGCCGACCCGTGCCGCCCGAGGAAATCCTCGGGTACATCACCGTCGGGCGCGGGGTCAGCATCCACCGGGCCACCTGCCCGAACCTGTTGCGACTGCGCGAGGAGAAACCGCAGCGCGTGATCACGGTGGATTGGGGCGCGCCCACCGACGAACGCACCTTCCCGGTGCGGGTGCGGATCGAGGCGTTCGACCGGCGCGGACTCGTACGCGACATCTCGGGCGTGCTGGCCGACGAGCGCATCGGCATCGAGGCCATGAACACCTCGACCAACGCGGCGGACAACATCGCCACGATGGACGTCACCGTGAAGGTGCACGGGCTCGACGAGCTGAGCCGGCTGCTGTCGCGCTTCTCGACGCTGCCGAACGTCGTGAGCGCGCGGCGAAGTGCCTGAGGACGAGGGACGGGTGAACAGTGACTGGTCGGAGGGACAGTGCAGTGTCAGCCTCCGCTGCACCTTCGACTATTCACTACTCGCCATTCACTCTTCACCCGCCGCCTGTCACTTGTTGGGGTAATCGATCGCCCGCTTGTCGGCACCGAGCGCGGCTTCGTGCAACGCCTCGCTCAGCGTGGGATGTGCGTGGATCGTGCGCTGGAGGTCTTCGGTGCTCGCGGAATATTCCATGGCCAGCACGGCTTCGGCGATCAGTTCACCGGCCATCGGCCCGATGATGTGGACGCCCAGGATCTCGTCGTCGTCCTGTGCGGCGATCACCTTGCAGAACCCGGCCGGCGCCTCCATCGCCCGCGCCCGCCCGCTCGCCATGAACGGGAACGACCCGACCTTGTATGCGCGGCCGCCTTCCTTGACCTGTTCCTCGGTCTGGCCGACCCAGGCGATCTCGGGCGCGGTGTAGATCACCGAGGGCACGACCTTGTAGTTCACCTCGCCGTGCTGGCCCGCGATGAGGTCGGCAACCACGACGCCCTCTTCCTTGCCCTTGTGTGCGAGCATCGGGCCCCGCACGACGTCGCCGATGGCCCACACGTTGCCGGCCCCCGGAGTGCGGCACTGGTCGTCGACCTGGATGAACCCGCGCTCGTCGACCTGGACGCCGGTGCCCTCGCCGAGCAGGCCGTCCGTGAACGGACGGCGTCCGATCGCGACCACGACCTTGTCGACCGTCACCGCCTGCTCGCCCTTCGCATCCATGAATCTCAGCGTGACGCCCTCCTTCGCGCTCGTGTCAACCCCGGTGACCCTGGCCCCGAGCCGGATGTCGAGCCCCTGCTTCCTGAAGTGCCGCAGCGCTTCCTTGGCGACGGCCTGGTCGGCCATCCCGAGGAACTTATCCAGCGCCTCGAGCACCACGACCTCGGCCCCGAGGCGTCGCCAGACGCTGCCGAGCTCGAGTCCGATCACGCCGGCTCCGATCACCCCGAGGCGCTGCGGCACCGAGTCGAACTCGAGCGCGCCCCACGAATCGACCACGCGCTTGCCGTCGAACGGCACGGACTTGAGGGCCATGGGCTGCGAGCCCGTGGCCAGCACGACGTGCCTGGCGACCAGTTCGCGCTTGCTGCCGTCTGCGGCGGTGTATTCGACCCGGTTGCCCGCGAGGAGCCTGCCGTGGCCCTGCAGCGCCGTGACGCCGGCGGCCTTGAACAGCCCGGCGATGCCCTGCGTCGACGCCTTGACGATGCCCGACTTGCGTTTCTGCATCGTCGAGACGTCGAACGCGAGCCCCGCAGCGGTGATGCCGTGCGCGGCGAATTCCGAGTGCGCCCGATGGTAGAGCTCCGAGGACTCGAGCAGGGCCTTGGAAGGGATGCAACCCGCGTTCAGGCAGGTGCCGCCGAACGCGTATGAACCGTCGAGGTTCTTCCACTCGTCGATGCACGCCACCTTGAGCTTGTTCTGCGCGGCGCGGATCGCGCACGGGTAGCCCGCGGGTCCGCCGCCGATCACGACGACGTCGAAGGAAGTGGGAACCTCAGGCATGGACACTCCGTAGGAGAATTGAATTCCTCAGATCTGCAGCAGCAGCCGGGCAGGATCCTCGAGGCTCTCCTTGACCGCGACCAGGAACTGGACGGCTTCGCGGCCGTCGATGATGCGGTGGTCGTACGACAGCGCCAGGTACATCATCGGCCGCACCACGACCTGCCCGTCCATGACGACGGGCCGTTCCTGGATCTTGTGCATGCCGAGGATCGCGCTCTGCGGCATGTTCAGGATCGGCGTCGAGAGCAGCGAGCCGAAGACGCCGCCGTTCGTGATCGTGAACGTCCCGCCGGTGAGTTCCTCGAGCGTGAGCTGGCCCTCGCGCGCCCGCGTCGCGTAGGCGACCACGGACTTCTCGAGCGCGCCGAATGACAGCAGGTCGGCGTCGCGCAGCACCGGCACGATCAGGCCGCGGTCGGTCGAGACCGCGACGCCCACGTCGTAGTACTCGTGGTAGACGACGTCGTTGCCGTCGACCGAGGCGTTGACCACGGGGAAGCGCTTCAACGCCTCGACACAGGCCTTCACGAAGAAGGACATGAAGCCGAGGCGCGCACCGTGCTCCTTCTCGAAGCGTTCCCTGTACTTTGCGCGCAGCTCGTTGACGGCCTTTAGATCGACCTCGTTGAAGGTGGTCAGCATCGCGGCCGTCGACTGCGCCTGCACCAGGCGTTCGGCAATGCGTGCTCGCAGCCGGGTCATCGGTACGCGCCGCTCGCCACGTTCAGCGACGGGCAATTCCGGTGGCGGAGCCGGCGGCTTCGCAGCGGCAGGCGTGATGGCAATCGCAGGCGGCGGCCGCGAGTCCTTGTCCGCGAGGTGCGCCAGCACGTCGCCCTTGGTGATGCGGCCGTCACGGCCCGAACCGGCGATGCCCGAAGGTTCCAGCTTGTGCTCCTCGACCAGCCGCCGGACCGACGGGGCGAGCTTCTCGCCCTGGCCCCTGGCATCGTCCGAGCTCGCGGGCGCAGCAGCGGCGGGGGCAGCGGCGGGGGCAGCGGCGCTCCTCCTGCCTGCCGGACCGGCGGCTGCCTTGCCGCCTTCCTCGATCGTTGCGAGGACCTGGCCACCGGTCACGGTCGCGCCGTTCTGCACCTTCAGTTCGCGTAACACGCCCGCCGTCGGGGCCGGCACTTCGAGCACGACCTTGTCGGTCTCGAGGTCGACGAGGTTCTCGTCACGACTCACCGCGTCGCCGGGCTGCTTGCGCCAGGCCACGAGCGTGGCGTCCGCCACGGATTCCGGCAATTGCGGTACACGGACTTCGATCGTGCTCATGGGGCCTTCTTCCTGGTGCTGCCGGTCGCGCGCAACCGGTTGGTCGCGCGCGACGTGCTTTCCTTCGTCGCGGCGGTGAGCGCGGCCGTGACGAGGCCGTGCTGCTCGGTGGCATGCATCTGCAGGATGCCTGTCGCCGGCGCCGCCGCGGGTCGACGACCCGAGTACAGCAATTCCTGGTGGTGCCTGAGCGGCTCCTGCAGCCGGTGGCGGACCTGGTACCATGCGCCCTGGTTCTGGGGCTCCTCCTGGCACCAGACCACCTCGCGCGCCTTCGCATAGCGAGCCAGGGTTCGGGCGTACTCCTCCGCCGGGAACGGATAAAGCTGCTCCACCCGCACGATGGCGACGTTGCGCGTGTCGCCGGCGCGGCGCTGCTCGAGCAGGTCGAAGTACACCTTGCCCGAACAGAAGACGACCCGGTCGATCGACTCGGGCGGCAGGTCGTCGATCTCGTCGATGACTTCGCGGAACGAGCCGCGCGTCAGGTCCTCGAACGCCGAGACCGAGAGCTTGTGACGCAGCAGGCTCTTCGGCGTCATCACGATCAACGGCTTGCGGAACGTGCGCACCATCTGCCGGCGCAGCATGTGAAACATCTGCGCGGGCGTCGACGGCACGCAGACGGACATGTTGTTCTCGGCGCAGAGCTGCAGAAACCGCTCGAGTCGTGCGGAGGAATGCTCCGGGCCCTGCCCCTCGTAGCCGTGCGGCAGGAACAGCGTCAACCCGCAGTACCGCCCCCACTTCGCCTCGCCCGAGGAGATGAACTGGTCGATGATGACCTGCGCGCCGTTCGCGAAATCGCCGAACTGGGCTTCCCAGATCACGAGGCAGTTCGGGTCCGTGATCGAATAGCCGTATTCGAACCCCAGCACCGCCTCCTCGGAGAGCAGCGAATCCGTCACCCGGAAGCGCGGCTGACCGGGCTTCACGTGCTCGAGCGGAACGTAGGTGGTGCCGCTCGCCTGGTCGTGGCCGACGACGTGGCGGTGGAAGAACGTGCCGCGGGCGCTGTCCTGGCCGGTCAGGCGTACTTCGAAACCTTCGTCGAGCAGCGACGCGTAGGCGAGCGTCTCGGCAAAGCCCCAGTCGACCACCTGCTGGCCCGCGGCCATGCGGCGCCGGTCGTCGAAGATCTTCTGCACCTGGCGGTGGAGAGTGAAGCCGTCGGGAAACGTGGTGACTTTCGCTGCGAGTTCCTTGAGCAGCGCGGGCTTGACGCAGGTGGCGACGGTCTCGGTCCAGTCGATGTCGTGAAAATGCGTCCAGTCGACCGTGTGCTTGTTGCCGATCAGCCCGAGCACGTTGCGCGCCTGTGGCTTGCCTTCGTCGAGGCCGCGCCGATATTGCTCCACCATGTCGTCGACGTCGGCCTGCGCCAGCACGCCCTCGCGCACGAGCCTCTCTGCATAGAGCTGGCGGGTCGTGGGCTTCTTGCGGATCGCTGAGTACATGACCGGCTGGGTCGCCGCGGGCTCGTCGGCCTCGTTGTGTCCGAGACGACGATAGCAGACCAGGTCGATCACGACGTCCTTGCGGAACTTCATGCGATAGTCGACCGCGAACCGGGCCGCGAACACGACCGCTTCGGGGTCGTCGCCGTTCACGTGCAGGATCGGCGCCTCGATCATCTTCGCGACGTCGCTGCAGTACAGCGTCGAACGCGTGTCACGCGGGTCGCTCGTCGTGAAGCCGACCTGGTTGTTCACGATCAGGTGCAGCGTTCCGCCGGTAGAGAAACCGCGGGCCTGCGACATCTGCAGCGTTTCCTGGATCACTCCCTGCCCGGCGAACGCAGAGTCGCCGTGGATCAAAACGGGCAGGACTTTCTCGCCGCGGGCGTCGCCCCGGCGTTCCTGGCGGGCGCGCACCGAACCTTCGACGACGGCATTGACGACCTCGAGGTGTGAAGGGTTGAACGCGAGCGCTACGTGGACGTTGCCGCCGGACGTGCGTACGTCGCAGGAGAAGCCCTTGTGGTACTTCACGTCGCCGGAACCCTTGAGCTTCTTGAGGTCGTACTTGCCCTCGAACTCGGAGAACAATGCCTCGGGAGCCTTGCCCAGCACGTTGACGAGCACGTTCAGCCGGCCACGATGCGCCATGCCGACGACGAGATCCTCGACACCGCTGGTGCCACCGCACTGGAGCACCTGTTCGAGCAGCGGAATCAGGCTGTCGCCGCCCTCGAGCGAGAACCGTTTCTGCGCGGGGTACCGGGTGGAGAGGTACCGCTCGAGGCCCTCGGCCATCGTCAGGTGCCACAGGATTTCCCGGCGTTGATCGGCGCCGAAATGCTGCGTCATGCGCCCGACCTGGAACCTGTCCTGCAGCCAGAGTCGCTCCGTCTCGTCCGAAACGTGCGCGAATTCGGCGCCGATGGTGCCGCAGTAGATCTGCTTGAGTTGCGCGAGGATCTCGCGCAGGCGCAGCCGCGGCTTGATGGCCTCGTTGCGGCTGCCGGTCAGGAACTCCGACTCGAGGTCGCCCTCGCCCAGGCCCAGGTAATCGAGCGTCAGCACTTTCGGTGTCGGACGGACGAGCAGTCCCAGGGGATCGATATCGGCAACCAGGTGCCCGCGGTTGGCGTAGATCTGGATCATCCGCGAGACGGCACCCTGCTTCGCCGCGTGGCCGGCGGCGGCCGGGGGAGCAACATCCGGTGTCGGCGGGGGCCCCGCGATCGTGACCCGGGGGGCCTGCGCACGGCGGGCCAACTCGGCCACGATCAGGCCGTGCGGCACGTCGCCGCCGGTCGGTCCGAGGCTCTCGAAGTACCGGCGCCAGCGTGCGTCGATCGAGCCCGGCTGCGCCAGAAAACGCTCGTACATCGCCTCGACATACGAATCGTTGCCGGCCGCGAGGGGGCTCGGCGGCAGCATGGCTCGTGGCTCGTTCATGGCTCGATGTTGCGGCAATATCGCATGTGACGGACAGCGGTCCGCCCCTCGACACGGAGGTCCGGGGAGGGCCGGGTAGTTTATCGAAATCGTATTCATTCCGCTGTCGGGACTGCGCTGCGTCACGGTGTGCCCCGCGGAAGTCTGCTGGGGTTTTGAGATGGCCGAATCCGACGCGGAAATGCCTGAAAGGGACACCCGACATGCGCGGCAGGCCCGCGCGAATTGCCGGCTCCGTCATGTGCAGGCTCGGCTACGAATGAGCCAGCGTGACGCCGGCGGTGAAGTGGCGCCCCGGGCCGGAGTTGAACCGACGACCTACCGCTTAGGAGGCGGTCGCTCTATCCACTGAGCTACCGGGGCGTGCGATCGTCACGGCGTGCGGGACAAGGAGTGGTGGAGCGGAAGGGGATCGAACCCTCGACCTTCGCATTGCGAACGCGACGCTCTCCCAGCTGAGCTACCGCCCCACACGAGGGCGCGCATTGTAGCACCGGCCCCCTCGCCCGCAACCGACGGCGGCGCTGCCGCTATGATGCTGCGATGTCCTGCACAATCCGCGTACGCGATGCGACGCCCGCCGACCTCGAGTTCCTCGCCGGCGGCAACGAGGCGATGGCACGTGAAACCGAGCATCGCAGCCTCGCCGCCGACGTCGTCCGGCGGGGAGTGGCCGTGACACTCGGGAATGCCGCGCACGGCCGCTATTTCGTCGCCGAGGACGAGTCCGGCAGCGCGGTCGGCCAGCTCATGGTCACGTACGAATGGAGCGACTGGCGCGACGGCCAGTTCTGGTGGCTGCAGAGCGTCTACGTCGTGCCGGCGGCGCGCCGCAACGGTGTATTCCGCGCACTCTACGAGCACGTTGCTGCGCTCGTGCGTCGCACGAACGGTGCCTGTGGACTGCGACTGTACGTGGCAACGGACAACGTCGCGGCACAACGCACGTATGCACGCTGCGGCATGAACGACGCCGGTTACCGCGTCATGGAAGCGGATTTCACGCGGGCGACACCGCAATCGAAGGAGTGACCATGCTCAAGAACGGCACCCAGGCCCCGGAATTCGACCTCGAGGACCAGGACGGCAATCGTCACACGCTTGCTTCGCTGCTGAAAGCTGGCCCGCTGATCCTCTATTTCTATCCTGCCGACTTCACGCCCGGCTGCACCAGGGAGGCATGCACGTTCCGCGACCTGCAGAAAGACCTCGTCGCCGCGCGGCTGCGAGTGGTGGGCGTGAGTCCGCAGAACGCTGCGTCGCATCGCAAGTTCGCCGCGAAGCACGACCTCAATTTTCCGCTGCTCGCCGATCCCGCCAAGAAGGCCGTCAAGGCTTACGGCGTCGACGGCCCGCTCGGATTCGGCGTCCGGCGCGGCACGTACCTGATCGGCGCCGACGGCCGCATCCAGGACTCTGTGCTTGCCGACCTCCGCATCACGGAACACGCGGCGTTCGTGCAACGTGCCTTGGCAGCGGGGGCCGGAAAAACGATATGAATTATACGGTTAGTTCGTGTTTCTCGACGTGGTCCTGTGGCGACCCCGAGCCTGTCCCATAACGAACGCGCAGCACTCGCGTTTCCCCCGGGCTGGGGACCACGACGATGTAGGCGACATCGTACTCGTCGTCACGCATCGCGACGTCGTGACCGGTCAGCTGGCTGATGACCCCCGGGATCGTCGTTGCATATCCCACGACGACGACCGTCTTGCCGCGGTGCTCGCGCCGGATCCGGGAGGCGAGACGCGACCAGTGGCTGCTCGCGAGCACGTTGATCGGCAACCTGAACTGGTTCGCGATCGGGGCAGCCGTCTGCTGTGCGCGCCTCGTGTCCGCGGCGTACAGGTAGTCGACCTTGCGATCCTCGAGCAGGTCGTCGAGCAGGAGCCCGAGCTGCTCCGCCCGCTTCTCGCCGGCGGCACTGAGGTCCGGGTCGCCCGTCTTGCTGTCACCGGCTTCGGCATGACGCACCATGACGACCAGGGTCGTCTTCGCCCAGGTTCCCAGCCAGTAGATACCCGCGCCCGCGAGCAGAACCGCGACCAGCGGCAACAGGAGCGGCGCCATGAACGGGCGCCGCCGCAGCTTCGTCAACGGGTCGACCATCGGCGAATCATAGCGAAGCCGGTCCCGTCGCGATGCGCAGCCGCTCGAACGCGGCCGTGGCGCGTTCGCGTAACTCGCCCGACCGGCCGATCCGCTCGAGGAACAAGGCCGGCAGCCCCAACCGCTCGGCCGCCACGAGACCTTCTTCCGGCCCGAGGACCATGAGCGCCGTGGCATAGGCATCGGCGAGCTGGGCGCGCGGATGGACCACGGTGACCGACGCCAGGGCATGGCGTACGGGCTCCCCGAGGCGTGGGTCGATCGTGTGCGAGATCATTCGCCCGTCCGGCAGCCGGCGGAAGTCGCGATACGAGCCCGAGGTCGACACCGCCATGCCGGTGAGCGCGATGGCCGCATAGGTCGCGCGTTCGCCAGCCATCGGTCGCTCGATGGCGATGCGCCACGGCTGTCCGTCGCCGCGCTTGCCGGCCGCCCGGATCTCGCCGCCAATCTCGACCAGGTGGTCGGCGAAGCCGGCGCGACCGATACACGTACTCACGCGATCGACGGCGTAACCGGGCGCGATGCCGTTCACGTCGAGTTCGAGCGGGGTGCGGTTCTTGCGGGCAGCCCGGTCGGGCGTCGTGCGCAGTTCGAGCCAGCTGTAGCCGGTAATCGCAGTCGCGTCGTGCACGAATTCGGGCGTCGGCACCGCTCCCGCCTGGGGCTCGCCGTTGCCCGCCGGACCAAAGCCCCACAACCGCACCAGGGGCGCCACGGAGATGTCGAAGGCGCCGTCGGTCTCGACGCTGACCCGGTGGGCCGCGGCAAGGACGGCGAACAGCGTGTCGGACACGGAGACCCAGTTCGTCGAACTGCTGCGATTGAAGGCGGTGATCTCGCTCTGGTCGGAGTACGTGGACAGGCGCCGGTCGACGCGGGCGAGCACGTCGTCGATGCACTCCTGCACTCGCGGCCCATCGGCCTTCCTGCGGGCGCCGACCACCGTGACGTGGTAGGTCGTGCCCATCGTCGGTCCACTGAACATCTGCTCGCGCGCGACGGGTGCCTGCCGGTCGCAGCTCCCGAGGGTGGCGAGGCCCAGCCATGCCAGGCCGGCCCGCAGCACGAGTCGTCCGCCCGATGTCGCGAAGTCCATCAGGAAAGAGTACACCGCCGCCGCAGCGGACTGCTGCCCGAGGCGATGCTCCGCGATACGGTCGCGCACGAGTTCGCGCACATCTCTGGACGTATCGCTGCGGATGCCAGCCGCACCTGTCGAGCACCGCGCAGCACCGGCGGGCGCAGTCGGGTGCGCGTTGTGTCTGCCTCGATTGCCGCAGCGAACTGGCGCCCGCCTGACTCACGCGGGCCGAAGGTTCCTCCTGCTTGGCCCGGGCTAGCCCGTCGCGCAGGTGCCGTGTACCCTTCGGCCTCCGTGCCGGAGAGGTGGCCGAGTGGTCGAAGGCGCTGGACTGGAATTCCAGTTACATCTCAACGGGTGTACGTGGGTTCGAATCCCACCCTCTCCGCCACTTCAGTCCCTGAGTGGGCACTGAGTTTACGCCGCTTTTTCCGGTGAGCGCCTGAAGCAGCCGGGTCTTCGATCCCATGATCCGAACCTCGCCGTCCGCGACCTCGACGCGCTGGGCGAGCGCGCGCAGGTGGTCGCGGCGGTAGCCGCCGCCTTCGAGACGGATGCGCTGGCGGGCGGTCTTGGCGAAGGTGCGGACCATCTGCGGGGTAATGGCCTTGGAGCCAGAGTTGTCGAGCATGGCTTGGGCGCGCTCGGCGTCGGCCTTCGCTTGGTCCCTGATGGCCTTGAGGCCGTCGATGCGGTCTTTCAGCGCCGGGTCGTCGATGTCGGCCACGCCTGCCTCGATGGCGTCGTAGAGGCGCTTGAGGCGCAGTTCCGATTCGGCGGCGCGCTTGTTCAGTTCCGCGATATGCTCGCGGCGGCGTTCGGATTGCTCCTGCCGCCGGTCGAGAACGCTGGCGAGGATGGTTTCCAGCCGCTCGGGCTGGAGAAGCTGGTCTTCCAGATGGCTGGCGACAAGATCGTCCAGCTTGTCCATCGGCACGGCCATGCCCTCACAGGCGGTCGGTCCCTGCCGCGCCTTCATGGAGCAGGCATAGTAGCGATAGCGCCCGCCCTTGCCGGTGCGGATGGTCATGGCCCCGCCGCACTTGGCGCAATGGATCAGGCCGGTCAGCATGGTCGGGCCGCTGATGACGGCGGATGGCATGACCTTGGGGTTGCGGGCCTTGAGCAATGCCTGCACCGCGTCGAACGTCTCGCGGTCGATGATCGGCGGGACCGGAACCGTCACGATCTCGCTGACGGGTTTCAGCTCCTTGGTCTTGCTGCGCTTGTTGAACTCATGCTCGCCCATATAGGTGCGGCGCGTCAGGATGCGATGAACCTGCCCGATGCCCCAGCGCCCGCCGTCGCGGGTGAAGATGCGGCGGCTGTTGAGATAGGAGACGATGTTCTTGACGCCCATCTGGCCGGTCGTGCCGTCGCCTTCCAGCGCCAGGCGATAGATCAGCCGCACCGTGTCGGCGTGGAGCGGGTCGATTTCCAGCTTCTTCTTGGTCTTGGCTCCGCGCTGCTCGGCCGCGACGACACGGTAGCCGATAGGAGGAAGCGAGCCGTTCCAGAAGCCTTGGCGGGCGTTCTCCTTCAAGGCCCGCATGACGTGCTTGGCGTTTTCCTTGGACTGGTATTCGTCGAACAGCGCCATGATCTGCCGCATCATCTGATGCACCGGATCGTCACCGATCTCCTGCGTGATCGACAGCAGCTTGACGCCGTTCTTCGCCAGCTTCCTGACGTAGAACTCCATATCAAAGGCGTCGCGGAAGAAGCGGCTGAACGAGTGGACGATCACCACGTCGAACGGCGCGGGCTTGGACGTGCCCGCCTCGATCATGCGCTGGAACTCTGGCCGGCGGTCGTTGGTCGCCGAAGCGCCCGGTTCCACGTAGGTTTCGACAAGCTGATAGCCGCGTGAGGCGCAATAGGCTTCGCCCTGCCGCTTCTGGTCAGGGATCGAGACATCATGCTCGGCCTGTCGCGCCGTCGAGACGCGCAGGTAGAGGGCGGCTCGGAGCGGCACGGTCATCGGCGTTGTCTCCTTCTCGAATAATGGTCCCGCTCAGGCAGCCTTCTTCACGGGACGCGCGCGCTCGACCCGTTCGCGCTCCTTGGGTGTGTTCATCACCTCCCAAAGATCGTTGCGCCGCTGCACGTTGAGCCAGAAGTCGGGGCTGTTGCCGAACACACGGGCCAGGATCAGCGCCGTCGCGGCCGTCACGTTCCTGCGGTTGCCGCACAGTTCGTTGACGTGTTTGCGCTGGACGCCCATCGCCTCGGCGAGCGCCCCCTGCGTCAGCCCCATCGGCTCCATGAACTCTTCGGTCAGTATCTCGCCGACGCTCGCCGGCTTGCGCTTGGTGGTCAGCATGGTTTGCCTCGCTCTCATCGGTAGCTGTGATCGTCCAGATAGATTCCATCGGCCTCGCCGCGTTCACCATCCCAGCGGAAGACCAGCCGGTATTGCTTGTTGACGCGGATCGAGTGGAGACCTGCCAGATTGCCTTTCAGCTTCTCGAAATGGTTGCTGGGCGGCACGCGCAAGTCCTGATCGGTCACGGCGTCATCAATCATCTGGAGCTTGCGGAACAACCGGGCTTCCAGGTCGGATGGGATGTTGCGGGAGTGAGCGTCATCCACGAAGAAAGCCCGCAACCATTCATCCCGAAAGCCAACGATCATCCCGTCCCTCCAGTTATGAGTATATGTACCGCGCTATAACTCATATTGCAATAGGAGCGGTCAGCCCTCGGGGCCGAACAGTTCATCGAACAGGTCGCCGAACCATTGCTCGAACACCTCGATCTCGGCCTCTGTGACCGGAATGGGGCGCGGCCAATCGTCGGTGACGGTCCATGTGGAAAGATCGTGCTTGGGCGGTCGGCCCATAGGAACACAGTATCCCAGCAGCGCCTCAAGCTGCTCCGACGCCGTGGGCGGCCTGACGCGCCAGGAGCGGGACAATGCGCGATCAGACGCCATCGCGGTCCGCCCACTTCCCGGCCGCCACGCCACGGGGTTGGCGACCCATCGGTCGATGTCGGATTCCCGCCAGCCCGCGCCGTTGATGCTGATCTTGATCTGGGGCGGGAACGTGCCCTCGGCGATCTTGCGGTAGATGGTGGACCGCGACAGGCCCGTGCGGTCGTGGACGGTGTCCATTCGGATGATACGGTCTGGCTGGCGCATGGCCGGGTTGCCTCCTGCTGGCTGTTCGTGGGACTGCCAGGACAGGCAAAGGCAAGGATTTGTTGTTGGCAATAGGGATTTAGGCGTCGTAGGGCTGTGGCGAAGAGGGGGCGGTAAATAGGACGGTTTACAGCCCGAGACCCCGGCCCCGGCCAAGCCCGAAGGTGAGGGTGAGGTCGCGGCCGACGCCCATACCCGAATCGAATGAGATGCCGAGTTCGCGTTTGCGGTTGGGGAGCAGGGACTCCATCTGCGGGTCGCGTTCCAGGCTCTGCGCCATGTTCCCCATCTCCGCCCGCGCGGCCTGTGACCGGCATAGTCGCCCGCCGCATAGCGTTGGTCGCTGGCTCGGTGGAGATTTTGCCAGCGTTCCACGAAACGATCTGCGCGGCGGGCCGGTTCGGTGCGCAGCTCGGTTTCCAGTTGCAGGGCCCGGATTGCGCGCCGGGCGTCGCCTGACGCCGCCTCCGCCGCAAGTTCTTCTTGTAGGCCGCTTCGGCGTCATGCGAGCCGTGGGGGCGCACCTCCTCGAACCGCTGGCGCGCCTCCTGCAATTCCCTGACCTGATCGGGGCTGGCCTTGCCGCCTTGGTCCTGCGCCGCGAAGATCGCTTCGACGGCGCGGGCATGACGGACGAGCACCCGGCCACGGGCGCGGCGCAACGCCGCCTCCGGGTCTTCCCTCCACCCTCCTTTCCGGCCCCTGTCCGCCCTCGGCGGGCAGGCGCAACCCGTCGAACATGCCGCGCACTTACTCGGGTGCTTGCTTGACGATCTCGACAACCCGTTCCACGCGCTCGCGGAAGGTGATACCGCGCCGCTCGGCATAGTCGCGGGCGGGTTCGTAATCGCGCGCCATATCCTTGGCGCGGTCGCGCGACAGTGTGTTGACGAGTTTATTTGTCGTCGTTTGTCAAAAAGAATGACGCGGACTGTTGTCCGACTGCCTGAAGCAGTTTCGCGCGCGCCGCCGAGTCCGCACCACAGACCATCACGGTCCCTGCGCACGCGCGGGCGAAGCGCGGTCGCAAGCCCTTGTCCGCCGAGCTGCCGCGCATCGAGGTGGTCCACGATCTGCCCGAGGCCGAGAAGGTCTATGCGCACGACGGCACGCCGCTCGAACGGATTGGCGAGGAGAGTTCGGAGCAGCTCGACTTCAAGCCCGCCCAGGTGCGCGTGATCCGCAACGTGCGGCCGAAGTACGCCTGTCCGTGTTGCCGTGAAGGCGTGCGCATTGCCCCGGTGCCACCGGCCTTCTTTCCGAAGAGCCTGGCGACTCCGGCGCTGCTCGCGCACATCACGACGGCGAAGTTCGTCGACGGCTTGCCGCTGCACCGCCAGGAAGCGCAGTTCGCGCGGCTCGGCGTCGGGCTCGGGCGGGCGACGATGGCCGGCTGGATGATCCGCCTGGGCGCCACGCACATCGTGCCGTTCATCAACCTGCTCAACGAGCGCATGTTCGAGCACCCGCTCATCCACTGCGACGAGACGCGACTGCTCGAGGGGTACCGCGGCCGCCTCCTCACCGACGGCTACGAGGCCTATGCGGGGGTGGCCCAGGCGCTCGGGCTCGTGCACGCCGGGTGTCTCGCGCACGCGCGGCGACGCTTCGACGAGGCGCGCAAGGCGCAGCCCGACACCGCCACGCACGCGAAGACCGCGCTCGCCTTCATCCGCGAGCTCTATCTCATCGAGCGCGCACTGTGGGATCGCGCCCGGCCCGTGACGCCGGCCGAGCGCGTGACGGTTCGTCAGCAGCACTCGGCGCCGATCGTCGCGCGGTTCCACGCCTGGCTCGAAGCACTCGCCCCGCGCGTGCTGCCCGAGGGTGGGCTCGGCAAGGCGGTGCACTACGCGCTCGGGCAGTGGCCGAAGCTCACCGTGTTCCTGCGCGACGGCGAGGTGCGCTGGACAATAACCGGTGTGAAAACGCGATCCGCCCGTTCGTGGTCGGTCGTAAAGGCTGGCTCTTCTCCGACACGGTCAATGGCGCGAAGGCGAGCGCGAACCTCGCTGGTCGAAACCGCCAAAGCGAACCAGCTCGAACCGCATGCGTACCTCTCGCTGATCTTCGCGCGGCTGCCAACGCTGACCTCGGTCGAGGACTACGCAGCGCTGCTGCCGTGGAACGTGAAAACCGAGTTCGCATCCTCTACGACGTCACCGCGAGAACGCCAGAACGCGGTTGCTTGATCGCTTACGATGTGGTTCGCGCGTGCCAGTGCTTCTAGGCGAGGCTGGGTGACGAGGCCCTGTCTTTCGGCTGAAATTGCCGACAACGGGGTTCCGCTCTTGCCAGCCAATGCGATGGCGTCAAAGTCTTGGTTGGTTGTTGCTTGAAGCTTCCGGCCGTGATGCAGGAGCCAAGCGCGCCTTGCGTCTTCCTGTCCGTGAATTCTCCGTTTCCCGCCCAACGCCCCCGTTTGGTCAGCACATTCTCGCGAAACGATCCCCAGTTGCCGAAGTGGCCCACTGGCAATGGCCGCATCAAATACTGGACATCACTGGTGCTGGTGTTGCCCGCCAGTGCGAATGTCTGCTTGATCGGACTTGACTGACCAACCAAGATTATTCATAAATAACAATCATGAGTAGTCTCGGAGATTCGCATGGCGACCACTAGTCTAAGTCTTGGCGAGCATTGGGAGGTTTTCATCCGCAACGAAGTCTCCAGCGGGCGCTACGGCTCGGCCAGCGAGGTGGTCCGCTCTGCACTGCGCGTCCTGGAAGAACGCAAGACGAAGCTGGAAGCGCTGCGGGCGCATCTCGCCGAAGGCGCGGGGCAGGCAGCGCGGGGCGACTTCGTGCGGGACTACTCCGTGGAGAAACTGATCGCCGATGCGGACACGGGTGAATGAAGCTGTCGTTTCGGCTCACGCCACGAGCCTACGACGACCTCAGGAACATCGCGCGCTACACACGTCAACAGTGGGGCGAAGCTCAGCACGAGACGTACATGCGCGCACTGGATGACAGGTTTCGCTGGCTGGCCGAACACCCGCACTCCGGCAAGCACCGGCCAGACGTCGCCGAGGGTTACTAAAGCTTCCCGCAGGGTTCGCATCTGATCTTCGACCTCATCGGCGCGGATGCGATCGACATCATCGGCGTGCCGCACAGGCACATGGACGTGACAGGCTATTCCGCCGAGATCGATCCGTAAGTTTCACGCGTTCTCATGCGGTATCATTTCGCTCGGAGCCGAGACTGGCTTCGGCCGGCAAGGCGGGCGGTTTCCTGAACGCGGGCCGTGAGGGTACTTCTGAGGGTATCGACACGCATTGCCCGGAAACCACTCCTTGAGATCAGCAGTTTGGGCCGGAGTTCGAATCCCACCCTCTCCGCCAGAAAGCCGAAGCGCCCCGCCAGGGGCGTTTCGCTTTTTTCAGGCCCCGCGCACGCCGGCCGCCTTCATGGCCGCAAGCACGTCGTCTTCGAGCCGCTCGGACAGCGGCGTGAGCGGCAGGCGGATGCCGCGCCCCACCAGGCCCAGCCTGGACACCGCCCACTTGACCGGGATGGGGTTCGACTCGACGAACATCGCGAGATGCAGCGGCATCAGCTTCTCGTTGATCGTGGCGGCGAGCGCGTGATTGCCGGCGAGCGCGGCGGCGCACATGTCGTGCATCGCCCGTGGCGCCACGTTCGCCGTCACCGAGATCACGCCGCACGCGCCGCGCTTCATCAGTTCCGCGGCGGTCGGGTCGTCGCCGCTCAGGAGCAGGAACCCCGTGCGGGCGCCATGCAGAATCGCCTCCGCGCGCGAGAGATCTCCCGTCGCCTCCTTGATGCCGGCGATCCGTGGATGTTTCGCCAGGCGCACGGCGGTCTCCGGCAGCAGGTCGCACGCGGTGCGACCCGGCACGTTGTAAACCAGTAACGGCACGCTTGCCGCCTCGGCCATGGCCCAGAAGTGGCGGTAGAGTCCCTCCTGCGTCGGCTTGTTGTAATACGGCGTGACGGCAAGCAAGGCATCGGCACCGGCCCGCTCGAGCGCACGCGACAATACGATGCTCTTCGCCGTGGCATTCGTGCCGCTCCCCGCGATCACCGCCAGGCGGTCCCCGACGCGGGCCTTGGCGCGCCGCACCAGTTCCTCGAGCTCCCCGGTTTCGAGCGTCGGCGATTCGCCCGTCGTCCCGCCGACGACGACGCCATCCGTGCCCTCGGCGAGGTGGAAGTCGAGCAGCCGGTCCCAGCCCGCGAGGTCGAGCCTCCCGTCGTCGTGCATCGGCGTGATCAGCGCCGGGATGCTCCCCTTGAACATTGTTCCACCTCGCGCAGGTCGCCGCTCATGCTACTGAAGCGCAATCCGGCGAAGCAAGGCACAATCCGCATTACAGCACGGCCCCTGCGCCGCTACACTGAGTTCGACGCACCATGAAGCAACTGATCGCGATTTGCGCCCTCGGCAACGACCGCACCGGGCTGGTCTTCGACGTGACGCGCGTCGTGGCCGACTGCGGCGGCAACGTGCTCGAGAGCCGCATGACGGCGCTCGGCAACGAATTCGCGATGCTGTTGCTGGTGGCCGGCAACTGGCACACGCTCGCAAAGCTCGAAACCGAGCTCAACAAGCTCGGCGAAACGGCCGGCCTCACGATCTCGGTGCGTCGCACTGAGCAGCGGCCGCCGCGCGTCGACATGGTCTCCTACACGGCGGACGTCGTGTGCCTGGACCAGCCGGGCGTGCTGCACGCGCTGTCGGGGTTTTTCTCGTCGCGCGGCATCGACATCGGCGACATCACGACCCGCACCTACAACGCTGCCCACACCGGTGCGCCGATGTTCTCGGTCTACATCGTCGTGCACGTGCCGACGCGCATTCACATCGCCGCGCTGCGCGAGGAATTCATGGACCTCTGCGACCACATGAACCTCGACGCGATCCTCGAACCGTTGAAGTCCTGACGCAGGGACCTCCCGCATGGCCGCCCACCCTGTTGCGACGCTCGACCGCAAGGTACCCTCCTTCGCCCTGCCGGCCACCGGCGGTGGTCGGTGGAAGCTGGCCGAGGCCGCCGGCCAACCCCTCGTCGTCTATTTCTATCCGAAGGACGCGACCTCGGGATGCACGAGAGAGGGCGAGGCATTTCGCGACCTCTATCCGAGATTCCGCAAGGCAGGCGTCGAAATCGTCGGCATCTCCCCCGACACCGTCGCCTCGCACGAGAAATTCCGCGACCGGTATCGCTTTCCCTTCGCTCTGCTGAGCGACGAGGACAAGTCGGCCTGCGAGCTGTTCGGCGTCTGGAAGGAGAAGAGCATGTACGGCCGCAGGTACATGGGCGTGGAACGCAGTACGTTCCTGCTCGACGCCCGGGGCGTACTGCGTCGCGAGTGGCGCAAGGTCAAGGTGCCCGGCCACGCCGAAGAAGTGCTGGCCGCTGCCGCGGCACTCTGAGCGCGCGCTCGATCGCACGCCGTCCCGTTACCGATCCGGTCCTCTACCCTTCTGCCATCGGAGTTCTCATTGGCCAACCGCAGGAAGCAGTCCTCCCGGCGTCGCATCTTCGTCCTCGACACCAACGTGCTGATGCACGACCCCTCGGCCATCTTCCGGTTCGAGGAGCACGACATCTTCATCCCGATGACGGTGCTCGAGGAACTCGACGGCGGCAAGAAGGGCGTTTCCGAGTCCGCGCGCAACGTGCGCCAGGTGAGCCGGTTCCTCGACGAACTGATGGGCGGAGCGGACAAGCCGCAGATCGACCGCGGCATCGAGCTGCCCGCAGCCAAGTTCGCGCCTGTGGGCAAGAAGCCGCCGAGCGGCCGGCTGTTCTTCCAGACGCGCCAGCTCGCGGGGGGCCTGCCGGCATCGCTGCCCGGCCATGGAGCCGACAACGCCATCCTCGGTCAGACGGTGGCGCTGCAGCAGCAGTACCCCGAGGCGAAGATCACGCTGGTGTCGAAGGACATCAACCTGCGGATCAAGGCGGCGATCATCGGCGTGCACGCCGAAGACTACAACAGCGACAGGACGATCGAGGACGCCGACCTGCTCTACACCGGCGTCGAGGAACTGCCGGTCAACTTCTGGGACAAGGCCGGCCGCAAGCTCGAGTCGTGGCACGAGAACGGCGGGCGCACGTTCTACCGCGTGCGCGGCAAGGTGGTCGCCAACTGGGCGCCGAACCAGTTCGTGTACCAGGCGGGCGACCACGGTCTCGAGGCGACGGTCCGCCGGATCGAGGGCGACTCGGCGGTCATCGAGCTCGTGCGTGACCATCGCAGCGAGCGGCATGGCGTGTGGGGCATCAGCGCGCGCAATCGCGAGCAGAACTTCGCGCTCAACCTGCTCCTCGACCCCGATATCGACCTCGTGACCATCCTCGGCCCCGCCGGCACCGGCAAGACCCTGCTGACGCTCGCGGCTGGTCTCTCGCAAGCGCTCGAGACGAACCGGTACACCGAGATCATCATGACGCGCGTGACGATTCCGCTCGGCGAGGACATCGGTTTCCTGCCCGGCACCGAGGAGGAAAAGATGGAGCCGTGGATGGGCGCACTGATGGACAACCTCGAGGTCCTCACGCAGAGCCAGGAAGGCGGCACCTGGGGTCGCGCAGCGACGAACGACCTGCTGCGGAACCGGATCAAGATCCGTTCGCTCAACTTCATGCGCGGGCGCACGTTCCTGAACCGCTACCTGATTCTCGACGAGGCCCAGAACCTGACCCCGAAGCAGATGAAAGCCCTGGTGACCCGGGCGGGACCCGGCACCAAGCTCGTCTGCCTCGGCAACATCGCCCAGATCGATTCGCCTTACCTGTCCGAGACGACCTGCGGACTCACCTACGTCGTGAATCGGTTCCGCGGCTGGGCGCACTACGGGCACATCACGCTGATGCGCGGCGAGCGTTCGCGGCTCGCCGATTACGCGTCGGAGACGCTCTGACCCCGGTGGCGAAGGAACCGGCGCTCGGTCCGCCGGTCAGATGCACCACATGGAACACGCATTGAGTCTGCCCGCCCCGCGGCTGGCCGGCGCCCTCGCCACCCTGGTTTTCAGCGCGGGATCGTGGCCGGCGGCCGCCGAGAGCACCCAGGACAGCCTCCCCGAAATGGGTACGGCGGCCCAGCAGAGCCTGTCGATCGAGGACGAAAACCGCCTCGGGCGCATGGTCATGCGCGAGGTGCGCGAGTCGGGCGCGCTGCTCGAGGACCCGGAGGTCGGCGAATACGTGCAGTCGCTCGGACTGCGGCTCTCGAGCCAGGCCCAGGACGGCAATCGCAACTTCAACTTCTTCGTGATCCGCGACCACGAGATCAATGCGTTCGCGCTGCCCGGCGGTTACGTCGGCATCCATTCCGGCCTGCTGCTCGAGACGAAGAACGAGAGCGAACTGGCCGGGGTGCTGGCTCACGAAGTCGCGCACGTGACGCAGCGGCACATCGCGCGCGGCCTCGAAGCGCAGGGTCGCACCGGCCTGCTGTCTACGGCGGCAATGCTGGCGGCGATCCTGGTCGGGGCTGCCGCCGGCTCGTCGGACGCGGCCATGGGCGCGGTCACGGCGGCGCAGAACATGGCGGTGCAATCGCAGATCAACTTCACGCGCGAGAACGAATACGAGGCCGACCGGATCGGCATCGGCGTGCTCGCGAGTGCCGGGTTCGACACCAATGCGATGCCCGCGTTCTTCGACACGATGTTCCGGCGCACGCAGCTCGGGCCGGACCGCGTGCCGGAACTGCTGCGCACCCACCCCGTCACGAGCGCGCGTATCGCGGAGTCTAAGGACCGCGCCCTGCAGTATCCGCCGGTCAACGTGAGCGACAGCCTGGGCTACGCGCTGACGAAGGAACGCGTCCGCGTGCTGTCCACCGCCCGTGGCACGGACCCGCGCGACTACTATGCCGCGCTCGGCGCCAACGATGCCGACCTCTCCCTCGCGCAGGTCTACGGGCGCGCCGTCGCGCAAATCGTCTCGGGGGAGGCGGCGACTGCGATCCCCACGCTCGAGAACCTGCGTGCGACCTACCCGGCCGTGATGCGGTTCCACACCGCGCTCGGCCAGGCCCAGCTCGCGGCCGGCCGCACGCGGGACGCGCTCGAAACCCTCGAGCGCGCGCGCAACCTTGCTCCGCGCAACATCCCGGTGACGGTGCGCTACGGCGAGGCCCTGCTGCAGGCCGGCCGGCCCAAGCGTGCGCACGAGGTGCTGCTCGATCTCTTCAACAACGTCCCGCCGACGCCCGAGCAGGTCCGGCTCACCGCCAAGGCGGCGAACGCCGCCGGCGACGTGGCCGACTCCTATTCGTACATGGCCGAATACCACCTGATGGCCGGCGACCTGCTGCTGGCCATCAACCAGCTCGAGCTCGCACTGTCGGTGCCGAACATCACCCAGCAGCAGCGCTCGAAATTCGTCGCCCGACTGCAGGAAATGCGCGAGTGGCTGCCAAAGGAACGGCAGAATGCCCGGCAGCGCGGCGAAGGTGGCGGCCCGCCGTCGACCCCGACGCGCGGCTGAATTCCGTAAGAGCTGCGGCGGGACACGACCGCCCGGTACAATTGCCCAGGTCAAGGCGGTCCGGGCCGCTGCAGAATGGAAGCTTGCCGAATGACTTCGTCGAAATCCACGAACGGTTCGGAGGTGACGGGCCGCGCCGCCCTCGTCGTCGCGCTCGCCTCGCTGTTCATGGCGTCGTCGGGTTGCGCGGGATCACGTGCCGCATCCCGCGGTGAGGAGTCCGGGCCGGAACAAACTGCCACCAGAGCCGACCCGCTCGAGGGCTTCAATCGCGGTGTCTATCGATTCAACGACGCAATCGACCGTCACGCGCTGCGCCCGGTTGCGGTGGCATATCGCGACCACACGCCCGGTTGGCTCCGCAAAGGCGTGGGAAACTTCTTCACCAACCTGTTCTACCCGACCACGGTCGTCAACCAGTTCCTGCAGGGCAAGTTCAAGGAAGGTTCGCAGGACCTCGGGCGCTTCGTGCTGAACACGACGCTCGGCTGGGCCGGGCTGTTCGACGTCGCCTCCGGTGCGAAATTGCCGGTACACGACGAGGACGCTGGCCAGACACTCGGTCGCTGGGGGGTGCCGGCCGGGCCGTACCTCGTGCTGCCGCTGCTGGGGCCCTCCACCGTACGCGATACCCCCATGCTCGTCGTAGACGAGTACACGCGCCCGTTCGAGTGGTACGACGCCGGCAACGAGCGCTATTTCTCGATCGCGCTCTATTACGTCGACAAGCGCGCGGGGTTGCTGCAGCTCGACGGCGTGCTCGCCGAGACCTACGACCCGTACGCGTTCGTGCGCGATGCATACCTGCAGCGGCGCCAGTACGAGGTCTACGACGGGGATCCGCCCGAGGACGCGATCGAGGACGAGAGCGACTGGGCAGAGGAAGCTCTGCGCGAGGACGCAACCTCCACGTCCGGCGACGCCCCGGAGCCGGGGCAGGAAGCAATAGCACCTTCGCCCGACGCCGCCGCCGAGCCGGCCGACGACGAGCCGGCTTCCAGTCCCTAGCTGCGGCACTGGTCGCTGGCCAGCAGTCGCTAGCCCGGATATCTCACAGAGGGGGATGCATCGGGCCGGTGATTGAGTAAAACTTGTTTTGCGACGACGAGTTAGCACTCAACCACCGGAGAGCCCGATGCCGACACAGTGTAACGCGGAGCAGTTGGAGTTTTCATGCGTGGAACGCCGCCGGGTGGTGGCGGCGTTCGATGGCGGCACGGTCAGCTCCGACGCCGGGGCGCTGTTGCTCGGCCGGGCGGATGCGGCGATCGGTTTGATCGACCGGCTGGCGGGCTGCTTCAGCGATGAGCGCGCTCAGGATTCGATCGAGCACACGGTGCGCACGCTGCTCGGGCAGCGGGTGTTTGGCATGGCGCTCGGCTACGAGGATCTGAACGATCATGAGCGGCTGCGCCACGATCCGGTCATGGGCGCATTGTTG
>CAVQQX010000083.1:0-4914 GCA_963714645.1 uncultured Gammaproteobacteria bacterium
GCGGCGAGACCGACAGCGCCTGGTGGCGGACGCCAGGCCGAGACGCCTTGAGCACCTGGATGCATCTGCGCAGCGGCGACACCAGGCTGGCCGTCGAGAACGTCCAGGCGGGCGAGCGCACGTCGCACCTGTTCCGGCTCGCCAACATGCACGACGCCCTCGTGGTCGGCACCGGCGACCTCTCCGAACTCGCGCTCGGATTCACGACCTACGGCGTCGGCGACCACATGTCGCACTACAACGTCAACGCGTCGGTGCCGAAGACGCTGATCCGCCACCTGATCCGCTGGATCACGACCACGCGCATGGTGGAGCCGGCTGCGTTCGAGGTGCTGCGCCGGATCGCCGACACGGCGATCTCGCCCGAGCTCGTCCCCGGTGCCGTCGACGGCGACGGACCCGCGCAGTCCTCGGAGGCCGTCGTCGGCCCGTACGAGCTGCAGGACTTCCACCTCTATTACATCAGCCGCTTCGGCTACCGCCCGAGCCGGGTCGCGTACCTGGCCGAGGCGGCGTGGGGCGACCTGCGCAACGGCGACTGGCCGGACACCGTGCCGGCGGCCGAGCGACGCCGTTACGACCTGCCCACGATCTGCCGCTGGCTCGAGGTGTTCCTGCGGCGCTTCTTCGAGACCAGCCAGTTCAAGCGCTCGGCGATGCCGAACGGTCCCAAGGTCGGCTCGGGCGGCTCGCTTTCGCCGCGCAGCGACTGGCGCGCGCCGAGCGATGCGCCCGCCACGGTCTGGCTCGACGAACTGCGTGCCAACGTGCCGGAATCGCTGTGGCCGCGGCCCAGGCCGCGGGGCCGGCCACGCGGTTCGAAGCGCGCGAAACCCGGCCCGTAACCCCCGGCCGTAACCCCCGGCCGTAACCCCGGCTCGCCACCCATCGATCGACGCGTGCGCTCGACGGCCCGGTGGCGGGCGTCCGATTGCAACGTGGACGAAGGGCGTGTCAGGCTCGTCGCGTGAGTTTCCATGCAACCCGAACACCGGCGGGCACGTTCGCCTCGGTCGCTGGCCGGGGACCCGACGGCCTGCGCGCCCTGCTGGTCGCACTGGCCGTCGGGCTCGGGCACCCCGCGGTCTCGACCCCCGCGGCTCCCTCGGCGCCCAGCGAGATTCCGGCGGCGGTATCGGGCGAGGGCTCGCCTGCGGTGCCGGCGACGCCACCGGCGGGCGCGGCGCCTGCACCCCCGGGTGCGCCGGCGTCCGGCCCGTCGGGCAGCGTCGACGAGTTCGCCGCGTTCCGTAGTGAATTCGATGCGGGGCGCTATGCAGCGGCCGTGCCGCACGCTGAACGGGTGCTCGCGCTCGCGGAGCAGAAGGCGAGCACCCCGGAGGACGAGGAAGTGCAGGTCGCGCTGATGAACCTCGGCACGTCGCAGCACCTCGCCGGCGATTACGTCGCCGCGGAGACGAGCTTCCAGCGCGTCATCGACCTGGCCGGGCGCTCGGGCAGACCCGCCCAGGCCCGGCTCGCGCGCGCCCACGCCGGGCTCGCCGGCGCTTACTACGACGGCAAGCGCTACGACCTCGCCGTGCAGAGCTTCGAGCGGGCGCTCGGGTACATCCGGCGCCAGGAGGGCCTGCTCACCGAACGGCAGGTGCCGCTGCTGGAGAAGTACGTCGATTCGCTGACGCAGCTCGCCCGCCTGCAGGAAGCGCTGCAGGCCCAGCGCTACATCCTGCGCATCGCGGTGCGCCGCCACGGCGAGAACGGCGTCGGCCTCGCGCCCACGCTCGAGCAGATCGGGCGCTGGTACACCGAGATGGGCGCCTATGACGCGGCCCGCCGCACCTTGAAGCGTGCGATCGACCTGGTCGAGGCGGCCGAGGGCGAGGCATCGGTCAAGCTCGTCTCGCCGCTCACGGCGCTGGCCGCGTGCAACCGCCGCCAGCTGCTCGACCCGATCCACGAGCCTTATCGCGGCGTCGATCCCGACCAGGCGCAGGTGTTCCGCGACCCGAACCTGGGGGGCTCGGGGCAAGTTTTGGTCTCGGCCAACACGCTGATGCTCGAGGGCGAGCACGCGCTCGAGCGTGCAGTGAAGATCGCCGAGCAGCGGCCGGACGCGTCACTGGTCCAGGTCGCGGACGTGCGCACGCAGCTCGGCGACTGGTACCAGACGCGCAATGAGCCGGAAAAGGCCCTGCCGAACTACCACAAGGCGTGGGCCGCCGCGACCCGGTCGGGCCGCAAGGTCGACGGCCAGGATCTGGTGACGGCGCTGTTCGACCGGCCCGTGCTGCTGCAGATCGTGCGGCCGGAAGGCTGGAACCGCTATGCCGGGCGCCCGCCCACCGAGGTCGAGGTACGGACCGTCCGCGTCGAGTTCACGGTCAGTGCCGCCGGCCTGGTGGAGGCACCGAGGGTGGTCGACGATTCGGGCGACCCGAAGCACGGCGAACGGATGCTCGATTCGCTCAAGACGGCGCGCTACCGCCCGCGGTTCGAGAACGCGCAGCCCGTCGCGACGCCGAACCAGAGCCTGACGCAGTCGTGGTACGTGCTGCTGGCCACGGCGCCCGAGACGACACCTGCAGCCGGTTCGACGCCGGGCGCGGCGCCGTCGCAGGCGCCTCCCGCAACGACGCCTGCACCGGTCGAGCCGGCCGCCGACCCCGCGAAGGACGCGACGACGGGCTAGGCGCTAGAGCGCCGGCGATGGCGGCGGCGCCGCAACTTCCGCCGGTGCCACAGCCCTGCCGGATTCGAGCATCAGGCCGCGGCCCACCGCCTGCTCGCGCAGTTCTGCCGCGAGCTTGGCCGCCGCGTCGCGCAGTGCGAGCCGCGTCGCTTCGCGGAGCGCGTCGTCGCCCGCACCCGGGAACGAGCTGCTCGGCTGCGAGCCGTAGCCGGTGAAGGTCCAGCTGTCCTTGAGGTCCCCGCCCGGCGCGTAGAGCCGGATCGTGTAGCGGAGGCTCGCCGCGTACATCGACGTGCCCGAGTCGGTCGGGGTCACGAACGCGTAGTCCTCGAGCACCGGCTCGAGCGTGCCCCGGATCGCCGGGTCGGTCGCGGCACCGGCCGCGGGCGAGGACACCGTCACGACTTTCTCGAACATCGCCTCGAGCACGCGCATGAAGGCGGCCGCCTGTGCCTTGCCGAGGCCGATCGCGTACTCGCCGCCGCCCCTCTCGCGCTTTTCCTCGTAGAGCTTCTCGCGGAATTCGAGCGGGAGGTGCACGCCGATCGTGACGGGCACTTTCTCCACCAACGGCGGCGGGATGTCCGAGGTCGCCTCGAAACGCGTCGGCGCACATCCGACCGCACCCGTCGCGGCGAGCAGCAGCACGAGCGCGAGGCGCGTCGCGCGGCACGCGCCGGACGGCCCAAGGTACTGCGCCGGTGCGCGTGCCTGCGTCACGTGTGCCTCGGCTCTCTGCATGCGCCCGATCCCCCTGCCGTGATGCGCAACCATACGCCTGATCGATTCCCGCCGAAGCCGGGATTCACCGGCGATAGCTCGCCGGCTCGTTGAGGCCGACGAACGTCCCGCCGTTGCGCGAGCACAGCACCCGCATCAGCGTCGCGAACCGCACGCTCGTGAACTGCGGCGCATCCGGCCGCACCGGGAAGCCGAGTGCGTGGATGCGCACGCGCCGCCCGCCGCGCTCCTCGCGGTTGATCAGGTCGACGGCACGCACCACCGAATCGATCGACGATCCCGTGAACTCGTCGCCGACGACGTAGAGGCTGATCCGCTTGCCGGTGCTGTAATACGTGCGTATCGCCTCGACGATGCCCTCGACCGGGCTCGAGTTGCTGAACGGGAACCAGTCGCGCAGCCGGTCGAGCACGAGCTTGCGCTGCGCCGGCGTGTCGGGCAGCCAGCGGCCGCGGTACGAGGGGAACATGTACGTGCCCTCGTCGCTCATGATCTGCCAGCCCTTGACCGTGGGGTACGCATCGAGCACTTCCTGCATCTTGCGCAGCATCAGCGGCCACGCGTAGTTCGCCATCGAGCCGGAAGTGTCGATGATGAAGATGATGTATTCGCTGTCGACGGGGAGGCCGGCCACCGCGTCCTGCGGCGCGCGCCGGAACTCGGCGCCCAGCACCTTCTTCATCTCCTCGGTGAGGCTCTGCTGGGCCGCGACGAGCTGCCCTTCGAGCGCGTTGCTGACCTCGGCGTCCTGCGCCGACGACTGGTACTTGCCCTTGACGCTGCTCAGGTCGCCGCGCAGGCGTGCGAGCTTGAGCTTCACCTCGGAGAGCTGCCGCTCGCGCTCGGTCAGGTCGCGGTTCAGGATCTCCGTCTGGCCGCGCAGCTCGGCGCGTTCCTCCTGCAGTGCGAGCAGGCGCCCTTCGAGGTCGAGCCGCGACTTCTCGAGCGCCTTGGGTTCGCCGAACTTGCTCAGCATGAACAGCAGGATGATCGCGCCGAACGCGCAGCAGATCGTGTCGAGGAACGACATGCTGAACACTTCGAAGTCGCGTGAGCGGCGCCGTTTCATGCGTACACCTGCTTCACGGCCAGTCCTTGGCGGGCATCAGGAACGCGCCGTTGGTGCGGCGCGCCAGCGCCCAGAACGCACCCGGCGCGGCCGGGTCGCCCTCCATCGGCATCAGGATCACGTTGGCGGGCACGCGGTTCGGGAACTTGCCGAGCGCACGCTCGAACAGCCGCAGCCGCCCGTCGCCGTCGATGGTCTTGCGGACGAGCGGCGGCGAGGCGCCCTGCGTCGGCAATCCGTCGGTGATGATGAACACGTTGTCCGGCGCCGGGTTGAGCGAGTTCATCAGCGCGAAGGCGTTCTCGAGGCTGGTGCCGTCCGCCGGCACCGTCTGCCGCAGGTGCGTGACCACGTCGGCGAGGGCCTGCGCGTCGCTGCCGTCGAGCCAGCGGCCCGTGCTGTTCGGCACGATCGGCCAGGCCTTCACGTTGAACGCGAGCACCTGGAACTTGGA
>CAVQQX010000084.1:0-5049 GCA_963714645.1 uncultured Gammaproteobacteria bacterium
CGCCGTATCGCTCCCTCGCCCGCGAGATCGTCGCGCTCAAGAAACTGAACGGCTGGCCCCATGTCGACGTGCAGTGCCTGCCGCCCGAGTTGCACAACCGCCCGGAACGCATTCCCGCGGCGGTGGGTGCGGCCATCCGCACGGCGCGCACGGGGTACCAGCGGATCTTCGTCGCCTACGCCGACTGCGGCACCGGCGGCAGGCTCGATGCCGTCCTCGAGGCGGAACACGTCGAGCGCCTGCCCGGCGCGCACTGCTACGAGTTCTTTGCGACCGGACCCACGTTCGCCGAGCTCGCGGCCGCCGAGCCGGGCACGTTCTACCTCACGGACTTCCTCGTCCGGCACTTCGACCGGCTCGTGATCGAGGGTCTGGGACTCGACCGGCACCCGGAGCTCGCGGCAGAGTATTTCCGCAACTACCGACGGCTGGTTTACCTCGTGCAGTCGCCCGAGGCGGGTTTGTCCGAGGCGGCGCGCGACGCTGCCGATCGCCTCGGCCTCGAATACCAGGAACGCTCGACGGGCCATGGGGATCTCGACACGAGCCTGCGCAGCTGGGTCGCCGGTGGCAGCTCGACGCGCCGGATCGCACGCCTCGGCGAACAGGTGCCGGTATGGCGTCGCTGATCGTCATCTCCTGGCGTGACGTGCCGGCCCAGGTCGTGGTCAAGCGCGGCCGCGAGGCGGCGAAGGTCCAGCTCTCGGCGCGCTTCCAGGAAGCGGTCGACCGCGCCGCCATGCGCGCGGGTCGTGGCAGCTCGGATGCCTACATCGCCGACTGGTGCCGCAGTCCGCCGCGCCCCTGCAGCGACGACCTCCAGGCTGAGGCAAAGGCCGCGGCGGCCGATCTCGAGTCGCGCTACACCGACGAGGATCTCGAGCGGCTCATCCGCGCGAAAGGCATCGACGAGCGCTTGCCGGAGCCGTTCCGCCCTGCCGGCGACGGAGCCGGCTGATGTATGCCGTGCGCCTGTGGTCCGTGCGCCATGCACGCGGCCTCGCGCGCGTCTATGCGGCGTTCGAGCGGACCCTGTTGTGGCTCGCGCCGCTGCTCCGCCGGATCGGCCACCGCCGTCTCGAGCGCCCGGTCGCGCTGACCGAGCGAGTGGTCAAGGGCTTCCTGTTCGATTGCCAGATGTGCGGGCGCTGCGTGCTGAGCTCGACCGGCCTCTCGTGCCCGATGAACTGCCCGAAGAGTCTCCGCAACGGTCCTTGTGGCGGTGTCCGCGCCGACGGCCACTGCGAAGTGAAGCCCGAGATGCGTTGCGTGTGGGTCGAGGCCTGGGGCGGCGCCGCGCGGATCCCGGGCGGCATGGCGCAGATCGAGGCGCTGCAGCCGCCCATCGACCATCGGCTCAAGGGCACCTCGGCATGGTTGCGCGTCGTGCGCGAGAAAACCGGCGGGTCGCCATGAAGTTCGAGGACGAGCCGGTTCCGGGCTATCCGCTGCCGATCCTGCCCGGGCACACGTCGCCCGGCCGCTTCGAGCGCGTCCTGCGGGCAGGAGCCTTTGCGGTGACCGCCGAACTCGCGCCGCCCGACTCGGCGGACCCCGAGGAGGTCTACCGCCGGGCCAGGGTCTTCGACGGCTACGTCGATGCGATCAACGCGACCGACGGCAGCGGCGCCAACTGCCACATGTCGAGCATCGCGGTGTGCGCGCTGCTGACGCGGGTCGGTTACGCGCCCGTCATGCAGATTTCCTGCCGCGACAGGAATCGCATCGCCATCCAGGGCGACATCCTCGGCGGCGCCGCGATGGGCGTCTGCAACATGCTGTTCCTGACCGGTGACGGTGTGCAGGCCGGCGACCATCCCTGGGCAAAACCGGTGTTCGACCTCGACTCGATTTCGCTGCTCGGCATCGCCCGCATGTTGCGGGACGAGCACCACTTCGAGAGCGGCCGCAAGATCAGCTTTTCGCCGCGCGTATTCTTCGGCGCCGCGGAGAACCCGACCGTGCCGCCGCTCGAGAACCGCATGCAGCGCCTCGCCAAGAAGGTCGCGGCAGGGGCGCAGTTCATCCAGACGCAGTACTGCTACGACCTGGAACGTCTGCGCCGATTCATGCGCGACGTCGAGGACGCGGGCCTCGTGGACCGCATCTTCATCCTGGCAGGGGTCGGCCCGTTGCGGTCGGCCAGGGCGGCCGAGTGGATGCGCACGCACGTGCCGGGCGTTCACATTCCGGACGCAGTGATCGCGCGGCTCAAGGGCGCCCAGGACCCGACCCGCGAAGGCATCAACCTCTGCGTCGACCTCGTGCAGCAGATGCGCGCGATCCGCGGCATCCATGGAGTACACGTGATGGCCTTCCGGCAGGAGGAATCGGTCGCCGAAGTGATCGACCGCTCCGCCGTCCTGGGCGGGCGCGTGCCGTGGTATCCCGGACGCGACCTGCCCGCCGTTCCAGCAGACAGGGAAATGATTTCATGACCGAGACCGTGCTGAGTTCCGCCTCCCGTGAAGTCGTGATCGGCTTCGACCGGCCGTTCGTCATCATCGGCGAACGCATCAACCCGACCGGCCGCAAGCTGCTCGCCGCGGAAATGGCTGCCGGCGATTTCAGCCGCGTCGAGGCAGATGCACTTGCCCAGGTCGCCGCCGGGGCGCACATGCTGGACGTCAACGCCGGCATCCCGCTCGCGGACGAACCCGCGATCCTCGCGCAGGCGATCCAGCTGGTGCAGTCGATCACCGACGTACCGCTCTCGATCGATTCCTCGATCGTGGCCGCACTGGCCGCCGGGCTCGCAGTGTACCAGGGCAAGCCGCTCGTGAACTCGGTGACGGGCGAGGAAGACCGGCTCGAGACCGTGCTGCCGCTCGTGAAGAAGTACGGGGCGGCGGTCGTCGCGATCTCGAACGACGAGACCGGCATCTCCGAGGACCCGGACGTGCGCTTCGAGGTCGCGAAGAAGATCGTGCATCGCGCGATGGATCACGGCATCTCCCCTGCGGACGTCGTCGTCGACCCGCTCGTCATGCCGATCGGGGCGATCAACCAGGCCGGTGTACAGGTGATGCGACTGGTGAAGCGCCTGCGGGAGGAACTCGCGGTCAACACCACCTGCGGCGCGTCGAACATCAGCTTCGGCCTGCCCGCGCGCGACGGCATCAACAGCGGCTTCCTGACGATGGCGATTGCATCCGGCATGACTTCGGCGATCACGAACCCGCTGCACGGCGACATCGTCAGGGCCTGCATGGCGGCCGACGTCATGATGGGCCACGACCCCGACTGCGCGCGCTGGATCCGCCGCTTCCGCGACGTACCGGCGCCGGGTGCGGCAGGTGCGACGGGTGGGGAAGCTCCGCGTGGCCGGCGCGAAGGCGGTCATCGCCGGCGTCCGGCGGCGCCCACGGCCTGAGGCACGCGCTTGGCCGCCCAGGATCCACTCGTCGTCTTCACTCCTTCCGGCAAGCGCGGACGCTTCCCGGTCGGCACGCCGCTGCTCACCGCGGCGCGCAAGCTCGGGGTCGACATCGATTCGGTGTGCGGCGGGCGCGCGATCTGCGGCCGGTGCCAGGTGCTCGTAGCGGAGGGCGAATTCGCCAAGCACGGCGTGCGCTCGAGCGCCGCCTCGCTGTCCCCGGTGTCCCAGACCGAGCAACGCTACGGGACTCGCAAGGTGCTCGCCAGCGGCCGGCGGCTGTCGTGCCAGGCCCGCGTCGAGGCCGACGTCGTCGTCGACGTCCCGTCGGCGAGCCAGGTGCATCGGCAGGTCGTGCGCAAGGCCGCAGAGGCGCGGGACATCGAACTCTATCCGCTGGTCAAGCTGCACTACGTGGAGGTCGCCGAACCCGACATGCACGACCCGGCCGGCGACCTGCGCCGGCTCGAAGACGCGCTCGACCGCGAGTGGCAGCTCAGGGACCTCGAGTGCGACCTCTCGGTGTTGCGCGAGCTGCAGGGCATCCTGCGCGCGGGCAAGTGGAAGGTCACCGTGGCGGTCCATGACGCCTCCCGGATCGTTGCCGTCTGGCCCGGCTTCCACGCGACGGCGTACGGACTCGCGATCGACGTGGGCTCGACCACGATCGCCGCGCACCTCTGCGACCTCGTGAGCGGCGAGGTCGACGCTTCTGCCGGGCGCATGAACCCGCAGATCCGCTTCGGCGAGGACCTGATGAGCCGCGTCTCGTACTCGATGATGAACCCGGGCGGCGCCGCACTCATGACCGCTGCCGTGCGCGAGGCACTGAGCGAGCTGGCTGCCGAGGTGGCAGAGGCGGCGGGCACCGGGGTCGAGTCGATCCTGGAAGTGACGCTCGTCGGCAATCCGATCATGCACCACCTGGTGCTCGGCATCGACCCGGTCGAGCTCGGGGGCGCGCCGTTCGCGCTGGCCGTCGATCGCGCCGTCACCGTGACGGCCGCCGAGCTTGGCCTGGCGCTGCACCCGAACGCGCGGGTCTATGCCCTGCCCTGCATCGCGGGCCACGTCGGTGCCGACACCGCCGGCATGGTGCTGGCCGAACGTCCCGACCTCACCGACGAAATGACGCTGCTGGTGGACGTCGGCACCAACGCGGAAATCGTGCTGGGCAACCGCCAGCGCCTGCTCGCCTGCTCGAGCCCGACCGGCCCGGCCTTCGAGGGCGCGCAGATCAGTTGTGGCCAGCGCGCGGCCCCGGGCGCGATCGAGCGCGTGCGCATCGACCGCGAGACGCTCGAGCCGCGCTGCAAGGTGATCGGCTCCGACCTCTGGTCGAACGAACCCGGCTTCGACGACGTGGTGCGCACGATCGGCATCACCGGCATCTGCGGCTCGGGCATCATCGAGGTGATCGCCGAGATGTACCTCACCGGCGTCATCACGCAGGACGGCGTGGTCGACGGCGCGCTGGCGGCGCGTTCAGCGCGCGTCGTGGCGAATGGCCGCACCTGGTCCTACGTGTTGCACGAGGGCGTCCAGCAGACGCTCGCGATCACCCAGAACGACGTACGCGCGATCCAGCTCGCCAAGGCCGCGCTCATGGCAGGCATCCAGCTGCTGATGGAACGCCTGGGCGTCGAATCGGTCGATCGCATCCGGCTGGCCGG
>CAVQQX010000085.1:0-74462 GCA_963714645.1 uncultured Gammaproteobacteria bacterium
CAGCGTGCCGTTCGCGTACGTACGCGCGATCTCGTCGAGCTGCAGCCACTGCTGCGGCGTGCAGACGCCGCCCGGCAGCCGCGTGCGGATCATGAAGCTGAACGCGGGCTCGAGCTTCTGGCGGCGCCGCTCCTCGCGGATGTCCCGGTCGTCCTGCTGGTAGCTGCCGTGGAACTTGATCAGGACGGTGTCGTCCTCGCGGATGGCGCCGGTGAGCGGATCCTGCAGGCTCTCGACCAGCGTGCCACGCAGGTGGCGGCTCTCGCGCTTGACCTTCTCGACGTGTGACAACTCGGCCATGGGGAGCCCGGCGCTCAGTACACGTCGCGCAGGTAACGGCGGTCGTCGGCGAGCCGGCGCACGTAGGCTTCTGCGTCCTCGCGACCGAGCGCGCCGTGCGTGCCTGCGACGTCGATGAGTGCGGCATGGACGTCCGGCGCCATCTGCTCGGCGTCACCACAGACGTACAGGCAGGCCCCGTTCTGCAGCCACGCCCAGAGGTCCTGCCCGGCGGCGCGCAGGCGATCCTGCACGTAAGTCCGCGGCGTGCCGCGGTCGCGCGAGAAGGCTGCGTCGAGCCGGGTGAGCACGCCCTTCCTGAGCGCATCCTGCCATTCGACCTGGTAGAGGAATTCGCTGTGGAAATGCCGCGCACCGAAGAACAGCCAGTTGCGCCCGGTCGCACCCTGCGCCTCGCGGTGCTGCAGGAAACCGCGGAAAGGCGCGACGCCCGTGCCGGGACCGATCATGATCACGTCGCGCGAGCTGTCGTTCGGCAGCCGGAACCGTTCGTTCTGCTCGACGAACACGCGCGCCTTCGCCGTGTCGCCCTGCAGCCCGGCCAGCCAGGCCGAGGCGGCGCCCAGGCGGCGCTTGCCCTCGAGTTCGTAATCGACCACGGCGACGGTGAGGTGCGCCTCCTCGCCCACCGCTTCGGGGCTCGACGCGATCGAGTAGAGCCGCGGCGCCAGCGGGCGCAGCGACTGCACGAACGCCCTGGCGTCCCAGTCGGCCCGGTGGCGCTGCAACACGTCGACGACCTGCAGGTCCTTGAGCGTACGACGCAGCTCCGCCTCGTGGCCCGGCTGCAGCGCCGCCGCGAGCGTCGCGTCTTTCGAGCGTTCCGCCTGCTGGGAGAGGAACGGCCGCGTGAGCCGCGTGAGTTCGCGGCCCGTGGCCAGCCACTCGCGCAGCGACTTCGACTGCCCGTCGAGATCGACGGGCTGTTCGCCGTCGAGCTGCAGCGTCGCGAGCACCTCGGCCACGACCGGGGCGGGGTTCTCGTGCCAGACACCGAGAGCATCGCCGGGCGCGTACGTCAGCCCCGAGGCCTCGAGGTTCACCTCGACGTGGCGCACGTCCTTGCTGGCGTCGCGCGCGGTGATGCGCTGGTTCGCCACGACCTCCGCGGCGAACGGCTGCTCACGCGAGAATTGCGGTGCCGCAGGTGCGGCGCGCAACCGGGTAACGGTAGCCACCGGCTGCGTCGCGCCGAGCGCGTCGCGTGCGCAGGTCACGACACGCTCGAGCCACGGCGTGGCGAGCGTGTCGTAGTCGACGTCGCAATCGACGCGGTCGATCAGCCGCCGGGCGCCGAGCGCGGCCAGGCGCTGGTCGACCTGCCGGCCGGTCTCGCAGAATCTGGGATAACTCGAGTCGCCGAGCGCCAGCACGGAGTACGCGAGCTGTTCGAGCTTCGGTGCGCGGCGCGAGGCGAGGAACTCGAGGAAGCCACGCGCATCGTCCGGCGGATCGCCGTCACCCTGCGTCGAGACGACGACCACCAGCAGGCGTTCCTTCGCGAGGTCCTTGATGGGGTACGAGCCCGAGGCGTACACGCGGGCGGCGAGGCCGGCGGCCTCCGCGGCGCGTCCGAGACGTTCGGCGATGCGCTTGCCGTTGCCGGTCTGGGAACCGTAGACGATGGTGAGGCGCGCCGGCGCCTCGGGACGCGCGGCCGGAACCGGGACGGCGATCGAGGCGCCACCCCCGGCGAGCGCACGCTCGTGGGCGACGCCTGCAGCGAACCCGGAGAGCCACTGCAGCGTGGCAGGCTCCAGGCCCTCGACGACGCGCATGAGCAGCTCGGAGCGCTCGGTGTCGAGCGGCCCGAGTGGCAGCGTGGTGACGATGTTGGCGCTCATTCGGAAAACCTCGACCGCTGCGAATGGCACTGCGGCAGGGAGCATCCTAGGGAGGCACCCCCATCGGCCGGAAAGGCCGGCTGGTTATCGGCTCATAACGTCGGGCGGGAAACCGCCGGCCCGGGGCTAGGCCGGGAAGAACTCGATCGGCTTGGTGGTCGTCATGACCGCGACGTCGCGGTCCTCGAACCGGAACATCTTCACGCGGGACACCAGCTTGCGCTCCAGCTCGCCGTCACCCAGGTCGCTGGAAACCACCCTGCAATCAGTGACTTCGCCGGACGGCGCGATCGTCACCTCGAGCACGACCTTGCCCTGCAGCGCGGGATTCTCGCGCAGTGCCCGGCTGTAGAGCGCGTAGATGGCCGACTTGTTCTTGTCAAAGACCAGTTCGATCTCTTCGCGCGTGCGGGCCGCCTTGCCACTCTGTCCGGAGCGCTGGGCCTCGGGAGCACGGGCCGCGGCCATCGGGGCCGACACCCGCGACGTCGTAACGCCCTTGAGACCCGTCGAACCGCCGCCGAAACCCTTGCTGGCCTCACTGACGACGATGCCGCCGCTGCCGGACCCGACTCGCGCGGTCAGGATCGAGCGGTCGACACGGGTCTTCTCGCCGGCGCCGACGTCGAGCGGCGCCGCCTTCACGTCCTTGACCTCGCGGTCACGCAGCTCGGCAAGCTGGTCGGAGAGCGCCAGCAGGCCCGCCGCGGCGGCCTGCTTGCGTGGATCGGGCCGCGGCTCGACTTGCGCCACGGGGGCCTCGATGCGGCGTTCCACGCGCGGTGCTTCGATCGGCTTGGGCGGCGGGACTTCGATCGGTTTCGGCTGCGGCTTGGGCTTGGGCTTGGGCTGCTCGAGGATGAACTCGACGATGCGCTCGGGTACCGGCGCCGTCTCCGGTGTTCGCGGCCGTTCCGGCAGCAACGGGATCACGATGCCGAACCCGATGAAGAGCCCGAGCGCCGCACCGAGTATGCGGCGGAAGCGTCGCTCCTCGGCAGGCGAGGGCGTCCACGGCAGTTCGAAGACCCGGAAATGCGGCAGGGCGGCAGTGGCGTTCATGTCGCTCGAATCCTCAGGCGCCCGCGCGTCCCTGGAAGGCCTGCTCGCGCTCGACGACGGCGAGCGAGACCTTGGTGTACTCGGCCGCGGAACTGCTGGCCACGATCTTGCGCAGGACCGAATACGGCAGCGACTTCTCCGCCATGACCGTCACCTCGCGATGCGCCTCGGACTCCGGCAGCAGGCCCTTGGCCTGGCGCCCGAGCGCGATGCGCAGCGGCTCGCTGACCGGACCGCCGGCGGTGCCGAGCTCGGCGACCGTGACGATGGCCTCGCCGTTCACGTAGAGCATGTCGCGCGTGACCATGACGACGGTCGCCTCGCGCGGCTTCAGCTCGGAATTCGACTGCGGAATCGAGATGTTCTTCGAGTTCGGCAGGATCTCCATGTCGGCCGCATGCACCAGCAGGTACACGACGAGGATGGTGAGCATGTCGATCATCGGGATCAGCGCGAGCGGGCCGTGCCCGCCGCCGCTTCCCTTGCCGTGGCGCCCGTGGCGCCGCAAGCCCGTGCGGATCATGTCGGCGCGTCTCCCAGTGCGATCTGCGGGAACAGCTCCTCGCGCGTGACCTTGCCGCCGTCGACGGTCTGACGCACGCGCGCAGCGTCCATGACCTGCACGATCGTGTCGTAGTCGACGTCGTCTGCGACGAGCAGCGTCGCGTGGTCGACGTCCTGCAGCCGCGCCTTGAGCGCGGACAGCGACGATGCGAGCCGCGCGACGTCCTGGCCGGACGCGACGCGCGGGATCGTCTCGAGCACGCCACTGTTGCGGTCTGCGAGCTCGATGCCCGAGCGGCGCAGGATCAGCTCGAGCTCGAAGCGCGGCTTCCCGTCGGCGGCCTGCACGCCCGGGCCGGGCAGGTTCACCTCGAGCACGCTCGTCTTCGAGAACACGGCCGTGAAGATCAGGAAGAACGTGAGGATGACCATCACGTCGAGCATCGGCACGATGTTCAGGTCGTTGCGGCCGCGGTAGCGCGCGTGGTTGCGCTGCTGCCGCCGGGCCAGCGCGGAGCTGCGCTTCATGCGCGCGCCGCCTCGTGCATCGCGTCGTCCGGCACGCGCCCCGACTTGCGCGCGGTCGCCGGGCTCGTCGCCTGCGTCTGCGCGTACGCGTTCATGCCCTGCTCGCGCGCCTCGACGACGGTGTTCAGGAACTTGATCGAGGCGACCTCGAGGCTGTCCACCAGCTCGGTCGTCCTGGTCTCGAGGTACATGTGGCACAGCAGCAGCGTGATCGCGAGGCCGAGGCCCAACGCGGTGTTGTTCATCGCGACCGAGATGCTCGCGGAGAGCATGCTGGCCTTCTCGGCCGGGTTGACGCTCGCGACGGCCGCGAACGCGTGGATCAGGCCGATTACGGTGCCGAGCAGGCCCATCAGCATGCCGATGTTGGCCAGCGTCGCGAGGTAGTGCGTGCGCTTCTCGAGGCGCGGGATCACCTCGATCAGGCTCTCCTCCATCGCCTTCTCGATGTCGTCGCGGCGCTGCGCATTGGCGACGCGCGAGATGCCGTAGCGCATGATCGTCGAGAGCGCGGAGTCGGTCTTCTCGGCGACCGCCATGGCCTTGCGGAAGTCGCCCTGCTGCAGCAGCGGCGCGAGCTGGGCCCACAGCCGGCGATTGCCGCCCGAGACGCGCGTCAGATAGATGAAGCGCTCGACGGCGACGACGAGGCCGATCACGAAGACGGCCGCGATCGGGTAGAGGAACGCGCCACCCTGCTTGAAGAAGTTGACGATCAGGTCGAAGGTGTCCATGGCTTACTGGGCTCCGGGGGCTGCAACGGTCACTGGGGGTCCACTGTGCGACGTCAGGTCGCCGTAATACGTGATCTCCCGCCTAAATTCGTCACGATCCAGCGGCGAGAGCAGTTCGTCGATCAGGCTGCCCAGCGGCCGGTCGGGCCCGGCGGGCGGTTCGGCCGCCTTCCAGGGCACGATGCTCATGACCTTGGGCAGTTCGCGATTGCCGGTGATCGAGGTCGCATCGAGCTGCAGCCGGTCGACGGCACGATCAGCCGGCGCCGACGCGGTCCTCGCCGCCGGCCGGGCCGGCGTGGCTTTCGCAGGGGCCGCAACCGTGTCCGCCCCGTGCGCCACGTCGGTGGCGCCCATCAGCGCCAGCCCGAGCAGGGCCACGACCAGCACGCGGATCACGGCTGAGCCCCGGCGGTGCGGGTCACGGCGGCGAGTCGGGCCTTGAGTTCGACGAGCCATGCGGTCACCTCCTGGTCGGAGCCCTGCGTGAGCGCCTGGTAGCGCTCGTAGTGCGGCAGGGCCGCTGATGCGTCGTCCAGATAGAGGTCGAGCAGGATTGCCAGGTTGCGTTCGGCATCGGCAAACAGCGGGTCGGCGGCGATCGCGCGCTCGTACGCGGCGCGGGCCGCAGCGAAGTTTCCCTCGCGGCGCCGGCTGACGCCGTCGCGGTTGGCGTCCACTGCCGCGAGCGCGGCAGCAGGGTCCGTCACGGCTGCCGCTGTGCCGTCGGATGCCGCAACCGCGGGCGCCGCCGGTGCATCAGGCACGCGCTCCTCGCGGGCGTAGCGCCCGGGCTTCAGCTGGGCGAGGTCCGCGAAACTCCTGCGGACCCACTCGTCATACACACCCTGCGACGCGAGCCGGGCATTGCGTTCATGCAGCCCGATCGCCTTCTCCTCGAACGGGAACGCCTGCTCCTCGAGCAGCAGCGTGTACTGTTCGAGCGCGTCGGCGTCGAGGTCGTGCGGCCGGTCGGATTCGAGCAGGGCGCGGCCGAGGTCGCGGTAGAGGTCCGCCATCGCATACGCGGCGGCGGCGGTGACCTGCGCCACGCCGTACTGCTCGGCGACGCCGTAGGCATCGAGCGCCGCCTCGAGCGACTTGCGCTTCGCGGCGAAGGACTTCTCGAGCGGCAGCACGAGCTTTACGGCGCGTGCCTGCGTGTCGAGCGGGCGTGCGAGCTCGAGCGCGGCCGTCGCTGCGAGGAAGCGCGTGCGATCCGTCCGTTCGACACCTGCGACGCGGTCCGCAACGACGACTTGCGCGAGCCAATGCAGGCGTGCCGCGCCGTCGCCGGTGTCGCGAGCGAGGTCGGCGAGCGCCTGCCGCGCATCGATCGCGGCTGCAGCAGGCACCGGAAAGCGTTCGACATACCGGGCATAAGTCCGTATCGCGGCCGGGCGATCGCCGGCGGTGACGTGCAGTTCGGCCGCCTGCCAGAGTGCCGCGCGGCGCGCCTCCGGCGTTTCCGACTCGGTCGCCGCGACGCGCTCGAACTCCAGGGCCGCCTTGCCCGGTTGCCCGGACTCGACGTAGGCCACGGCAAGCTTGCCATCGACCTCGCGTGCGAGCGCATGGGTCGGGTGGTCGAGCCGGAACCGCTCGAGCACGACGGCCGCCTCGGTCCACTGCTGCGCGCCGAGCAGCAGGGTCGCGGCATCGAACTCCGCCGTGGCGCGGACGGGGGAATCGGGCGCCACCTGCGCGACGCGCAGGAAGTTCGCCACCGCGCCGGCGACGTCGCCGGCGGCCTGCCGCTGCTCCGCCTGCCGGTACACCGCCGCCGCGCGCCGCTCGACGGTCTCGGCGCGCAGCGGATCGCCCGCGGGCAGGCGTGCGAGCACCTCGGCATACGCGGGCTCGGCGTCGACATAGCGACCCGAGTCGAAATACGTGTGCGCGAGGACCGTCCAGGCCACGAGCTGCTGTCCGTTATCCGCGCGGGCACCGAGCGCCAGCAAGCGCTGCGCCACCGATTCCGCGCGCTCGCGATCGCCCGCGTCGAACAGCAGCTTGGTCGTGCGCGTCAGCACTCCGGGCGTCTCGACGTGCTGGGGGAACGTGTCCGCGAACTTGAGCGAGGACCCGACCATGCGTGCCTGCAGGCCGGCACCTGCGGCGACCGGCAACCCGGCCGCGGCCTGGTCGAGCGACACCAGCGCGGCGTAGCCGGCCCGTGGCGCCTCGGTCGCATTCGCATACCCGTACGCAGCCCGTTCGTACTCCGTCGCGGCTTCGTCGTAGCGCCGGCCTTCGTAGAGCAGGTCGGCCAGCAGCAGCCGCGTCGCGGCGGCCGGTGCGGCGGCATCGAAGCCGTCGAGGTATTCGCGGTACCAGCGCACCGCCGCGTCGCGGTCGGCCGCCGCGCCCGACTTCTGCGCGAGGGCGTGGTGATGACGCGCGAGGTCGAGCAGGTTCGACTGCACCGCGGCGCTCACGCGCGGATCCACGTTCGCGGCGCCGCGCTCGATCCAGAAACGGCTGTTCGGCCCATAGAACTCGACGAGTTCCTGCTTCGACTCGAGCACTAGGGCGACGAACCCAGCCCGGGCGTAGGCCTCGGTCGCCTGCCCGAGCAACAGCGGCGCCTCGGGGTCCATCGGTTGCCGGCGCGCGTACGAGCGATACACCTCGGCGCCGTCCTGGAAGCGCTGCTTCTCGACGTAGAGGTCGCCGAGCCCGCGATACAGCCGGGCCTCGTATGGGGCCGGTCCACGCTTCGACAGCGCCGCCTGCAGCGATTCGGCGCCTGCTTCGGCCGCGAACATCAGGCTGAGTGCCCGCAGCGTGTCGTCGCTCAATTCCAGCTCGGGTCGCGTGAGCCGGGTGACCTCGCGCAAATGCCCGTCCGCCACCAGCAACCGGTCGAGCAATGCGAGGAAGTTCGCGCTGCTCGCGTCGTTGTCGCCCAGCTTGTACAGCGCCCAGCCGCGCTTGTAGAGCGCCTGCTCGTGGAACGCGCCGTCGGCACCGAACGCGAGCACGGCGCCGTAGGCCCGGTCGGCGTCCGCATACCGCTTGGCACTGAAGTAGACCTCGCCCCGCCGGAACTGTGCTTCGTCGGCGTGCGCGCCGCGCGGATACCGGGTCACGAGCTCCTCGAGCGCCGCCATGGCGGCTTCGGCGTCGCCGCCGGCTTCGCACGCGCGCGCCAGCTGGTACAGCACGGCGTCGCGCGCCGGGTACGCGGGATGGCCGGCCAGCAGTTCCTGGTAGGCCGCGATCGCCTGCTTCGCGGTCGCGACGGCGGCGACGTCCGACGCTTCGCCCGCGGCACTCGCAGCCATGGCTTGTTCCAGCCGCAGGTCGCCCACCCGACGCAGGGCTTGCGCCTTCAGCGCCGGGTCCGCGTCGTCGATCTGCAGGAACTGCTCGTAGCTGCGCGCCGCGTCGGCCGCGCTCGCCTGCACCGGCTGGGTGCGATCGATGGGCGCCGTACGCTGGGCCAGTGTCCCGAGCGTCGGCGCAGGTTTCCGGCGCGCCGATTCGGCCGCCGCACCGAAGCCCGTCGCGAGGACGCAGGTGATCGCCAGCGTGAGCGAGCGGGTCTTCACTTGCGGCCTCCGCCCGAGCTGGCACCGTCGTAGAGCGAGGCGAGTGCAAACTGCGCCTGCGTCGCATAGCTCGCGAGCCGCCGCTGCTGCGCCTCGAGCTCCTGCACGGCCAGGTCGGCGAGCACGCGCTCCTGCCGCGTCGCCGTCGCGTCGATCTGCGGCCCGATCCGCTCCACGCGCGCGGCGAGCCCGGAGACGCGCGCGGCAAATTCGGCATTGTCCTGCGGCACGAGGTCGCCTGCCGCGTCCACGGCGCCGAGCTGCGCCTGTGCGCGGCCGAGTTCCAGGGCCGCGCGCTCGAGGTCGCGCCGCGCGGTCGCGGCCCGGTAGCGGAAGGCCCCATCGAGCTGCCAGGCCAGCACGCCGCGCAGCAGTCGTGCGCGCGCGGCGAGCTCGTCGGACTGCGGTCCGGGCGGCACGGTCGCGAGCTTGCGTGTCACGCTCTCGAGCGCAGTCCATTGCGCCCGCTCGGCGTCGGTGGCGAAGGACACGATGTCGCGGTCCGACGTCGCCCGCTCGAGCTGCGTGGCCACCGACGCGTAGCGCTGCGCATAGCCGTCGAGATCGGTCGCCGCGAGCGCCTGCTCGCGCAGCGGCGCACGACGTGTCGCTGCCTGTTGGCGAGCTTCGATCATCGTGCCGAATGCGTCGAGCGAATCGCGCCAACGCTCCAGGTTCGCCTGCATCCAGCGCAGGTCGCGGTAGTTCTTCAGACCCTCCTGGAACTCGTGCGAGGCCAGCAGGTGGTACAGGTATCGCGTGTGCGGCGCGTCCGGCAACGTCTCGAGCTGCCAGAACCAGCCCACGTCGCCCTTGCGCGGCGACGCCTGCAGGATCGAGTCGAGGAATCCGCCCTGCCGGATCGAGGCGATCGATTCGTCGATGCGGCGCGCCTCGCGGGCGTAGGCGTCGACGGCCTCCCGGTAGTGCTGCGAGGCCTGCCCGTTCGACGCGAGTTTCACGTATGCGTACGGCACCGCGAGCAGCGACTCCTGCACCGACGCGTCGAGCGGCTTGCGGTGCTGCAGCTCGAGCCAGGGCACGAGCGCGCGCTCCGGGCGATCGGCGCTGGTCTCCGCCCAGCCGAGCGCGAGCAGTGCGCGGTTGGTGAAGGGACCGTCGAGACGCACGCGCGTGAGGGCCGCCACGGCCGCGTCTCCGTCCTGCTGCGCCTGCAGCAGCGCGAAGCCCAGTGCCAGGTTGGCGCGGTCGCGCAGGGCGGCCTGCTCCTCGTTGCGGGTCTCGAGCGAACCGACCTGCTCGAGCAGCGGACGCCCCCGTGCGAGCTGGCCCGAACGCACCAGTGCCACGCCGAGGTTGAAGCGGGCGTAGTTCGACCAGCCCGTCGTGTCGGTCCACGTCGCGAGTCGGGCCGCGGCCTCACCGAAGCGCCCGAGCGCCATCAGCACGTTCGCTTCGAGCAGCCGGCGCTCGGGTTCGAGCTTGCCGGGCAGCGTGCCTGCGACGTGCCCGAGGCTCTTCAGTGCCTCCTCATAGTACCCGCGCTGGTAGCCGATCCGGGCCAGATAGAAGTGCGCGCGGTCGCGCACCGTCGGGGCCACCGGTCCGGCGAGCAGCCGGTCGAAGATCCTGGCGGCCTCCGTATGCAGCCCCAGCGAAAGATAGAGCCCGCCCGAGAGCAGCTCGGCCTCGGCCGCGTGCGGCTGCATGCGGCCGAAGTCGCGGTTGGCTTCGAGCCGCACGACGCTCTCGAAGTAGTCGTCCTGGAAGAAATGGAACAACACGTCGCCGTAGTCGAGGTCGCGCACCTTGCCGGGCGGAGGTGCATCGCGCCCGATTTCGTCGGCGCGCGCGGTCCACGCGGCCGCGGCACCGAGCACGGCACATGCCACGCAGGGCCCGAGCGTGCGAAAGCGGGTGCGGCGGGTCGGCATGCAGCTCAGTCCGGGACGTGGGCGGGCGTGGAACCCGTCATTCCCACTGCCGGACGACGAATTCCGGTTGCAGCGACGCCGCGCGGTCGCTGATGCGCAGCTCGACGTACCTGGCGCCGACGGTCTTCTCGAACTTCAGCGTCGTGCCGCGACGATAGTCGCGCTCGTGCGGCCCCTTGCCGGTGAAGAACGCGACCAGCTCGTGCTCGCCGGCCTTGAGGTTGCCGAGGTAGAGCTTCTGCACGCCGCCACGGTGCAGCGCCTGCACCTCGCGGTCGGTATAGAGGTAGTTGGCGACTTCCTTGTCGTCGACCTTGAGCGTCACGGCGTCGAGCGCGAAGAACGTGCCGACGTCGACCGACAGGAACACGGCGACCTGCGTGCTCGCCGGGTAGAGGAGTTCCTCCTCGAGCTTGAAGAGATCACGATTCAGGTCGATCAGCTGCTTCTTGAGCGCCTGCACGTCCTGGTCGACGCCTTTCGTGGCGGCGGCCGCCTGCGTCTCCGGCAACGCCGCAGCGACCGGCAGGCACGCGCCGAGCGCGAGACAGGCGAGGCGGACGATCAAGCTGGCGGGTGAAGCGTGCATGGCGGGTTCCGTCCGGTCATTCGTGGCGCAGGTCTTCGATGCGTCGCGCGAGATCGGCCGCGTCGACGGCGGTGCCCGACCACGACGCGCGCACGGCGCCGTCGCGGTCGATCAGCAGGGTGAGCGGGAGCTTGTCGACGTCGTATGCGCGTGCCACGGCCTGGCGCGAATCGACGAGCGTGGGGTAGCGAAGTCGGAGCGAGCCCGCCACCGAGGCTGCGCGCTCGGCGGTGGTGTCGAGGTTGACGCCCAAGGTCGGGGCCGACGTGCGGCGGGCGACCCCGTCGAGCGCCACGAGTGTCTCGCGACACAGCCCGCACCAGCTGCCCCAGAACATCACGACGACGGGCTCGCCGCGGTACTCGGACAGGCGGTGGTTGTGGCCGTCGACGGCCTTCAGCGCGAAATCGGGTGCCGTCGTCGACTGCGGCGGCGGGGCGGCTGCAGCGACGCCCGCGCAGGCGAGCGCGCACGCCGCGGCAAGCGCGGTGAGCGCGGCGAGCGAGCGGTGGCCCTCCGCCGGGGCACGGTGTCCTGCAGTCCTGCGTTGCACGCTGGCAACCCCGCTGTCATGGGAGAAGTCCCGAAGACCGGTGGCTTTGCGTCCCCGTCTTTCGACGGGTTTGCCTTTTTCAGTCGCATCGCTTGCGCCGATCGCGACCGTCCGGACGCCAACGTATCGCGTCGTGGCGTTCCGCACACGGGCAGTGGGTCACAAAACAGGGCGCGGGTTGCCGAATTCACTTATTGCACCCGCCCCGAGGGACGCGCCCGGCACCGGGTCGATGCCACCCGCGTCGCTCACCCGCGCGAGCAGGCGATCTCCATCATCTGACCACACGCTCCAGGCCGCAGGACGTAGCGCCGTCAGCGTGCGGCCGCGAACCCCGCGGAATGGAACACGCGGCCGTTGCGGTCGACGATCACGGCCTCGACGTCCTCGAGCCCCCGGATGAACGCGAGTCCCCGCTCCACCCCCAGAATGAACACCGTCTTGGTGAGGCCGTCGGTGCGCGTTGCATTGGGTCCGACGACGGTGACGCTGTGCACCGCATCCGGCGAGCGGCCGGTGCCGGGCTCGAGGATGTGGTGGTAGCGGATCCCGTCGTGTTCGAAGTAGCGTTCGTAGTCGCCGGAGGTGGAGATGGCCTCGTCGGCGAGCGGGATCCGCGCGACGACGCGCCCGGGATCGCGCGGGTCCTGCACGCCGACGACCCACGGCTGCCCGCGGCGATCACCGAGAAAGGCCGTGTCGCCGCCCGCGTTCACCATGCCGTGGCACACCCCGTGGCGGCGCAGGATCTCGACGCCGCGGTCGACGGCCCAGCCCTTCGCGATGCCGCCCAGGTCGATGCGCATGCCCGGACGGAGGAAGCGTATGGTGCACGCCTCGCGGTCGACGGCGACCTGCCGATAATCGACGCCCGGGAGATGGGCCTCGATCTGCGCCGCGCTCGGGTGGACCTGGCGCCGGTAGTCGTAGAGGTAGCCGACGCTTGCATAAGTGATGTCGAACGCGCCGCCGCCGAGTGCCGAGTACTCGAGCGCGGTCGTTACCACGTCGATGATGTCCGGATCGACCTGCACGGGTCGTTCGGCCGCGTGCGCATTGACCTGTGAGAGTTGGCTCCAGGGCTTGTACGTGCTCATCAGTTCGTCGGTGCGATGCATGTCGGCCATGACCGCCTCGATTGCGCGGTGCGCCGTCTGTGCGTCGGCCCAGGCCTGCACCGCGATGCGCGTGCCCATGATCGCCTCCTCGCGCTCGTGCCAGGCCGCGCCGTCTGACGGCGGGGCGACGTGGCTCGGGTCGACCGGCATCTCGTTACTCATTCCTTGCCGGGCTGCGCCGCCTCGTCGACGAGCCGCGCCACGTAGTCGCGCACGATCCCGCCCGCTTCGTCGGGCAGCAGCAGTCGCTCCTCGACGAGCCGTGCCGCAATCGCGTCGATCGACCGGCGCCCGTCGACGAGCGATGCCACGTAACCCTCCACCCGCAGCGCGAGCGTCCGCTGGGCCACGTCGTCCGTCAGCGGCACCGGCAGCCGCGGATCCTCGAGCCAGGCAGGCATTTCAGCGCGGCGCTGCGGCACGCTGGCCACACGCTCCACCGCAAACGTGACGACCTGCTCGTGGCGAGCATGGCGGCTCGCGGGCGACGCGAGGTACGGCACGACGCGCTCGTCGAAATCGGGTGCGGTGAATCCGGCCTCGGCGACCACCTGCGCAGCCTCCTCCGTGGCGTACGCTCGCGCGGCATCGCGCGATTCGAAGTACAGCGTGCCGGTGCAGATCCACCGGCCACCCGGGCGCAGCAGCGCATTGACGATCGACGCGAGCACGGCGAGGTCGGCGTCGACCACGTCGACGAGCCACGGAGTGACGACCGTGTCGAACCGGCCGGGCGCGAACGGCGGTTGCCTCACGTCGGCGAAGACTACGGCAAGGCCTGGGCGGGCCGGTGCCGGCGCGGACAGTGTCCGCAACAACGCATGGCTCGCGAGGTCGCGCGGTGCCACCGGGAATTCGTAGAGCTCGAGCCGTTCCCCTGCGTACAGGCGGCGGGCGACGAACAGGAGCAGGGGGTTCACGTCGACCGCAACCGTCGTCGACGCCCCGGCGTGCTCGTGCAGGTCGTAGGCGAGCCGCCCCGCTCCTGCGCCGAGCACGAGTGTCGTGCCCGGCGCCGCTTCGCCCAGGGCACGCCGGACTGCGTGCAGCGTCGCCTCGTTCTCGGCGCTGCCCCAGCACCAGTCGCGATGGATGTTCGCGTAGTAGCCGGCGAGGTTCCCTCCCGGCGCCGCCGCTGCACCGAGCGCCGCGTAGGTCGCGACGTGCGCCGACGCATCGCCGGCGCCGAGGGGGGCCAGCAGCGCACGCAGCCGGCGCGCATGGTCGTCGCATGCGTGCGCCAGCAGCTTGAGTCGATTGCGCGTGAGTGTGCGGCCGCAGCTCGCCAGGGCCGACCGGTAGCCGGCGGCCTGCCGGTCGAGGTGCTGCAGCAGCAGTCTCTGCCGGGCACGCCAGGTCTCGAGTGCGCGCTCAGGCTCGGGCAGCAGCCAGGGAATGTGGTCGACGCAGGGGTACGCGTCGTCGCACGCGGCGCAAGCCAGGCAACCCGCCGCGGCGACGAGCCCGCCGGCGCAGCGGGGACAGCGCAGGAACGAGAGGAAGTCGCTGGCGGGCGTCGTGCTCAACGCCCGACAGATTAGCCGATCTGGCCGCTCACGATGGGATCGAAGGCGATCAGGCTGTCCTGCAGGGTGGCGTTGCCGAGCCCGTGCCGCGGGAATTTCGCCGCGAACTGTCCGTGTTCGCCATGCAACGCCATGTAGTTGAGCACCACCGTCTCGACCAGCAGGTTGACGTTGTTGGCCGCGGGGCTCGAGGCCGTCTCGACCGACGCGTCCGCGCGGAAGTAGCCGATCTGCTGGTGTCGCGCGGTGCCGCCGGCGCCCGTCGACACGAGGCTCGCCCGCCCGCCCGGATTGTAGACCAGGAAGAACGACGCGGCGGTCGACTGGTTGTCGCTGGTCCACATGAACTTGCCGCGGCCCTCGGGGGAGGTGTCGACCTGCCCGCTCGCCGAGATCGACCCGTCCGAAAACACGTAGAGCATCAGCGGCAGACCACGCCGCGCGGCGTACTCGAGGCACGCACCCATGCAGCGGCCCGCGCGCAGATCGCGCAGCTCCCCGGTCGAACGCCCCTGCCCATGGTAGTCGTAGCCGCCCATCGTGATCGTGCCGGCGCCGGCGTAGCCCGACAGCACCATCTTCATCACGGCCGCAGTCTTGCGGAACTCGTCGTCCGAGTCGTATTCGGCGCGGCTGAAGACGCCGCCGGCACCGACGATGTCGGGATCGAGCTCGGGATCCAGGCTCGCCGGGTCGCCGAACCGGTCGACGACGTCGGCCGCCTTGACGTAGCCGCAGCTCACGAGTTCCTTCACCACCTCGTTGCGCGTGACGGAAGTCTGCTGGGGATCGGCCCACGGCTGCTTGGGATCGATCACCGCGATCTTGCGGTCGCTGATGCGCTGGATCGCCTCCATCACCGCGACGGTGTCGTCGAGACTCAGCAGCGACGCGAGCTGGCCGGTGTCGACCAGGCCCGTGACGTCGCTTGCGCGGTCGACCTTGGTGGGTCGGACCGACAGGTCGATCATGCCGGCCGGCGCCATCGAGTTGCCGCCGGAGTCCGAAGCGCGCGAGCCGACCAGCGTCGCGAGGGAGCCGTCGGCTCCCGCGGTGTGGATACCGTACATCGGGTTGTGCGGGTTGTTGCCGGTGTCGTTCTCGGAGCGCGCGGCAATCACTGCGCCGTTGACCGCGGCCGCCGTCGCCGGCGCGACGCGATCGAGGATTCCGCGCAGGAACGCACTGTCGCTGTGGAACGCGAGCCCGAGCCGCGTGTCGGTGAAGCTCGCGCCGGTGGTCGGGTTCGTCATGCCCGGCAGCATGTCGCCCGGCAGTCCGAGCTTCCCGTAGCCGGCCGTCGACAGGAAGTCGAGCTGCCCGCCCGGTCCACCGATCAGCACGTTCGACCCCACCATGTTGGCGCCGCCGGCGAGGTCGATGCAGATGAAGGGGATCTTGCCGGCGCCGAGCACGTCGATGCCGCAGCTCGCCTTGAGCGCCTGGATGTCAGGCGAGAGTGCGGCCATGGCCGCACGCGGGTCGGCGAACAGGCTGAACACCGTGGGCGCCACGACGGTCGCGAGGCCGGACGTGAGTCCCTGGGAGATGAAGTCGCGCCGGGTGACCGGGCGCTTGTGCGCCTGCTCGTGCCGGATCGGTTCGTCCAGGCGCAGCGTTCGCGGGGCGGGTTTTCGGATCAGCATGTGCGTCGTTCCTCCGGCTGCCGGTGCCTCACTGCACCAGCGTCGCGGCGCTGCCGAGCAGCGCGGCGCAACTGGCCTTGACGATGGTCTCGGTGCGGTCGGCCGCACAGGCATTGCCGCAGCTCGCGAGCCGCGTGATCAGCTGGTCGAGGTCGGAGCGCACGCCGGCCGCGGCGGGCTCGGTGCCGACGTTGCTGCTGAGCATCCGCCCGACCAGCGCATCGAGCACGATGTCGCGGCCGGCCGGGGCGAAGGCGGTGGCCGGGCTCGCGCCGAAGTCGAACCCCGGGAAGTACTGCGCACGCGCCGTCGTGTTCTCGACCAGTGCGTTGCAGTACTGGATCGAGAGCTGCGCGACCGCGACCGGGTGCGCCGAGACGAACGTGTCGATCTTCTCGACCGTGGGCAGCGACTGCTTGATCGTCGCGTACGTCGACGCGACTGCCGGCGCGGTGGTGGCGATGCCGGTGAGCTCGGACATCGTCGCGTTCAGCTCGTCGAACACGCGCAGGCCCACGTCCGCGGGACGCGGCACGTCCGCCGGCGGTGCCGGCGCCAGCGGCACCGGATCGAGCCGGACGTTGGTGTGCGTGCCCAGGCGGTCGAAGGTCAGGAAGAACTCGTCGGCCTCGGGGCCCTGCTCGAGCGCGATGACCGTGCCGACCGTCGCGAGCGGCTGCCCGAGCGGCCCGTAGTTCGAATCGCTGACCGTCGTGTCGAGCGTGCGGTAGGCCTGGCCGACGTCGGCCTCCTCGCCGTTGACGCCGATGCGCATGCCGGCGATCGGGATCGATCCCGGCCTGGCGTTCGGGTCGAGGCTGATGAACGTCGGCTGCTCGAACAGGTAGCTGTACGAGTCGAACTGGCTCACCTCGAACAGGATGTACGCCCGCGGCACGTCCACCAGGTGGCTCACGGAGAACAGCAGGTAGAACTTCTCGCCGACGCCGGCCTGGAAGTTGGTCTGGATCTGCGGATCGGTGAGCGCCCGGTTGTAGACCGCGACCAGCCGGAACACGCCCTGGAACTGCCGGTCGCCCGACACCTCGTTGCCGAGCACGAAGGCGAACGTGTCGTCCCAGTCGGCGATCGTGCCGCCGGCGCCCGGGTCCGCGTCGCCCGTGTACTCGCCGTTCACGTGGATCCGGCGGCCGCGGATCGGGTCGAAGGTGACGATGACGTGCTGCAGCGTGGCCTGCAGGTCCTCGTCCGCCGCGGCCGTGGCCAGCTTCGGGTCGCCGTTCTGGTTGGTGAGGCTCGACCGGTTGAAGAAGTCGTAGCTGTAGAGCGTCTGCCCCAGCGTGAAGTTGCGCGCAGTCGTGCCGCCGGAGTACGAGACGATGCGCGAGTCTTCCTGCGCCACGTTGCCAGGTGCCACCCACGCCTCGATCGTGTATTCGCCCGTCGCCTGGATCAGGTCGTGCAGCTTGCGGCTCGCCGTCGTGGAGCCCTGCGCCTTGCCGCTTCGCACGTTGATGCCCCAGCCCCCGACCCACTGCACGTCGCCCGAGAGGTTGAGGTTGAGCGCGGGCTCGATGCCGCTGGTGTCGTAGGCGACGGTGCCGCTGCCCGTCTTGAATTCCCAGAGGCCCACGAGGCTGCCGGAGTAGCGGTTGCCCCCGCTCGCGACGATGCCGTCGGGCAGCAGCAGCGCCTTGGACGCCACGAGCGAGGGATCGACCTCCGCGAGCGGCACCTGGTTCGCGAACGCGAGGATCGCGTTCTCCATCGTCGTCGCGTTCGCCGCGCAGTCGCTCCAGCAGTTGTGGAACTCGGTGCGCAGGCGCACGACCAGCCGCGAGAGCGAAGGCTGGTCGAGGTTGATCTTGACCTTCGCCGCCGCGTACGCCTCGGCGAGGTCGCTCGAGGCGAAGAACGGCGACTGCGACGCAGCCGCCGTCGCGGTGTGGCAGCGCGAGCAGTATTGCGTGAGCAGCGGATGGACCGTCGAGCCGAAGAGGGCCGGCGCATCCGGGAACGACTTGCTGCCGCCCGGATCCTTGAGCACGGGGTCCTCGAGCGCGATACCCTGGCCCCCGCCGGCCGTCGCGCCGGCCCACGCTGAGATCCAGGTGGTGAGGATGTCGGCGCAGGCGTCGTTGCTCGCGAGCCAGCAGTTGTGGCCGCCGCCGACCTTCTGGACCATGCGGGAATCGCGGGGCGAGGCGAGGTCGACGATCGGGTTGGCCGCAGCGTAGGCCAGATTGACGTCATCCAGGCGCACGAACTCGGGGGACTGCTCGCCCGCGACGTGGCACTGGCCGCAACGGTTGGTGGCCTTGAGGTTGTCCCAGACGTTGATCTTGAATGCCTGCACGTCGGCGGTCGCCGGCGCCGGGCCGTTGTACGTCGGCGGCGCCCCGCCCGACGTGGCCGGGTTCTCGACGGTCTTGGCGCCGCCTCCGCACGCCGTGAGCAACGTGCAGAGCGCGGCGAGCGCGGCGGCGCGAAGCGACCAGGAGCCTGCCTTGGTGTTGTCCATGTGCGTGCTGCCCCCTCAGTCGCCCATGCAGTAGGTGGCCGCCTCGGCGAACACCTGCTTGAGCTTGAAACCGCCTGCCTTGAAGTCCGCGGTCATGGCCTGGACGCGCGCGCGGTCCTGCGCGTCGCTCGGGGCCCGCAAGCAGACGTTGCGGAAGACCTTCTGCACCTGGCAGGACGCGAACGCGTCGCTGTGCGCGAGCTCGCGGCCGAGCGATTTCGCGCCGGCGCCCTGTGCGGGCAGGGATTCGTCCCAGCCGAGCAGCGAGTTGCGGCCGTGCCGCCAGCGGTTTTCCCAGCGATCGTCCGGCGTCGAGAAGCCGGCCGGGAACGTGTCCTTGTTGTTGAAGTACTTCGGGCGCACGACGCCCGGGGTGTACTGCAGGCGCCCGGTGGCCTCGTCGTAGTCGTAGTAGGCGAACGCCTGTGCCATCGGGTCCATGCCCGAATGGCAGGCGATGCAGTTGTTCAGGAACACGCGGCTGTCGCCGCCGGGGCTGCGGCTCACGTCCTGGCGGATCCTGTCGGGCGGACGCGTCGGGTCCTGCACCTGCTCGAGGTCGGTGCAGAGATGGTTCACGAGCGTGAAGCGGAACATCGCGCGGTTGGTGCCGGCCACGAAGAACGCCTGGGCCGCGGCGCGTGTCGTCAGCACGCCGGCCGTGGCCTCCGGCGCCAGGCCGTAGGCCGCGGACTGCGTGGTCCGCACCAGGTCGTTCTTCAGGTTGACTCCCTGCGTCTCGAGCGCGGCGAAGTGGTCGTTGGTCGAGGCGGAGGGGCCGGGAACCCCGCCGAGGCCGCCGCGTCCGGTGTAGAGGATGTCGTCGGACAACACCGTGTCGAACGACACGTCGTCGCGCACCATGCCGATCACCGTCGCCACGTAGTCGTTGAGCGGCGCGAACACCGTCTGGTCGCGGTTGGTCCACGGCATCGCGAAGTTCTTGAGCGTCACGTCGTAGAACGCGCGGTGCTGCATGGCCGTATACGCCGCGTCGGTCGCGCGCCCGGCGGCGATGTCCGTCGCCATCGAATCGAGCACCGCGGCGGTGGGCGGCACGCCGGCGAGCCGGTCGTGGAGGCGCTTCGCCTGCGAGCGCGCATCGGCAAGCGCGATCGCCGGCTGCAGGGCGAGCAGGCATGCGAGCGCGGCGGCCAGCCAGCCGCGCGAGGCGCCCGATCCCGATCCGCCCGTCGTCCACGTCCGCTGCATGCGTGCACCCTCCCGGCGGAAGTACCGCCGTGGTGCAGCAATCTGCGGGTCTTGCGGATTGCAGCCAAGCCGGCTTCGTGGTTGTGAGAGGCGCCTCACACAACTCGTGCCCCGCAACGAAGCCGCGGCTTGGTTATGCGAGAAAGTGCGCCTGCGGCCGCCCGTGTCGGCATGGCCGAGAGGAAGAACGATGCGCGCAGGTTACGCGAACCCGTGGAGGCGGTGCGCCACATTCGTGCGCACGGGCACGCTGTCGCTGCTCGTCGGAGCCGGCGTCGTCGCGTGCACCAGCGGCGAAGGCGACGGTGCGGGACCCGGCGGCGGACAGTCGCCGGACCCGGTCGTGCTCGACTTCCCGATCGCATACGTGAAGCGCCCGGTGCCGACCGGCGCGGCGCTCGCGCCCGACGCGCGCGAGCTGCTCGACTTCGAGCCCGGCGCGGACCTGTGGATCCGCGACCGTGCGTCGCCCTCGGCCGCCGAACGCAACGTCACCGGCCCGGTCACACTGGGCCTCGGCGACGTACGCGACGTCGAGCCGTCCTACGACGGCACGAAGGTCGTCTTCGCGCTGCACGAGCCCGGGATCGAGGGTGCTCCACCCGAGGAGCAACCTACGTGGGACATCTGGGAGTACGACCTCGGCGCGCAGGAACTGCGCCGCCTGATCCCCTCGGACACGACCGCGCGCGAGGGTGACGACGTCGCACCGCACTACCTGCCGGACGGCCGCGTCGTGTTCTCCTCGACCCGCCAGCGCCAGTCGAAGGCGATCCTGCTCGACGAGGGTAAGCCTCAATTCGCTGCGCTCGACGAGAACGGAAACGAACCGGGATTCGTGCTGCACGTCATGAATGCCGACGGCTCCGACGTACACCAGATCTCGTTCAACCAGAGCCACGACCTGGATCCGGCGGTGCTGCCGGACGGGCGTATCGTCTTCAGCCGCTGGGACGCCGCACCGGGTCACGACGAAATCAGTCTCTACGCGATGCGTCCGGACGGCACGGACCTCGAGCTGCTGTACGGTGTCAGGAGCCACGCGACCGGGACCGACGGCAGCGACGTGCAGTTCCTCGACCCGCGCCCGATGTCGGACGGTAACGTGCTGGTGCGCGCGCAACCGTTCGAGGCACCCGACCTCGGCGGGCAACTGCTCGCGATCGACACCACGAACTACGTCGAGATCGCGCAGCCGACGCTCCCCAATGCGGGCGCGCTCGCGGGCCCGGCGCAGCTCGCTGCAACGGTCAACGAAGTCCGCACGATCGAGGGCCCCTCACCCGGCGGCCGTTACAACTCGGCCTACCCGCTGCAGGACGGCACGGGGCGGTTGCTCCTCACGTGGACCCAGTGCCGGTTGCTCGAACAGTCGTCGTCCTCATCGACCGCGCGGATCGTGCCTTGCACCGACGACGCCCTCGCGACCGGCACCGCGGCATCGGCGCCGCCGCTCTACGGCATCTGGATCTACGACCCCGCGCAGGAGACGCAGCTGCCGGTGTCGTCGCCGGTCGAAGGACGACTGGTCACGGACGTGGTGGCCTTGCAGCCGCGTGCGCTGCCGCCGGTGCTGCTCGATCGCGTGGCCGGCGTCGACTTCGACGCCGAGCTGGCCGAACAGGGTGTCGGCCTGCTCGATATCCGGAGCGTGTACGACATCGCCGGCGTGGACACCGCGCCGGGCGGCCTCGTGCCCTTGCGTGACCCGGCGCTGACGCTCGCGGCACAGCGACCGGCGCGGTTCGTGCGGCTGGAGAAACCCGTCAGTATCCCCGACGACGAGGTGCGCGAATTCGACGGCAGCGCCTTCGGCGTGACTTCGGCGTTCGGGATGCGCGAGATCCTCGGGTATGCGCCGGTCGAGCCGGACGGCTCCGTGCGCATCAAGGTGCCCGCGGACGTCGCGTTCGCGATCACCGTGCTCGATGCGGACGGGCGACGCATCGGCGCACGCCACGACAACTGGCTGCAGGTACGCGCGGGCCAGGAACTCGAATGCAACGGTTGCCACGTCGCGACCCGCGACGACTCCCACGGTCGCAGCAACCTGTTCGCCTCCGCCAACCCGGGCGCACCGGGCACCGGTACGCCGTTTCCGCACACGGACCCCGCGCTGTTCGCCGACCTGGGCGAGACGATGGCGCAGGTGCGCTCGCGCGTGAGCTGCCAGACCGACTGTGCGGCCCTACTGCCCTCGACGGCCGTCGTGTTCGAGGACGTCTGGACCGATCCGGCGACGGCAGGCCGAGCCGCGGACGCAAGCTTCGAGTACTCGTACCTCGACCTGGACACGCCCGCCCCCACCTCGACCGACTGCGTCACGACATGGCGCGCCGGGTGTCGCATCACGATCCACTACGAGCAACACCTGCACCCGCTCTGGTCCAAACCGCGCGTCACGCTCGCGATGGACGGCTCGGTGCTGCAGGACGACACCTGTACCCGTTGCCACACGGCGCGCGCCGCGGACGGCACGACGCAGCTGCCGGCCGGCCAGCTGGAGCTCACCGACGGCCCGTCGGCCGACGAACCCGACCATTTCCACGCCTATCGCGAACTGCTCGCGACGGACGCCGAGCAGGAAGTCGTGGACGGCGTGCTGCAGGACCGGCTGGTGCAGGTCGGCACCGACCCCGTGACCGGTGCACCGCAGTTCGTGACCGTGCCGGTCGCGCCGTCGCTCGCCGCGGGCAGCGCCGCCGCGAGCGTGACGTTCTTCTCATTGTTCGCACCCGGCGGCTCGCACGCGGGGCGGCTGACGCCCGCAGAGTTGAAGCTCGTCTCAGAATGGGTGGACATCGGGGCTCAATACTTCAACGACCCGTTTGCCGCGCCGGTTCCGTGAGCCACTGATGCTGCGACCCCTGCTGGTCCTCTGCGCCGCGCTCGGCGGCGTGCTCCTGGCGCCCGTCGCGTCGGCGACGCGCGCGCCCGCGAGCGTCGTGATCCAGGACGCCTTTGCCGATCTGCACACCGGGCCGGGGCGCGGCTTTCCCGTGGCCTACTCGGTCGAACGCAGTGCGACGATCCAGCTGCTGCGCCAGCGCACCGACTGGATCAAGGTCCGCACTGCCGGCGGTCGCGAGGGCTGGGTGCACCGCAACCAGCTCGAGCGGACGCTGACGCCCGGTGGCCGGGAAGTGCGGGTCGCCGGCCCCCGCCCCGAGGCGCGCACCGACCACCGATGGGAGGCAGGCCTCGCCACGGGCGACTTCGGCGGCGCGAACGTCGTGAGCGTCGGCGGCACCTTCCTGCTGACGCCGAGCCTGGTCGTGCGAGCGGACGCGAGCCACCTGCTCGGCGACTATTCCAATGGCTGGCTCGGCGCGGTCGGGATCGCGCATGTCTTCGTTCCGCAATGGCGCGTATCGCCGTTCGCGGGCATCGGTGGCGGCGTGCTCTCGATCTCGCCGAAGGCGACGCTGATCCAGGCCGGGGACCGCACCGATTCCATCGCGTATGCCGGGCTCGGACTGCGCGGCTTCCTGACCAACCGCTTCCTGCTGCAGGCGGAATACCGCAGCTACGTCGTGTTCACGAGCCGCGACGAGAACGAGGAGATCGACGAATGGACCGTGGGCTTCACGTACTTCTTCTGAGCACCGTCGCGGCGCTCGCCTGGCCGGCGGCCGGTTCCGCGCAGTCGCGCGCAGGCGAGTCGGCCGTGCTCCCGTCGCAGCAGCCGCAGGTCGTGGAACCGGCGCTCCGGCGTCGCGACATCGAGCGGGCGGACATCGACACCGAGAATTTCGAGACCGGCCTCTTCGTCGGCACGATCAGCATCGAGGATTTCGGCTCGAGCGTCGCCTACGGCGGCCGGCTCGCCTATCACTTCACCGAAGACCTGTTCGCCGAGGCGACGTTCGCGACGTCCAAGGCCGGCAGGACCAGTTACGAGGACCTGAGCGGCGCCGCGCAGCTTCTCACCGACAGCGAGCGCCGGTACACCTATTACGACCTCGCGGTCGGCTGGAACGTGCTGCCCGGTGAGGTGTTCCTCGGCGGCCGGCGCGCGCTGCCGAGTTCGGTCTACGTCACGCTGGGCGCGGGCAGCACGCGCTTCGCGGGCGACGACCACTTCACCGTCGCAGCGGGCGCCGGCCTGCGCCTGCTCGTCACGGACTGGCTGGCGCTGCACCTCGACGTGCGCGACCACATGTTCGACAGCGACCTGCTGGGCGAGCAGAAGCTCACCCAGAACCTGCAGGTCGGCCTCGGCCTGACGGCCTTCTTCTGAGGAGCGACCCGATGCCATCCCGCCCGGTCCTCGCCTTCCTGTTGCTCGTGTCCGGTGCCGCTGCAGCCGTCGCCAGCGCCGCGCCGGGCGGTGCTGCTCCCGACTTCACGCTCGCGGCGCGCGACGGCAGCAAGGTACGCCTCGCCGACCTCAGGGGGCAGGTCGTCATGATCAATTTCTGGGCCAGCTGGTGCGGCCCGTGTCGCCAGGAGATGCCGCTGCTCGGGCAGTTGCAGGCGAAGTACGAGCCGCTCGGCTTCACGCTGCTCGGCGTCAACGTCGAGCCCGACAGCGCAGCGGCCGTCGCCTGGCTCAAGGGCGTGCCGGTGGCATTCCCGATCCTGTTCGACACGGACTCGAGCGTCGCGACCCGCTTCGGCGTCGAGGGCATGCCGAGCACGGTGTTCGTCGATCGCAACGGCCAGGTGCGCTATGTGCACCGCGGCTACAAGCCCGGTGACGAGGCGAAGTACGCGGACATGATCCGCAGCCTGGTGAAGGAATGAACGCCGCCCGCGCGACCCTCGCCTGCGTGCTCGCCGCGGCCGCGCTCGTGACGTCCGGCTGCAGCAGCGTCGAGCCCTGGGTGAAACCGTACGAACGGCAGAATTTTGCCGACATCATCATGGCCGCCGAGCGCGACCCGGTCGCGGCCGCATACCTGAACCACGTGTTCGAGGCGCGCGAGGGCGCGCGCGGCGCGACCGGCAGCCACGGCGGCGGCTGCGGCTGCAACTGAGGATCGACCGCAATGTCGCACGGCAACCACCGCAGCGGCGCGCTGACGACGCTCGCAGGCACTCTGGTCACGGGCGTTTCGCAGGGCGCGGTGCTGCCCGACGACCGTGCGGACGCGATGTACCACAGCTACGACGGCGGCGGCGTGCAGATCGACGGCCCGTCGCTGCTCGTGCGCAAGAAATTCGCCGAGAAGTATTCCGCCTCGGCCAACTTCTACATGGACATGGTCTCGAGCGCGTCGATCGACGTGGTGTCGACCGCGAGCCCGTACCAGGAAGAGCGCACGCAGGGCACCGTCTCGTTCGACGTGCTGCAGGGCAAGACGCAGTACAGCCTCAGCTACACGCTGAGCGACGAAAGCGACTACACCGCGAACACGGCGAGCTTCGACGTGAGCCAGGACCTCTTCGGCGACCTGACGACGGTGTCCTTCGGGTTCAGCCAGGGCTGGGACGAAGTGGGCAAGCGCGGCGACGACGAATTCCAGGAAGACGTGGACCGGCGCAACTACCGCGTGAGCCTCTCGCAGATCCTGACCCCGGCGCTGATGGCCGGCGTCAACTACGAAGTGATCACGGACGAAGGGTTGCTCAACAACCCGTACCGCTCCGTGCGTTACGTCGACGAGTCGAGCCCGCGAGGTTACGCGTACCAGGCAGAGCTCTACCCGCGCACGCGGACCAGCAACGCCGTGGGCGTGACGGCGCGCTACTTCCTGCCCTGGCGCGCGTCGGTGCACGGCGAGTACCGCTTCTACTCGGACACCTGGGGCATCGGTGCGAACACCGTCGCGGCCGGCTACTCGCATCCGTGGGGCGAGCGCTGGATCTTCGAGGCCGGCGTGCGCTGGTACGACCAGTCCGCCGCCGACTTCTACTCCGACCTGTTCCCGCGCGCCGACGCCCAGAACTTCCTCGCGCGCGACAAGGAGTTGAGCACGTTTTCGAACCTGATGCTGAGCCTCGGCGCGACCTACGAACTGCCGCCGCTCGGCTGGGACCGGCTGAAGCGCACGACCGTCAACGTCTACTTCGACCGCATCCGCTACGAGTACGACGACTTCCGCGACGTCACCCACGGGGGTGCGCCGGGCGCCGAGCCGCTCTACGGCTTCGACGCGAACGTCTTCCGGGTCTTCTTCTCGGGCTGGTTCTAAGCGCGCCGCTGCCCCTGCCCTCACCGGGCGTGCGCGCTGCTCGCCCCTGGCGAGCGGATGCGTTCCAGCACGGCGCGAGCCAGGCGGTCCGCGCTGCCCGGCGCGTGCGCGAGGAACAGCGACGGTTCCGTGAGCTCGAGCTCGAGCACCACCGGCGCGCCGCGCATGTCGCGGATCATGTCGATCCGCGCGTAGAGCGGCGACGCGAACGGCAGTGCCGCGTACGCGGCCGCCGCGAGCGCCCGCTCGTCATCGCCAGGGTCGCGTGCACGGATGTCTTCGGGCGCGAACAGTCCCGCGACCAGCCCGTCGTCGAGACGCAGCAGCGGACCCTTGCGGATCGCGTGGCTCGGATGCCCACCGAGGTACATGATCGCCGTCTCGCCCTCGATGTCGACGCTCGGCAGGTAGGGTTGCAGCATCGCGCTGCGTCGCTCCCGCTGCACCAGCCGCTCGAGGTGATCGACGGCGCGTGGAGCGTCGGCGCGCCGATAGCGCGCCGCGTCGCGCGACCCCGCACCCACCGACGGCTTGACCACGAACTGGTCGAACGCGGACGACCTGCCCGCGACATGCAGTGCGGGAGTGCCCCGCAGGAACGCCGCAAGCGCCGTCGCGGCCGACTCGCCCGGCTCGACGAACACCGTGGGCACCACGTCGACGCCCGACTGGTGCAGCCGGAGGAGGTAATGCTTGTCGGTGTTCCAGGCGACGACTTCGAGCGGATTGCAGAGCTGCGTACGCTGCCCGCACATGGCCGCCCAGCCGAGGAACTCGTCGATGCGCTCCGCGTAGTCCCAGGTCGAGCGCAGCAGCGCGAGGTCGAACGCGGACCACTCGACGACGGGGTCGTCCCAGCACGGCGTGGCCACATCCGCGTCGAGCGCGCGCAGCGCCGCGATCAGCGGCAGCATGTCTTCGTCGAGCGGGAGCGCGGCCTGAGCGCTCACGAGGGCGATACGGGTCACGCAAGGATTCCCGGTCGTCTCAGGGCGAACGCCTGGCGGCCGCGGCTCCGTCGAGCGCCAGCTCGACGGAATCGCACAGGCTGGCAAGCACCTGCAGCCGCGCCCTGCGCTTGTCGTCCGCCGGCACGACCGTCCAGGGCGCATGGCTCGAGTGCGTGCGCGCGATCATCTCGCGAGCCGCGGCCTGGTACGCATTCCAGTGCTTGCGATTCTCCCAGTCCTCGGGATCGACCTTGAAGCGCTTGAGCGGGCTGCGATCGCGTTCGCCGAAGCGTTCGAGCTGCTCCTCACGCCCCACCGACAGCCAGAACTTGGCGACGATCACCCGGTGCTCGTGCAGCTGCCGCTCGAACTCCACGATTTCGTCGTAAGCGCGTCTCCAGTCCGGCGGGGGCGCGAACTTGCGCACGCGCTCGACCAGCACGCGCCCGTACCAGCTGCGGTCGAAGATCGTGAGATTCCCGCGGGGCGGCGCCTGACACCAGAACCGCCAGAGATACGGGCGCGCCAGTTGGTCGGGCGTCGGGGCCGATATCGGCACGACGCGGTACTGCCGTGCGTCGAGCGCGGCGGTGATGCGACGGATCGCGCCGCCCTTGCCCGCGGCGTCCATGCCCTCGAACGCCGCCACGACGGAGTACCGGGCGAACCGCCGTCGCCGCGTCAGCAGCGCCAGGCGGCCCTGCAACCGCTCGAGTTCGCGCTCGTACTCGTCGTCGTCCGGGCGCTCCCCGGGTGCGGCGCTCGGCAGTGCAACGATCCGGCGGGCGGCGGCACGGGCGGTACGCGTGCGTGTCGTGCCGGGCAACGGTTCCCTGATCGCCTCGAGCAGGCGGCGACCGACCGCCAGCGCGCGGTGCTGCGCGTCCGTGCCGTCGACGAGCTGCCACGGCGCCGCGTGCTGCTCGGTCGCGTCGATGCAGCGCTCCATGGCGCGCCCGACTTCGTCGTAATGGCGTGCCATCCAGCGATCCTCGCGCGTCACCCGCCAGCGTGTCGCCTTGTCCGCCTCGAGCTTGTCGAGCCGCTTGCGTTGCGTCTGCGACGCGACGTGCAGGTGCACCTTCGCCACCGCCACGCCGTCGGAGACGAGCATCCGCTCGAGCTGGCGGATGCGGTCGACGGCCCGGCGCAACTCCCGCGGCAACGCGCGCCGCGGGCCGTCGAGCCGGACCGCCTCGTGCAGCAGTTCCTGGTACCAGCCCGCGTGAAGGATCGCGACGCGCCCTTTCGGCGGCAGCAGCCGCCAGTAGCGCCAGAGCGGCGGTCGCTCGCGCTCGACCTCGCTCGGAAGACGGAAGCCGTGCGTCGAGACCAGCTTCGGATCGAGCCACTCGAGCAGCTCGTTGACGACCTCGCTGCGTCCGGCCGCGGGTATTCCGGTGACGACGAGCACGACCGCGCGATCGCGCCGCTGCTTGAGTTGGAACTGGGCTTCCAGCAGGGCGTCCTGCAGCGGCGGCAGCGCGTGCTCGTACTCGAGCCGCGTCATCCGGCGACCCTGCAGCACCTGGCCGAGTCGGCGCGCAGCCATCTCGTCAGCCGCCCCGGTCGCGCGGCAGCGGCACCTGCTGCGTGACGCAGTGCACGTTGCCTCCGCCGAGCAGGATTTCGCGCCCGGGCACGCCGACGACCTCGCGCTTGGGGAAGAGCGCCTGGAGCTTGCGAAGCGCGTCGCCGTCGCGGCGCGAGTCGAGCAGCGGCACGACGACGCGCCGATTTCCCAGGTAGAAGTTGACGTACGAACCCGCGAGGCGGGCGCCTGCCACCCGCGGCCGGGTGCCATCGGCGGCATCGACCCCCGCTGCTTCCTCTGCCGTCATGTAAAGCGGCCCGGGCTGGCGCAGCTTGTGGATCCCTAGACGACGCCCGCGTGCGTCGCGCGCATGCGCCAGGCGCTCGTACGCATCGCGCGAGATCTCGTACTGCGGATCGTTGCGATCGTTGGTCCATGTGAGCACGACTTCACCCGGCCGCACGAACGCACACAGGTTGTCCACGTGTCCGCCGGTCTCGTCGAGGTGCACGCCGCGACCGAGCCAGATGACGACGTCGACGGCGAGGAAGCGCTTGAGCAGCGTCTCGACCTGTGCGCGGCCGAGCTGCGGATTGCGGTTCGGATTGAGCAGGCACTCTTCCGTGGTGATCACGGTGCCCTGTCCGTCGACGTGGATCGCACCGCCTTCGAGCACGAACGGCGCCCGGTACCGGTCGACACCCTCGATCTCGCAGACCTTCCGCGCGACCTCGTCGTCGCGGTTCCATGGAAAATAGAGGCCACCTTCCAGGCCGCCCCACGCGTTGAACCGCCAGTCGACGCCGCGCAGGCCGCCGCGATCGTTGACGACGAAGGTCGGCCCGACGTCGCGCATCCAGGCGTCGTCGCTCGAGAGCTCGACGACGCGGACGGCGGCGGGCAGCGCGCGCCGCGCATTGGCGTATTGCGCCGCGGACACGCCGACCGAAACTGGCTCGCTCGCCGCGATGGCCGAGGCCAGCGCCGCGCAAGCCGCCTGCGCCGGCTTGCCGCCGAGTCGCCAGTTGTCAGGCCGCTCCGGCCACAGCAGCCAGCAGCCGGCATGCGGCTCGAACTCGCCCGGCATGCGGTAGCCGTCGCGGCGCGGATGGCTGTCGAGCGTGCGCGTCATCCACGCATGGTAACAAACCGGTCAGCCGGGCCCCGGCTGAACCATGGATCCTTGCGCGCGGCGCTGCATGAAGGCTCGCTGAAGAATCGTCAGACATGCTCGCAGAGACCATGCCGCCCACCATCGGGGCCGCGATGCGCCGCATCACTCCGGATCCGGTGCCCGAGCCTTACATGATCGGCAGCAGGCCGACGATGATCGTGACGACGGTCATGAGCTCGGGCCGCAGGCGCAGCAGCACGCCCTCTGCGAAAGGCTCCCGGCCAGCTCACGTTTTTGCGGCAAGTCCCTGCGACCGTGCCAGAATCTCCGCGATGTTCCGATTGCACCTGCGTCCCGGGACGGGGCCCCTCGCCCTTGCGCTGTCTCTCCTGGCGGGCGGCTGCTCGCGCGAGGCCCCGTCCGGACCTGCCCTGGCGCAGGACGCCAACGCCGGCTGGCTCGGCGTGGTCGAAGCGCTCGATCCGCCGGCCGTCGCGGGTTCGCGTTATCCGCACCTGGCGTCGACCCCCGCGGGCAACGTCGTCGCGAGCTGGCTCGAGCCCGCGGGCGAGGACACGTACGCGCTGCGGTTCGCGCGACTGGACCAGGCCTGGCAGCCCGCCCGCACGGTCGCAACGGGCCGGGACTGGTTCGTGAACTGGGCGGACTTTCCATCCGTCGTGCCGTTCGACGGCGGCCCATGGGTGGCGCACTGGCTGCAGCAGCGACCCGGCAATGTGTATGCCTACGACGTCAAGCTCGCCGTCAGTGACGACACGGGCGCCACGTGGTCGATGCCGTTCACGGCGCACGACGACGGCACGCCGACCGAGCACGGGTTCGTCTCGATCGGCGAGCGCGCGGGGCGGCCTTACGTGGCATGGCTCGACGGACGTCGCACGTCCGCGGATGGCCACGCTCACGAGGCCGGGGAGGACCCCACCGCCGGATCGATGACCCTGCGCGGCGGTCATGTCGATGCGCGCGGTGTGCACGACGGATCGGAACTCGACGCGCGCGTGTGCGACTGCTGCCGGACCGATGCGGCGCGCACTGGCGACGCGCTGCTCGTCGTGTATCGCGATCGCAGCGACGACGAAGTGCGCGACGTGCTGGCGCTGCGCCTCGGCGTCGACGGATCCGTCGCTGCGCCGGTGCCGGTGCACGCCGACGGCTGGCGCATTGCGGGCTGCCCGGTCAACGGACCCGCTGTCGCGGCGCGTGGCGACGAGGTGGCCGTCGCATGGTTCACGGCGCCCGACCGTCCGCGCGTGCGCCTCGCCTTCTCCGCTGACGGCGGGCGCAGCTTCGACGCGCCGATCGAGGTCTCGACCGGACGCACGGCGGGCCGCGTCGACGTCGTGCTGCTGCAGGACGGACGTGCGGTCGTGAGCTGGCTCGCCGAGTCGCCGTCGGGCGGCGCGCTGCTCGCGCAACCGTTCACGAGGCACGGCGCGGCCGCTGCCGCGACGATGATCGCGGACCAGTCAGTCGCGCGAAGTTCCGGTTTTCCACAGATGGTCCTCAGCGGTGCGGACGAACTCGTCTTCGCATGGACGGATCCCGGCAACGTACCGCGTGTCCGGGCCGCGCGCGCCCGTCTCCGCTAGCCACCGGTGCCGCGCCGGACGCGGCCACTGTGCTAGCATTCCGGCCCCCTTCCGACCCGCTGAAACCGGAGCCAGGCTCGATGTCCGCCGCGCCCAAGCCGAACGTGCCCCCGCAGGGCCGGAAAATCACGATCCAGGGCGGCAAGCTCGTCGTCCCCGACCAGCCCGTCATTCCCTTCATCGAGGGCGACGGCACGGGCCCCGACATCTGGCGCGCCTCGGTGCGCGTGCTCGACGCCGCCGTGCAGAAGGCTTACGCCGGCAAGCGCAAGATCCACTGGATGGAGGTCTACGCCGGGCAGAAGTCGAACGACCTGTTCAAGACCTGGCTGCCCGACGAGACCGTCGAGGCGTGCCGCGAGTACCTCGTCTCGATCAAGGGTCCGCTCACGACGCCGATCGGCGGCGGCATCCGGTCGCTCAACGTCGCGCTGCGCCAGATGCTCGACCTGTACGTCTGCCTGCGTCCCGTACGCTGGTTCCGCGGCGTCCCGTCGCCGGTCAAGTCGCCCGAGAAGGTCGACATGGTGATCTTCCGCGAGAATACCGAGGACATCTACGCGGGCATCGAATTCGAGGCCGGCAGCGCCGACAACGAGAAGTTCAAGAAGTTTTTCAAGGAAGCGTTCCCGAAGCTCTACGGCAAGATCCGCTTCCCCGACACCTCCGGCATCGGCCTCAAGGCCGTTTCGCAGGAGGGCACGGAGCGGCTGTTCCGCGCGGCCGTCGAGTACGCGATCGACAACCGGCGCAAGAGCGTGACGATCGTGCACAAGGGCAACATCATGAAGTTCACGGAGGGGGCGTTCCGCAACTGGAGCTACGCGCTCGCCGAGCGCGAATTCTCGGACAAGGTCTACACCTGGGACCAGTGGGAGCGCACCAAGGCTGCCAGGGGCGAGCAGGCCGCGAACGCCGAGCAGGACGCCGCGAAGGCCGCCGGCAAGGTCATCATCAAGGATGCGATCGCCGACATCACGCTGCAGCAGGTGCTGACGCGCCCCGACGAGTTCGACGTGATCGCGACGTTGAACCTGAACGGCGACTACCTCTCCGACGCGCTCGCCGCCCAGGTGGGCGGCATCGGCATCGCGCCGGGCGGCAACATCAATTACGTCACCGGTCACGCGGTGTTCGAGGCCACGCACGGCACCGCACCCAAGTATGCCAACCTCGACAAGGTCAACCCGGGTTCGGTGATCCTGTCCGGCGAGATGATGCTGCGTTACATGGGCTGGGCCGAGGCTGCCGACGCGATCATCGCCGCGATGGACAAGAGCATCGGGCAGAAGACCGTCACCTACGACTTCGCGCGCCTGATGCCGGGCGCCACCGAGGTCAAGTGCAGCGAGTTCGGCGACGCGCTGATCAGGAACCTCTGACCGGGCCGGCTGCGCGCGCCCCCAGGGACGTCCCTTCCCCGATGAACCTCCAGCTCGCGCAGGCGCAACCGCTGAGCCGGAACGAACTCGTCCGCGAGTGCGCGCAACTGCTCGCGGACGCGTTCGCCGACTACAACGCGGAGTTCCGCGCCGTCACGCAGCGCGCGCGCCAGCGCTTCGAGGACCGCGACTGGCGCGGCAGCCAGAAGGATGCCGTCGAGCGAATCGATCTCTACGAGAAATACGTCCAGGGCACCGTCGAGATCATGCGCCGGCGGCTCGGTGACGACGTGCTCGAGCGGGCAGTCTGGTCGAGCATCAAGCGTCGCTTCGACGAAATGATCGACCCGCTGCCGGACTGCGAATTCACCAAGACGTTCTTCAGCTCGATCACGCGCAAGACCTTCGGCACGGTCGGCGTCGACCCGGCCGTCGAGTTCGTCGCGCTCGACCTCGATCCGCTCGCCAACGTCCATTCGAACGTCGAGACGCGCGTGTACCCGATGCGCGGCGACGTGGAGCTGCTCGCCGAGGAACTGCTCGCCGATTTCCGCTTCCGCACGCCCTATCGCGACTTCGACCGCAGCGTGAAGATGGTCGCGGACGAGGTGAAGGCCCTGGTCGTCTCGGGCGTCGAGCGCCGGGCGATCGACTCGATCGAAGTGATCAAGGAAGTCTTCTACCAGATGACGCGCGCCTACCTGGTCGGGCGCATCAACGGGCGCGGCTGGACGCGGCCGTTCGTGGTCGCGCTCCGGAACGGAGACAGCGGCGTCGTGGTCGACGCGATCATGCTGGAGGAAGGGCCGGTCAGCGTGCTCTTCAGCTTCACGCGCACCTATTTCCACGTCGATCTGGCGCACGTGGGCGAGGCGGTCCAGTTCCTCGGAACGATCCTGCCGAAGAAGCGCGTGAGCGAGCTCTTCACGGTGCTCGGTCGCGCCAAGCAGGGCAAGACCGAGCGCTACCGCGAGCTGTTCAAGCACCTGCAGCACTCCGACGACCGGTTCGTGCTGGCGGAGGGCGAACGCGGCCTCGTGATGATCTGCTTCACGCTGCCGTCGTTCGACGTGGTGTTCAAGCTGATCCGCGACAGATTCCCGGTGCAGAAGAACATCCTGCGCGAGGACGTGCTGTCGAAGTACGAGCTGGTCTTCAAGCACGACCGTGCGGGCCGCCTGGTCGATGCCCAGGAGTTCAAGCGCATCCGCTTCCCCCGCTCGCGGTTCTCGCGGGAACTGCTCGACGAGCTCGCGCGCGAGGCGGCATCCACCGTGCACGTCGAGGGCGAGGAGATCACGATCGACCACCTGTACATCGAGCGGCGCATGACGCCGCTCAACCTGTACCTGCGCTCGGCGGACGGCGAGCAGGCCGAGCGCGCCGTGATCGAGTACGGCCAGGCCGTGCGGGACCTCGCGGTCTCGAACATCTTTCCCGGCGACCTGCTGCTCAAGAACTTCGGCGTCACGCGGCACGGCCGCGTGATCTTCTACGACTACGACGAGCTGTGCCTCGTCACGGATTGCCGCTTTCGCGACGTCCCGAAATCGCAGCACGAGGAAGACGACATGCGGGCCGACGCCTGGTTCTACGTCGGCGAGAACGACGTCTTTCCGGAGACATTCATCAACTTCCTGGGCTTCGACCAGCACCTGAAGCAGGTCTTCCTCGAGGCCCACGCCGAGATCCTGACGGCCGAGTGGTGGCGCGGCATCCAGTCGCGTCTGAAGGAAGGCGAACTGCTCGAGGTCCTGCCGTACCACCGGCACCGCGTGCGCGTCTTCAGCAGCCTCTAGCCGAAAGTGTCGCGCCCAGGTCCACCACCCGGCGAGATCGAGCGCCGCGCGCTCGCGGGCCTGCTCGGGTTGCTGCTGCTGGTCGCGTTCGCGTTCCAGGGCACTCGCGGCATCTGGGAACCCGACGAAGGCCGCTACAGTGCCGCCGGCATCAACATGCTCGAGAGCGGCGACTGGCTGGTGCCCAGCGTCGACGGCGAGCATCCGCACCTGAGCAAGCCGCCTGTCACCTACTGGGCGCTCGCCGCGAGCTTCGCGCTGCTCGGCCTCGACGAATGGGCCGCGCGCCTGCCGAGCGCACTCGCCTTCGTCGGCACGGGCCTGCTGCTACTCGGTCTCGGGCGGCGGCTCTGTGCGCCCCGCCCGTGGTTGCCGGCGGCGGTCTGGGCAACCTCGTTCGCGCCCGTGGTCGCCTCGAACGTCGTGTCGACCGATCCGATCCTGGTGCTGTGGGAAACGGCGGCGATGTTTGCGTTCGTCGAGGGCTGGTCGCGACACGGCAATGACGGCCGGCGCTGGTACGTCCTGATGTGGCTGGGCTGGGGCGGCGCCTTCCTGACCAAGGGGCCGCCGGGCGTGCTGCCGCTGCTCGCCATGCTGGCATTTCTCGCAGTGCACGACCGCCCGCGACTCAGGTCCATGTGCGCACCGGACGGCATCGCCCTGTTCGTGGTGGTGGGATTCTCGTGGTTCGCGCTGTTGATCGTGCAGGACCCGGCCAGGTTGCGTTACTTCCTGGACTACGAGCTGTACGACCGCGTGTTCACCGGGGCGCACGATCGCCACGCGCAATGGTACGGCGGGCTCGAGGTCTACCTGCCGGTCCTGCTGGCTGGAACGCTGCCGTGGTTTCCGCTTGCGCTGCTGGCGGCGGGCGGCCCGGCCCGGGCGTGGCAGCTCGCGCGTGCGCGGCTGCAGGAACGGTCGCGAGACTGGCTGCTGCTCGCTTACTGGCTGCTGGTGCCGCTCGCAGTCTTTTTCGTCGCCCGCTCGCGGCTGCACCTGTACGTGCTGCCGCTGTTCGTGCCGCTGTCGCTCGCCATGGCGCGGCCGCTCGCCGGGTGGCGCAGGTTGGCGGGGCGGCGGCTCGCAGCGCTCGTCGTCGTCGCGGCACTCGCCATGGTCGCGTTCAAGGGCACCCTCGCCTACTGGCCGTCCGATCGCGATGCGCGGGAGCTCGCCGCCCAGCTGCGGCGATTCGTCGATCCGCGCGAGGTCGACGAGATCGTCTTCGTCGGCATGCGGCCGTTCTACGGGCTCACGCTCTACCTCGACCGACACATCGCAGAGCTTCAGGTCGGCAAGCGGCGCCACGAGAACTCGAAGCTGGTCCAGCCGGTCGGCTTCTGCGGCGAAATTGCGGACCACCCGCGCGCCGTGTACGGGATCAAGCGGCATCACGCGACCGAACTGGCCGACGCCACGCGACCGTGCGGCGTGGTCCCCCGGCCGCTCGGCACCGTCCGGGCCGACGGCAACGACATCCTGTTCTTCGAACTGGCCGCGCGCGCGGACCAGCCCGATTCCGGCTAGGATGATGACCGCGGGCGACTCGGACGCCCCCGCTGCGCGCGCCTGTCGCAAGAGGTGACGGATGGGATCGATCTCGCGGCTCGCCCGGACCTTCGTCGTCCTGTCGCTGCTGGCCGTGGCCGGGCCCGCTTCTGCGCAGGATGCCAACATCCTGCAACCGGTCGCGGACCTCGAGCGCCTGCTGCAATCGGAGCCGCTCGTCATCGAGCGCGCGGAGATCAGCCGCCCGAAGGCCAAGGGCGACATCACGCTCAAGGCGGACGTCCGCCTGGGCGGCGCCCCGCCGCTGCGCGTGAAGCTGCGCAAGTCCGAACCCGGCGCCGAAGCGTTCAACAACGTGCCGCGCTACGACCTCGCTGCGTACGAGCTGCAGAAGCTCTTCGTCGACCCGCCCGAATACGTGGTGCCGCCCACTGCCCTGCGCATGGTCGCGCTCGCCGACTTCGCGAAGTACTCGCCGGACGTGAAGCGCACGTTCCCGCCGGCCGAGCAGGTGCTCGCCGTGGTGCAGTACTGGCTGAGCGACATCATGGTGCTCGCCGACGTCTACGACGAGTCGCGCTTCAACTCAGACCCGGTTTATGCGCGTCACATCGGGCACCTCAACATCCTCACGCATCTGATCCAGCATCGCGACTCGAATGCCGGCAATTTCCTGATGGGTCGCGCCGAGAAGGGCGCCCGCGTGTTCTCGATCGACCATGGCGTCGCGTTCGCGTCGCAGGACAGCGACCGCGGCGAGCTCTGGAAGGACATGCGGGTGACGCGGTTGCCGGCCGCCGCGATTGCCCGTCTGCGCCAGGTCACGCCCGAAGTGCTCGAGGCAAAGCTCGCCGTGCTGGCCCAGTGGCGACTCCAGGACGGGACCTGGCGACCCGAGGCGCCAGGCAAGAACCTGTCGCCGCGGCGCGGCGTGCGTCGCGCGGGCGACCGGCTCCAGATGGGTCTCACCAGCATCGAGCTGCAGGCGGTGGAGCGCCTGCGGAGGAAGCTGCTCGAGCGCATCGACCAGGGCGAAATCAAGGCTGACGGCGGCAACGCCCCGGCCTCTTGAGCAGCGAAGCATCATGCAAGCGAGGCTGCGTGAGGGGGTGGTCGCATTGCGCGTTGCCGCGGCGATCACGCTGGCGTTCGCGTTCGGTTGCGTCACGCCCGCGACGTCGAGCGCACAGTCCGCGGCCGCGCAGGTCGAGTGGCGCAACGTGCCGCGGGTCGTCGCGTTCGCCGACGTCCACGGCGATTTCGACGAATTGCAGCGCCTGCTGCGCGAAGCGGGGGTCGTCGACGGCAAGGATGCCTGGGCCGCGGGCCGTACCCACGTCGTGAGCCTCGGCGACCTGCTCGACCGCGGTGCGGGTTCGCGCAAGGTCATGGACCTGCTGATGCGCCTGCAGGACGAAGCGGGCGCGGCGGGCGGTGGATTGCACGTCGTTCTCGGCAACCACGAGGCGATGAACCTGCTGGGCGACCTGCGCTACGTCGATCCCGGCGAGTACGCGTCGTACGCCGACCTGGAGCCCGCAGGCCTGCGCGAGAAATCGCGCGCGGCCTGGGAGCAGTCGCACGGCGCGGGCTCGGGCGCAACCTTCGAGCAGAAGTTCCCGCCGGGCTGGTTCGGCCACCGTGACGCGCTTGGCCCCTCGCGCAGGTACGGCCGCTGGTTGCTGGGCCTGCCCGTGGCGGTCGTCGTCAACGACACTCTGTTCATGCATGCGGGGCCGTCCGGGGTTCTCCAGGGCATGAGCCTCACCGACCTCAACACACGCTACCGCACGGCGCTGGTCGACTACCTGCAGTCGTACGCGAAGCTCGAGCAGGCCGCGTTGCTGCAGGCGGGCGACGATTTCAATGCGAGGCCGAAGCTCGCGGCGCAGCGGCTCGCGGCCAAGGCCACCGAGACGGGCGCCCCACCGCCGCCGGACCTCGACGCGGCCGTCAAGCGCTTCATGCAGGCGGACAACCACCCGCTGCTGAATCCCGACGGCCCGAACTGGTATCGCGGCGCCGCCCTCTGCAACGAGGTCGTCGAGACGGACGTTCTCACGCCGCTGCTCAAGCAGTTCGGCGTCGCGCGACTCGTCGTGGGGCACACGCCGACCCGCAACCTGCGGGCAGTCACGCGTTTCGCCGGCCGCGTCGTCAAGCTCGACACCGGCATGAACCGCTCGGCTTACAAGGGACGCGGCGCGGCGTTGACGATCGAGGGTTCGAAGCTCGGGGTACGTTACGTGGGCGAGCCCGCACCGGCGGAACCCGAGCCGGAGGGGCTGTTCGTGGCTCCGGACTCGGTGGCCGACGCGATCGTCGTCGCGGCGCTCGAGCGCGGCAACGTGACGGTCGCGGGGTCTCGTCCGACCGGCGAGATCACCGTGACGGTCGAGCACGAAGGCCGGAAGGTTCCCGCCGTGTTCCTCGAGCGCAACGACGCCGGTACCCGCAAGGAGCTCGCAGCCTACCGCCTCGACCGGCTCCTCGGGCTCGGCATCGTGCCGGCCTCGGTGGCGCGGGAGGTCCAGGGCAAGTCGGGCGTGCTGCAGGCCAGACCTGCCAACTGGGTCACGCAGGGGGACGTCCAGCGCCAGTCCCTCCGGGACGATGGCTGGTGCCCGCTCGAGCCGCAGTTCCAGCTCGTGTACGCGTTCGACACACTCGTGGGGAACGAAGGACGCACGCCCGAGACGCTGCTGTTCGACTCCGACGGGTGGTACGTTTACGTGACCGGCCACCAGCGCGCCTTCGGCAACGGCCGTGCGTTGCCCGCCTACCTCAAGGCCCAGCCGCCACGTCCGGGCGCGGAGTTGCGCCGACGAGCCGCGGCGCTCGACGACGAAGCGCTGGCCTCCGCGCTGGGCGATTCACTCGACACCCGGGGCCGCAAGGCCATCCTCGAGCGTCGCGACACCCTCCTCGCACTGCCCGAAACGCCCGCGGCGACCGCCGGACGCTGAAGCGCGCACGGGCACGCTGCCGCGCGGTCGTGGTGCGTGCGTCTGTCCAGCGTCGACCGGACCGGGCTGTAGGAATTGCGGACACGTCGCGCAGCACCGACGCTCGAGCGGGCAACCAACGCTGTCCATCGAGGTACTTAGGTTCGTGGACCCCAAAAACGGGAGGACCCGGACCGATGCCGAAAACATGCCCCAAATGCAGGATGGAATCTCGCGTCGACGCCTCGTGGTGCTGGCATTGCGGGTACTCTTTCGAAGACCCCGAGGTCGGCGGCGACCGCAAGGGCGGAACCTCCGCGGACGATCCGGCCAGCGACGACGCGGACGAGGATGAAAAACACGGCCTGCTAGAATGGCGCCGATGCGCCCGCCGATCGAGAGCAAGCTGCCCGCCGTCGGCACCACGATTTTCACGGTCATGTCGCGGCTCGCCGCCGAGCACGGGGCCATCAATCTCTCGCAGGGCTTCCCCGATTTCGATCCGCCCGCGCGCCTGATCGACCTGGTCGAGCAGGCGATGCGACGGGGCGGCAGCCCCACCGCCAGCAACCAGTACGCGCCGATGAGCGGCCTGCCGCCGCTGCGCGAGGCGATCGCGGCCAAGGTCCGCGACCTCTACGGGTGCGAAGTCGATCCGGACGCGGCGATCACCGTCACGTCGGGCGGAACCGAGGCGCTGTTCTGCGCCATCCAGGCAACGGTCCATGCGGGCGACGAGACGATACTGCTCGATCCCGCCTACGATTCGTACGAGCCCTCGGTGCTGCTCGCGGGCGGATGCGCCGTGCGCGTGCCGCTGCTGCGACCGACCTTCCGCGTCGACTGGCAGCGCGTGCACGAGGCGATCACGCCGCGGACGCGACTGCTGGTGCTCAACTTTCCGCACAATCCGACCGGCGCCGTGCTGGTGCGCGAGGACCTCGATGCGCTGGCCGGGATCCTGCGCGGCACGCGCGTGCTCGTGGCCGCCGACGAGGTCTACGAGCACATGGTGTACGACGGCGTGCGGCACGCGAGCCTGCTCACCCATGCGGAACTCGCCGAACGGAGTTTCGTCGTGTCCTCGTTCGGCAAGACCTACCACGCGACGGGGTGGAAGGTGGGCTACTGCGTTGCCCCTGCGCCCCTGACGTCCGAGTTCCGCAAGGTCCACCAGTTCGTGCAGTTCTCGGTCGCCACACCGCTGCAGGCCGCGCTCGCGCAGTTCATGCAGGAATGTCCCCGGCACGCCCGCGACCTGCCGCGGTTCTACCAGGACAAGCGCGACCGCTTCGCACGCCTGCTCGAGGGCACGGCGTTCCGCTTCCATCCGGCCGCGAGCACGTATTTCCAGCTGGTCGACTATTCCGGCCTGAGCGAGCTGCCGGACACGGAGTTTGCGCGGCGGCTCACAATCGAGCACGGGGTGGCCGCGATCCCGATCTCGGTCTTCTCCGAGCGACCCCCGGCGGACGAGCGCATCGTCCGGTTCTGCTTCGCCAAGCATGCGGCGACGCTGGACGCCGCCGCCGAAAAACTGAGGATGCTATGAGTGCAATGCTGCGCGTGTCGATGATCCAGGCCGAACTCGCCTGGCAGGATCCGGCCGCGAATCGTACCGCCCTGGCGCGGCACTTCCGCGGCCTGCAGGGTCATACCGACCTGATCGTCCTGCCGGAGATGTTCTCGACCGGGTTCACGATGGAAGCGTCTGCGCTGGCCGAGACGATGGACGGGCCCACCGTCGACTGGATGCGGGAGGAATCCGCCGCGGTCGGTTGCGCGATCACCGGCAGCCTGATCGTGCGCGACGGCGCGGGGGCCGATGCGCGCCACTACAACCGCCTGCTGTTCGCCAAGCCCGACGGGACGCTCGCGCACTACGACAAGCGTCACCTGTTCCGCATGGCGCGCGAGCAGGAGCATTACGCCGCGGGCCGCGAGCGGCTCGTCGTGCAGTTCAAGGGCTGGCGCATCTGCCCCATGGTCTGCTACGACCTGCGCTTCCCCGTCTGGAGCCGCAACCGCGGCGACTACGACGTGCTGATCTACGTGGCGAACTGGCCGGCACGCCGCCGGAGCGCGTGGTCCGTGCTGCTCAGGGCGCGCGCGATCGAGAACCTCTGCTACGTCGTCGGAGTGAACCGCGTCGGCCGCGACGGCAACGGCGCGAGCTACGCGGGCGACAGCGCGGCCCTGGACTTCCTCGGCCAGTCGCTCGGCGGCGACCACGGCGGCGCATTCGTCGAGACCGTCACGCTCGATCGCGAGGCGCTCGAGCGCTGGCGACAAAAATTCCCGGCCCACCTCGACGCGGACAAGTTCGAGCTGGGGCCGGGCGCGGCCTGAGCGGAACGCGGCCGCGATGAAGAAACGCACGCGCGTCACCCATCCGCCCGAGGCGCCGGTGCCGCCGGGCAACCGGCCTCTGGTCGCACCCATCTACCAGTCGGTCAAGTTCACCTTCGACGACGTCGCGAAGTCGCTCGAGCATTTCCGCGGCCAGCGCGAGGGCTTCTACTATTCCCGCATCTCGAACCCGACGCTGCGACAGCTCGAGCAGCTGCTCGCCGAACTGCAGGGACGCGATGCCTGCCTGCTGACGGGGTCCGGCATCGCTTCGATCTCCATGCCGATGCTCGCGCTGCTCGCAGCCGGCGATCACGTCGTGCACTTCGCCGAGCAGTATCACCCGACCCGAGTACTCGTCACGCGCGTGCTGCGGCGTTTCGGTGTCGCGAGCACGATGCTCTCGATCGACGACCTCGACGGACTCGAACGCGTGCTCGGGGAAACGCCCACCCGCCTGGTGGTGTTCGAGTCCCCGACCAACCCCGTGCTCAAGGTGGTGGACCTCGAGCGACTGACCGCGCTCGCCCGGCGTCACGGCGCGCTCACGCTGCTCGACAACACGTTCGCCGGGTTCCACAACCACGGGCAGTACGACGTCGACCTGTTCGCGCACAGCCTGACCAAGTTCGCCTCGGGCCACGGCGACGTCATGGGCGGTGCAGTGATCGGCCGGGCAGACCTGATCGATTCCATGCGCGACGACGTCAACATCCTCGGCCCGACGCTCGACCCGCACGCCGCCTACCTCGTGCTGCGCGGCATGAAGACGTATTACCTGCGCTGGGACGCGCAATGCCGCGGCGCGCAGGCGGTGGCGGAATACCTCTCTTCGCACCCGGCGGTGGAGCGCGTGTTCTACCCCGGCCTGCCGGGCGACGCGGGCCACGCGCTGGCACGACGGCAGATGCACGACTTCGGCTCGATCGTCGCGTTCGACCTCCGTGGCGGGCTCGAGGCGGGTACCCGCTTCGCGCAAGCCCTGCGGCTGTTCGCGATCGCGGCGAGCCTGGGTTCGACGGAGTCGCTGGTCGTGCCGCCGGCCATGCAGCAGCCACGCGGGCTCACGGCCGAGCAGCGGCGCTGGACCGGAATCGGCCAAGGCACGGTGCGGCTGTCGATCGGCGTGGAAGACCCCGACGACCTGGTCGGCGACCTGCGCCAGGCGCTCGCGTCCGCTTCGGCCTGACTGCGAGGCCGCACGCCGGGGGCCGGCGCCGTCGCTCTGCTATGCTGCGCGAAAAGGGAGACGGGCCGAACTCGTGCTGACCGACCAATCCGGGCTCAGTCGCTTCGAACGGCTGCTCACGGTCGTCACCCGCATCCGGCCGGGCGAGGGACGCAGCGCGTTCCTGTTCCTCCTGCACGGCTTCCTGCTGCTGTCGTCGTACCAGATCGTCAAGGCGCTGCGCGAGGCGCTGATCCTCACGAAGTTCTCGGCCGAAGTCCGGTCGTACGCCGTCGCAGTGATGGCGCTGGTGCTGATGTTCGTCGTGCCGCTGTACGGCGCGCTCCGGCGACGCCTCGACGGCGCCCGGCTGCTCGCAGCAGTCACCCTGTTCTTCGTCGTCACGCTGCCGCTGTTCGCGGGGCTGCTCTGGGCCGGCGCGCCGATCGAGTTCGTGTTCTTCATCTGGGTCGGCATCTACGGCGTGATGGTGATCTCGCAGATGTGGGCGTTCGCGGCCGACACGTTCAACATCAAGAGCGGTCAGCGCCTCTTTCCGGTGATCATGGTCGGCGCCAACGTCGGCGCGCTCGCCGGTGCGAAGGTCGCGCAGCTCGCCGCCGCCGCGCTGTCGGTGCCGGGCCTCATGGTGTTCGCGACCGGGACGCTCGCGGCGACGCTCTTCCTCGCCGGACCGGAACGAAATTCCGTGCCGGAAGGGTCGCGCGCGGTGGCGGCGGAGCACGGCCGGCCGGTTCCGCGGCTGCTGGGCGGCATCGGCCTGGTGCTGCGCGACCGCTACCTGCTGCTGATCGCGCTGCTGGTGGTGCTGCTCAACTGGATCAACTCGACCGGCGAGTTCATCCTGGCGGACTACGTCAAGGCCGATGCGTTGCGGCGCGTAGCGGCCGACGCCTCGCTCGACCTGGGCGCGTTGATCACTTCGTTCTACGGCAACTTCCAGTTCTGGGTCACCGTCGTCACGCTCGTGATCCAGGTCTTCCTGGTCGCGCGGATCTATCGCGCGGTCGGCATCCGCGGCGCGCTGATGATCCACCCGGGGCTGGTGGCGATCGGGTACGGCCTGCTCGCCATCTCACCGCTGCTCGGCGGTTTCGTGCCGATCTTCACGCTGATCAGCATCGTCAAGATCATGGAGAACAGCGTCGACTACTCGCTGATGAACACGACGCGGCAGGCGCTGTTCCTGCCGGTCGACCGCGACAGCAAGTACGACGGCAAGACGGCGATCGACACCTTCTTCTGGCGTTTCGGCGACCTGATCCAGGCCGGCGCGATCTATGCCGGCACGAACCTGCTGCAGTGGGAGGCTCCGCAGTTCGCGCTGCTGAACGGGATACTCGCGCTCGGCTGGATCGCGCTCGCGGTCGCGATCGGACGTGGCTTCGGCCGCAAGGCGATCGAGAACGTGATCAACGTCGCGCCGGAGCCCGGGGATCCGATCCCCGACCTGCACTACGCGCCCGGCGAGCCCTTCATGCACCCGATCGCGCACACCGCTTTCCGCGACGCGGACCCGGGCGACGTGTTGTACCTGCGCGCGTGCCTCGAGGACGGCCGGCCGCTGCCGCGCTGGCTGCAGTTCGACGCTCGCCGCCGGGCGTTCCACGGCAAGGGGCCGACGGTGATCGAGGAAGTGCGCATCACCGTCATCGCGAGCGACGTCGACGGCATGGAAGCCCGGAGCATGTTCGTGGTCCGCCGACTCCCGAACTGATCAGGGTGGCACGGCGCGCGCGGCGGTCATCGCGGCGCCGATGATGCCCGCGTCGTTGCCGAACGCCGCGGGCAGTATTTCCGCGCGACTCACTAGCAGCGGGCCGAAGTGGCTCCAGTTCTCGGTGACGCCTCCGCCTACGACGAACACGTCGGGCCAGAGCAGCGCGTGATAGGCCTCGAGCACGATGTTCAACTCGCGCGCCCATTCCACCCAGTCGAGCCCGCGCTCCGTGCGCACGCGCCCAGACGCCCGGTGCTCGGCCTCGCGCCCCTTCACCTCGAGGTGGCCGAGCTCGGTGTTCGGCAGCAGGTGCCCGTCCACGAAGATCGCCGTGCCGATGCCCGTGCCGAGCGTGAGCACCATGACCACGCCCTGCTGCCGGTGGCGGCCGGCGCCCAGCGTCATCTCGGCGACGCCGGCGGCGTCCGCGTCGTTCAGGAACGACACCGGACGCTGCAGGCGCGCCTGCAGATGCGTCTGCACGTTCATGCCGATCCAGCGCTTGTCGATGTTGGCCGCGGTCCAGGCCACGCCGTTCTTGGCGACGGAGGGAAATGCCAGCCCGACCGGCCCCGAGGCGGGCAGCTCGCCGGCGATCTGCACCAGGAGCTCGAGCACCGCTTCCGGCGTGCCGCCGGGCGGCGTCGGGCGGCGCAGGACCTCGCCGAGCACCAGGCCCGTGTCGGTCGCGACGAGCCCCGCCTTTACGAACGAGCCGCCGACGTCGAATGCCAGGACGGCGGACATCCGTTCAGCCCCGCTTGACGCTCTCGATCATCTGCTGATTGGCCGCGAGCGCCATCTGCGCGTCCCGGTCGCGGACCTTCTGCTGGCGTGCGTTGAGGTAGCCGGCGACCCCCGCGCCGATACCGACGATGACGACGAGGATCGTGGCCAGCGCATTGATGTCCGGGCTCACGCCCAGGCGCACCTTCGAGAAGATCACCATCGGCAGCGTGCTCGATCCAGGACCTGCGACGAAGCTCGTGATCACGAGGTCGTCGAGCGACAGCGTGAACGCGAGCAGCCAGCCCGAGAGCAGTGCCGGGAAGATGATCGGCAGCGTGATAAGGAAGAAGACCTTGTGCGGCCGCGCGCCCAGGTCCATGGCCGCTTCCTCCAGCGAGTCGTCGAGCTGCGAGAGGCGCGACTGCACCACCACCGTCACGAACGCCATCGTGAACGTGATGTGCGAGATCACGATGGTCGTCATGCCACGCCCCGCAGGCCAGCCGATCAGCTGCTCCATCGTCACGAACAGCAGCAGCAGCGACAGGCCCGTGATCACCTCGGGCATCACCAGCGGGGCCGTGGTGAGGCCCGAGAGCAGCGTCCGGCCCTTGAAGGGCCCGAAGCGCGCGAGCGCCATGCCGGCGAGAGTTCCGAGCACCACCGAGAGCGTCGCCGACGCGACGGCCACCTTCACGCTGAGCCACGCGGCGTTCAGGATCTGCTGGTTGTGCAGCAGCTCGCCGTACCACTTGGTCGAGAATCCGCCCCAGACCGTCACGAGTCGCGACTCGTTGAACGAATAGACGATCAGCGAGACGATCGGGATGTAGAGGAACGCGAAGCCGAGCGTCAGCACGACGGCGCGGAAGACCGTGATGCCCTGGCCCATCAGCGGTGCACTCCGCCGCCGGCCTCGGCATCCTGCGCGCGCTGGTAGAACATGATCGGGATCACGAGGAACAGCAGCAGCGCGATCGCGACGGCGCTCGCGACCGGCCAGTCGCGGTTATTGAAGAACTCCGTCCAGAGCACCTTGCCGATCATCAGCATGCCGGGGTCGCCGAGCAGCGACGGGATCACGAACTCGCCGACCGCCGGAATGAACACCAGCAGGCAGCCGGCGACGATGCCGGGCCGCGAGAGCGGCAGCGTGATCTTGCAGAACGCCTGCCACGGCTTGCAACCGAGGTCGGAGGCCGCCTCGAGCAGCGCGACATCCATCTTCTCGAGGTTCGCGTACAGCGGCAGGATCATGAACGGCAGGTACGAGTAGACGATGCCGACGTACACCGCGAAATCGGTCTGCAGCATCTGGATCGGCTGGTCGATCAGGCCGATCCAGATGAGGAAGTTGTTGAGCAGCCCGTTGTTCTTGAGGATGCCGATCCACGCGTAAACACGCAGCAGGAACGACGTCCAGAACGGCAGCACGATCAGCAGCATCAGGATGTTGCGGGTCGACGGGTTGCTGCGCGCGATGGCGTACGCGATCGGGTAGCCGATCAGCAGGCATATCAGCGTCGAGACTCCGGCGACGAAGATCGAGTTCAGGTACGCCCTCCAGTAAAGGTCGTCCTCGAACAGGAAGGCGAAGTTCGCGAAGTTGAGCTGGAGCTGCACCAGCTTGTCGCCGGCCCAGTGCAGCAGCGGCAGGTACGGCGGCATCGCGATCTGCGTGCTCGAGAAGCTGATCTTCAGCACGATCGCGAACGGGATCAGGAAGAACAGCACGAGCCAGAGGTACGGCACCGCGGTGACGAGGTTGCGACCCCGCATCCCCGCCCGCTTGAGCCACCGGCGGGCCTTCACTTGGTCACCACCACCGGGCTCTCGGGATGCCACTGCACGTACACGCGCTCGTCCCAGGTCAGCCGGTCGTCCGCGTGCCGGTGCACGTTCGGCTGGGTCACGCGCACGACCTTGCCGGAAACGAGCCGCAACAGGTAGATGGAGACGTCGCCCATGTACGCGATGTCCTGCACGACGGCGCTCGCCCAGTTGTCCTGCTGCTCAGGCTTGTCACGGCCGATCGCGATCTTCTCGGGACGGATCGCCGCCCACACGGTCGCGCCCGGCGCCGAGCTCACGCCGTGGTCGACGTAGATGGGCGCCTCGAGGTCGTCGCACGCGATCCTGACGTACGACGGCTCGTCCTCGATCAGCTTGCCCTCGAACATGTTCACCGAGCCGATGAACTCGGCCGCGAAGCGCGAAGCCGGGTACTCGTACATCTCGCTCGGCGTACCCACCTGGATGATCTCGCCGTGGTTCATGAGCCCGATGCGCGAGGAGAGCGTCATCGCCTCTTCCTGGTCGTGGGTCACGACGATGAACGTGACGCCGAGCGTCTCCTGGATGTTGATCAGCTCGAACTGCGTGTGCTCGCGCAGCTTCTTGTCGAGCGCAGCGAGGGGCTCGTCGAGCAGCAGCAGCTTCGGCTTCTTGACGAGCGCGCGCGCGAGTGCGACGCGCTGGCGCTGGCCGCCGGAGAGCTGGTGCGGCTTGCGCTTCGCGAACTCCCCGAGCTTGACGAGACCGAGCATGTCGGCGACGCGGCTCGCCGTCTCCGCTTTCGGCAGGCCTTCCTGCCTGAGGCCGAACGCGACGTTCTGCTCGACGGTCATGTGCGGGAACACCGCGTACGACTGGAACATCATGTTGACTGGCCGCTCGTACGGCGGGATCGCCGTCATGTCGACCCCGTCGATGAAGATGCAGCCCGACGTCGGGCGCTCGAATCCCGCGAGCATGCGCAGCAGCGTGGTCTTGCCGCACCCGGACGCACCGAGCAGGCAGAAGATCTCCTTCTTGTAGATGTCGAGCGTGACGTCGTCGACCGCCACGAAGTCGCCGAATTTCTTGGTGACCTTCTGGATCCGGACGTATGGCTTGGCGTCCGGATCGTTCCAGGGCTCGAATTTCTGCTGGGTGGCGCGAGGTGATGTGGCCATGTTCGCTGGTTCTTCTGCCCGCCGGAATCGTTATAGCTCAGGCCACAGCGCTTTGGATAGCGGGATCGGGACGGGCAACGAGCCGGCGCCTGCCGCAAACGAAACGGGGCGGCCGGATCCGTCCGGCCGCCCCGCGGCTCATGTGCGTCCCGGGATCGGGTGGCGAGTTATTTGCCCGTGGTGAACCGCGTCCAGGTGCGGTTCAGCAGGCGCGTGAACTCGGCCGTCTCGGCGAGGTCGGGGAACAGCTTGGCCTTGACCTCGGCCGACGGGTACACGCCAGGGTCGGTGCGGACCGACTCGTCGATCAGCTCGAACGACTTGGCGTTGCCGTTCGCATAGTTGATGAAGTTCGAGTTCGCCGCGGCGACGTCGGGGCGCATCATGAAGTTGATGAACGTGTGCGCGTTGTCCGGGTGCGGCGCATCGGCCGGCACGGCGTACATGTCGAACCAGATGATCGTGCCTTCCTTCGGGATCGTGTACCTGATCACGTTGCCCTGCCCGGCCTCCGCGGCGCGGTCGCGGGCCTGCAGCATGTCGCCGCTCCAGCCGACCGCGACGCAGATCTCGCCGTTCGCGAGCGCGTCGATGTACTGGGAGCTGTGGATCATGCGGATGCTCGGCCGGATCTTCATCAGCAGGTCTTCGGCGAGCTTCAGGTCGGCCTCCGACTGGCTGTTCGGATCCTTGCCGAGGTAGGCGAGCGCGATGCCGACCATCTCGCTCGGCGCGTCGAGCACGGAGATGCCGCAGTCCTTGAACTTGGCTGCCCACTTCGGATCGAGCACCAGGCTCCAGCTGTCGACCGGGGCATTGGGGTCGATCTTCTTGACCTTGCCCTCGTTGTAGCCGATGCCGTCGGTGCCCCACATGTGGTTGACCGCGTGCTCGTTGCCCGGGTCGTGCAGGGCCACCCGCTGCAGCACCTCGCCATCGAGGTTGTCCCAGTTGCTGAGCTTGGTGCGGTCGAGCTTGCGGAACACCCCGGCCTTGATCTGCCGCTCGAGGAACGACGCCGAGGGGACGACGACGTCGTAGCCGGTGTTGCCTGCGAGGAGCTTGGTCTCGAGCACCTCGTTCGAGTCGAACACGTCGTAGTTCACTTTGATGCCGGTTTCGGCGGTGAACTGCTCGAGCATCTTCGGGTCGATGTAGTCCGACCAGTTGTAGACGTTGACGACCTTTTCCTCGCTCGAGGCCGGCGCGGCGGCGGAAGGCGCCTGAGCGCCGGCATCGGCGGCCGGCGGAGCCTCTTCCTTCTTGCCGCAGCCGACGAGCGCAGTCGCGGCCAGCAGGCCGAACAGTCCTGCGCGAATGCTGCTGGTGGTCATCGTGGAATCCCCTTCGTTGGTGGTTTGAAGTGCGAAACGGGATGTATAGCGAAGATCAACTGCGGTGGCTAGGGGGACGCGACCGCCGCATCGGCGGGGTGCACGGGGAGTGTCCGGCCGCCCCATGACCGCGCACGGGCGGCTGGACGGGCCGGTTCAGCAGCGACCCTCGGCACGGCAGCGCTCGAGGGTCAGGTCGAGGCAGACCCAGGCCTTCTCGACCAGCTCGTCGATCTGTTCCCGCGCGATCACGAGCGGCGGGGCGATGATCATCGTGTCGCGGACGGCCCGCATGATCAGCCCGTTCTCGAAGCAGAAATCGCGGCAGATCGTGCCCACCTCGCCGCGCTTGTCGAAGAAGGTGCGCGCAGCCTTGTCGCGGACCAGTTCGAGCGCGCCGATCAGCCCCACGGAACGCGCCTCGCCGACCAGCGGGTGGCCTGCGATCTCGCGCCATTTCTGCGCCAGGTAGGGACCGGTCTCATCGCGCGTCCGGCCGACGAGGTTCTCCTGCTGGATGAGCTGCAGGTTCACGCTCGCGACTGCACACGCTGCCGGGTGCCCGGAATAGGTGAAGCCGTGGGCGAATTCCCCGCCCTGCTCGATCATGACCTCCGCCACCCGGTCGCCGACCATGACCCCGCCGATCGGCAGGTACCCCGAGGACAGACCCTTGGCGATGGTCATCAGGTCTGGCCGGATCCCGAAGTGCTCCGACCCGAACCACCGGCCGGTGCGTCCGAAGCCGCAGATCACCTCGTCTGCCACGAGCAAAATGCCGAAGCGGTCGCAGATGCGCTGGATCTCGGGCCAGTAGGTGTCGGGCGGAATGATCACTCCGCCCGCGCCCTGGATCGGCTCGCCGATGAAGGCTGCCACGCGGTGTGGCCCGAGCTCGAGGATCTTGCGTTCGAGGGCGCGTGCCACCTCGAGCCCGAACTCGGCGGGCGACCGGTCGCCGCCGTCGGCATACCAGTAGGGTTGCGGGATGTGAACGATGTCGGGGATCGGCAGCCCGCCCTGCTCGTGCATGAACGACATGCCGCCCAGGCTCGCGCCCGCCATGGTGCTGCCGTGGTACGCATTGACCCGGCTCACGATCACCTTGCGCTCCGGCTGCCCGAGCAGGTCCCAGTAGCGGCGCACGAGGCGCACGACGGTGTCGTTGCCCTCCGAGCCGGAGCCCGTGAAGAACACGTGGTTGAACTGCGGCGGCGTCAGCTCGACGAGCTGTCGCGCGAGCTCGATCGCGGGCGGGTGGGCGGTCTGGAAGAAGCTGTTGTAGTACGGCAGCTCCATCATCTGCCGGTAGGCCGCTTCCGCGAGTTCCTTGCGCCCGTAGCCGACGTTGACGCACCAGAGGCCGGCCATGCCGTCCAGGAACCGGTTGCCGTCGGAATCGAACAGGTAGACGCCCTCGGCGCGAACGATGACCCGCGAGCCCCGCGCGTGCAGGGCCTTGGAATCCGTGAACGGGTGGAGGTAGTGCCGGCGGTCCAGCGCCTGGTAGTCGGCCGTGGTGCGGGTGGGCATCGGTCAGGTCCGGTGTTGCTTCGGTGACCAGTGAGTGGTGAACGGTGAATAGTGATCAGTAAGAGGTGAACCCAGTCTCGCGGCGAGTGTTCGCCTCCGACCATTCACCGGTCACTGAGTCACCGACCACCAGTCACCTCCTACACATTGAGCAGCAGGTGCTCGCGCTCCCACGAGCTGATCACCTGCAGGAACGTGTCGTGCTCGCTCTCCTTGACGGCGGTGTACGCGAGCACGAAGCGGTCGCCGAGCATGTCGATCAGCGGACGGCAGTCGCGCAGCATCCGCACCGACTCCTCGAGGCTGCGCGGCAACCCGAACGGCAGGTCGTAGGCACTGCCCGGGACGGGCTCGGACGGCTTGAGGCCCTCCATCATGCCGAGGTAGCCACAGGCGAGCGATGCGGCGATCGCGAGGTACGGGTTCGCATCCGCGCCCGCGAGGCGATTCTCGACGCGCCGGTTCTCCGGGTTCGAGAGCGGCACGCGCAGCCCCGCGGTGCGGTTGTCGTAACCCCACTGCGTGTTGATGGGGGCGAGGTGCCGCAGGATGATCCGCCGGAACGCGTTCACGTTCGGCGCGAACAGGCACATCGCCGCCGGCAGGTACTTCTGCAGCCCGGCGATGTGCGAGAAGAAGAGCTGGCTCGGGTTGCCCTCATGGTCGCAGAAGACGTTCTTGCCCGTCTTCGCGTCGACGATGCTCTGGTGGATGTGCATGGCGGAACCGGGCTCGCGCGCCATCGGCTTCGACATGAACGTCGCATACATCTTGTGGCGGAACGCGGCCTCGCGCGCCGTGCGCTTGAACATGAACACCTGGTCCGCGAGCGACATCGCGTCGCCGTGGATCAGGTTGATCTCCATCTGCGCCGCGCCGTCCTCGTGGATCAGCGTGTCGATCTCGATCTCCTGCGCCTCGCAGAACGCATAGATGTCGTCGAACAGCGGGTCGAATTCGTTGACCGCGGCGATGCTGTACGACTGCCGGCCGATCTCGGGGCGGCCGGAGCGGCCGACCGGCGGCTTGAGCGGGTAGTCGGCGTCGATGTTCGGCTCGACGAGGTAGAACTCGAGCTCCGGCGCGACGATGGGCTTCCAGCCCTTCTGCGCGTAGAGGTCGAGAATGTGGCGCAGCACGTAGCGCGGCGCCATGGTCACCGGGCGGCCGTCAGAGTAGAAGGCGTCGTGAATGACCTGCGCGGTCGGCTCCGCCGCCCAGGGCACGACGCGCGTCGTGGCCGGATCGGCCTTCAGCACGATGTCGATCTCGGCGGGACTGATCGCGCGGTCGTCGTCGGGGTACTCGCCCGTGACGGTCTGCAGGAAGATGCTCTCGGGCATGCGCATGCCCTCGTCCTCCGCGAATTTCATCGCCGGCATGACCTTCCCGCGCGCGATGCCCGCCATGTCGGGCACGACGGCCTCCACTTCGGAGATGCCGTGTTCCTTGAAGAATTGCTGGATCGGGGTGCTCATGACTGGGATTTCCGTGCGTCGACTCGGGCGCGCGCTGCAGCGCCGAATCCGGCAAACAGCGCGCGCGAAAATGGGTTCTTCATGACCTGCCACTCGGGGTGCCACTGCACGGCGAGTGCGAAACCCGGGGCGGACCCGACCCGGAACGCCTCCACGAGGCCGTCGGGCGCGCGGGCCTCGACCTGCAGGTCGCGACCGAGCGTCTGGATGCCCTGCGAGTGCAGCGAGTTGACCGTGACGCGGTCGGTACCGGCCCACCCGTGCAGCAGGCCGCCACGCTCGAGCACGACCTCGTGCGCCGGTCCGTACTGCACTTCGAGCGGCTGTTCCTTGTCCTCGCGGTGGTCGCTCAAGCCCGGCACGTCCTGGACCTTCTGCCAGAGCGTGCCGCCGAACGCGACGTTCATCTCCTGGAACCCGCGGCAGACGGCGAACACGGGCAGGCCGGCCCCGATCGCGTGTGGTATCAGAGCGAGCGTAGTCGCGTCGCGATGCGGGTCGTGCAGCGTGTCCGGGTCGCTCGCCGGTCCGGCGTAACGGTGCGGTTCGACGTTCGAGGGGCTGCCCGTCAGCAGGATGCCGTCCAGCGCGCGCAGCAGCTCGTCGAGGTCGCGCTCGCCCAGCGCCGGAATCAGCAGCGGGATCGCCTCGGCCGCGTCGGCCACCGCAGCGATGTATTTCTCGCCCACGCAGTGGAACGGGTGCGGTCCGAGGATCCGGCGATCCGCGGGTATGCCGATGAGGGGTTTGCGGCGCGACACGTTTAAAATCCTAGACGGCTTCTGCTCGGCCGCCATCGGGGGGTGACGGGGATTAAACCACAGCCACCCCCGCGCAGTCGCCAAGTACTGCAAAAAATCAGGCAAAAATAGGCCCATACAGGGACTTGACTCCGTGGACGTCCGCGGCGGCCCGGCTTGCCGCCCGCGCCTGCCAGCGGCTATCCTGCCGACTCCCCGACGGCCGAGCCGTCGCTAAATCCTAAACAATGGGGTGATCATGCCGCAGTTCGCGGAGTTCGAGCAGGCGGCCGCCTGGCTCGCGCGGCGGCCGCAGGTCCGGTTCGTCGACCTGCTGCTCGCCGACCAGATGGGCATCCCCCGGGGGAAGCGCGTCACCGTCGAGGAACTCTCCGCAATCCACGCGGACGGCCTGCTGCTGCCCGCCTCGATGTTCGCTCTCGACGTGCTCGGCGGTACCATCGAGGCGACGGGACTGGGCTTCGACGAAGGCGACGCCGATCGCGTCTGCCTGCCGCTCCCCGGGACGCTCGTATCGGTGCCGTGGCTCGGGTCACACGTGGCACAGATGCAGGTCGCGATGTACGAGCACGACCGGACGCCGTTCCACGGCGATCCTCGGCACGCGCTCGAGCGCGTCGTCGCGCGGTTCGCCGGGCTCGGCCTCACGCCGGTGATGGCCGTCGAGCTCGAGTTCTACCTCGTCGATCGCGAGCGCACGCCGCAGGGTCACGCACAGCCGCCGCGCCAGCCGCTCACGGGGCGTCGCGAGCACAAGACACAGATCAACTCGATGCAGGAAATGAACGAGTACTCGGCCGTGCTGAGTGCGATCGATGCCGCGGCGAGGGAGCAGGAGCTGCCGACGGGCACCGTGCTCGCCGAATACGGCCCCGGCCAGTTCGAGGTCAACCTGCACCACGTCGACGACGCGCTGCTCGCCTGCGACCACGCCATCCGCCTGAAGCGCCTGGTCAAGGGCGTCGCCCTGCAGCACGGCATGGAAGCGACGTTCATGCCGAAGCCCTACCGCGACCAGGCGGGCAGCGGCGCCCACCTGCACGTCAGCGTCGTCGACGCGCAGGGACAGAACGTCTTCGCCGCCGAGGACCCGGCCGGCAGCGCCCAGCTGCGCCACGCGATCGGCGGGCTCGCGGCGACCGTGAACGACGCGATGGCGATCTGCGCACCGACGGCCAACTCGTACCGGCGCTTCCGGCCCGAAGCCTACGTGCCGCTGAACCCGAGCTGGTCCGTCAACAATCGCGGCGTGGCGTTCCGCGTCCCGCACGGGCCACCGGCGAGCCGCCGCGTCGAGCACCGCATCGCGGGCGCCGACGCGAACCCCTACCTGCTCGCGGCGATCGTGCTGGCCGGCATGCACCTCGGGCTCACGTGCAAGCTCGATCCCGGCCCCGTGCTCGCCGGCAACGCCTATCGCGACGCCACGGCCACGATCCCGCTGTCGTGGCCGGAGGCGCTGGCCGTCTTCGACCGCAGCGAGTTCGCGCGCGAATACCTGGGTGAACGCTTCGCACGGCTCTACGCGCAGACCCGGCGCGGCGAGATGATGGACTTCAATTCGTACGTGCCGGCGCTCGATTACGACTGGTACCTGACGACGAGCTGAGCAACACCCGCCCGCGCATGTCACCGGCCCGGCACATCGACTCGTACTACGCGGCAACGGCCAGCACCGCGCCGGACCGCCCGGTGCTCGCGGCCGACCTGGATGCGGACGTGTGTGTCGTGGGCGGCGGCATCGCCGGTTGCTCGACCGCGCTGCACCTCGCCGAGCGCGGATACAGCGTGGTCCTGCTCGATGGCCGGCGCGTCGGCTGGGGAGCCTCGGGTCGCAGCGGCGGCCAGGCGATCGTCGGCTACGCATGCAGCCAGGACAAGCTGGTCGCCCAGGTCGGACGCGAGGACGCACGGCGCATGTTCGACCTCTCGGTCGAAGCCATCGAGCTGCTGCGCACCCTGGTCGTGCGGCACGGGATCGACTGCGACCTGCAGTGGGGGCACCTGCACACGGCCATCAAGCCCCGGCACGTGGCCGAGTTGAGCGCTTACCGGGACGAACTCGAACGCGACTACGGCTATGCAGGCACTCGCTGGCTCGACAAGACGGAGCTGCAGCAGGTGCTCGCCACGGAGCGTTACCTCGGCGGGCTGCGCGACGACCGCAGCGGCCACCTGCATCCGCTCAACTACACGCTCGGCATCGCCGCCGCCGCCGAACGTGCCGGCGCGCGGATATTCGAGCAGGCGGAGGTCGTGGGGCTCGAGCACGGCCCCAGCGTGCGCGTGCGTACCGCAGGCGGGGCCTCGGTGCGGGCGCGGCACGTCGCGCTCTGCTGCAACGCCTTCATCGACGACCGCCTCTCGCGCAAGCTGCGCGAGCGCATCATGCCGGTCGGCACCTACATCATCGCGACGGAGTCGCTCGGCCAGGCGCGCATCGAATCACTGCTGCGCGAGAATCTCGCCGTGTCCGACGTGAACTTCGTGCTCGACTACTTCCGCCGCTCGGCCGACCACCGGCTGCTGTTCGGGGGTCGCGTCAGCTACTCGGGACGCGACGCCCGCAACACGGCGAACGCCACCCGACTGCGCATGCTGAACGTGTTCCCGTCGCTCGCCGATGCCAGGGTCGAGTTCGCGTGGGGCGGGCACGTCGACATCACGATGAGCCGCGCGCCCGACTTCGGGCGGCTGGCGCCCAACGTGTACTACCTGCAGGGGTTCTCGGGCCACGGCATCGCGCTCACCGGCATCGCCGGCCAGCTCGTCGCCGAGACGATCGCCGGCCAGGCCGAGCGCTTCGACCTGTTCACGAAGTTGAAGCACCACAAGTTCCCGGGCGGCCGGGCGCTGCGGATGCCGGCGCTGGTGCTCGCGATGCTGTGGTTCCGGCTGAAGGACCTGCTGTAGCCGACCCGCGTCCCGAGCGCTTCCCGTCGAGCTCCCGCACGGCCCGGTCCAGCCACTCGAGGGCCTTGTCGGCCTCGCCGAGACGCGCAAGGTCCACATCGAGCGCTGCCTGACGACGTCCGGCCAATGAAAAGCATCGGCCGCGAACCCAATGACCTGCAGCAGTGCCCAGGAGCCGGCGGCGCATGCGAGGCCTCACTGCACCACCTTGCGACGGCGCAGTCCCTCGCGGGCACCTTCGTCGGCACGCCCTTGCGGGGCGTCGGTCAAGCATCGACCCCGTCGTAACTCGCGCCGCTCGTGCACGTCTCGTGCACGACCACGCGCGCGAGGGCGGGCAGGGCCGGCTCGAGTTCGCGCCAGATCCAACGCGCCAGGTTCTCGCTGGTGGGATTCTCGAGGCCCGGCACGTCGTTGAGGTAGCGATGGTCGAGCAGTTCGTGCAGCGGTGCGAAAGCCTGCTTGATCTCGGCGAAATCCATCACCCAGCCGAGGCGAGGATCGACGGGACCGGCGACGTGCAGCTCGACGCGGAACGAGTGGCCGTGAACACGCGCGCACTTGTGCCCGGCGGGCACGTTCGGCAACCTGTGCGCGCTCTCGAGCGTGAAAGACTTGAAGACGTGCATGCAGCCGTGCGGCCCCGCGCCCGATCAGTGCTCGCGATCCTCGCGACGCTTGTCCTCGCGCTCCAGGCAGTCGAGGATGAAGACGCGGCGGAAATCGCCGCTCAGGTTGCGCTCGTTGGCCTTGCGGTAGCAGCTGCGATCGTCGGCATAGCGCCGGTCGTCGTACTTGTGGCGCTCGCCGCGATCCACGCACCACTCCACCCACTCCCTGCGTGCCTGCCCCTTCATGTTGCGCTGGTTCGCGCGGTGGTTGCACGCGGAGACGGCCTGGCCGTGGTTCTTGAGCTGGTCTTCGCGGTATCCGTCGAACTCGTGCAACTTGCGACCGTCGCGGTCGTCGCGGTCACGGTCGTCGCGCTCCATGGCGCGAGCCGCCCGGGAGTCCGGGGACATGCCTCCGGGCAGGTTCGCATCCTTGCCCTTGTCCGACGGCGGGTCGGCGAGTGCGGCCGGGGCGAGCGCCACCGCCACGACCAGCGCGGCCACGGCCTGCCGCATGAATTTCGTCTTCATGGATCGTCCTCCTGACTGAATGCCCGCAGTATCGCAGGCCGTCACGGGGTCGCAAGCCCCGCGGCACGTGGCTGCAGCACGAAGCAGGCGTGGATCCGCTCGTTGCGGGCGAAATCTTCGGGGATCGTCGCGCGTGTGACGTCCTCTACGTCGAACTGCGCGGAGACCGCCGGATCGAGGCGGAATCGCTGGTAGTTGTTCGAGAAGACGATGATGCCTCGCGGCGCCAGCAGCCGGGACGTCGTCTCGAGCAGCCACGCATGGTCCCGCTGCACGTCGAACTCGCGCTGCATGCGCTTCGAGCGCGAGTGCGTCGGCGGATCCACGAATACCAGGTCGTAGCGGGGCGCTGCCGACGACGACGCCTGCGCCTCGAGCCACGCGAGGCAGTCGGCCTGGACGAATTCGTGCTGCGGCGCGCGCAGCCCGTTCAGGTCCATGTTGCGGATCGCCCAGTCGAGATAGGTGCGCGAGAGGTCCACGGTCGTGGAAGCGATCGCGCCGCCGCCCGCCGCATGGACGGTGGCCGTCGCCGTGTAGCCGAACAGGTTGAGAAAGCGTGCACCCCGTGCCATTTCGCCGATCCGCGCACGCGTCAACCGATGGTCGAGGAAGAGGCCCGTGTCGAGGTAGTCGCTGAAATTGACCCAGAATCGGTAGGGCCCTTCGCGCACGGCGTGGAACGCACCGCCGGCATCGACCTTTTCGTACTGTTCCCCCGCTTTCTGCCGGCGTCGCACACGCAGGAACAGCCGCTCGGGTGGCAGGTCGAGGATCGTGGGGATCGTGGACAGGGCTTCGTCACGACGTGCCCGCGCCGCCTCTGGCGCCACCGTGTCCGGCGCCGCGTACTCCTGCACGTAGACCCAGCGCTGGTCGTTGCCGTAGACGTCGACGGCGAACGCGTATTCGGGCATGTCCGCGTCGTAGACCCGGAAGCACGCGATGTCCTCGCGCCGCGCCCAGCGCTCGAGCCGGTCGAGGTTCTTGCGCAGCCGGTTGCCGAACATCGTCGCCCCCGGACGCGTGCGCGCCACCTCGAGACGCGCCGCTCGCACCTGTTCCGGGTCCGGCTCGATCGCGGACTCGTCGAGATGGATCCGCAGCAGCCGGCACTCGATCGGGCCGTTGAAGAACGTGTGCGTCCGATATGCGCGCAGGCGCAGCGCCCGGCCGAGCGCAGGCTCGCCCGTGAACACGGCCGCTTCCCATCCGGGAAAGCAGCGCAGCAGCTTCTCGCCGAGCAATCCGTAGAGCGCCTCGATCTTCCCCGGGTCGCCGATGCGCACGCCGTAGGGCGGATTCGTGAGCACGAGACCGTGCGGCGCGCCGGTCGCGGGCAGGTTCGAGAGGTCGCGACGCTCGAACACGAGGTGGTTGCCGAGACCCGCGTAGTTCGAGTTCGCGAGCGCGGCGCGGATCGCGGACTGGTCGCGATCGCTGCCGCGGCAGCGACCCGCGGACAGCGCGTCGAGATCGCGTTCCGACTCGGCAGCGGCACGCAGCGCCGCCCACGCCGGCGCATCGTGCCCGAGCCAGCGCTCGAAACCGAAGCGCTTGCGCAGCAGCCCCGGTGCGATGCATGCCGCGATCATCGCGGCCTCGATCACCAGTGTTCCTGACCCGCACATCGGGTCGTGGAACGCCCCGCCGGCGGCTGCGATCGCGGGCCAGCCCGCACGCAGCAGCAACGCGGCCGCGAGGTTTTCCTTGAGCGGGGCCTCGACGCCCGACTGCCGGTAGCCGCGCCGATGCAGGGGGCCGCCCCCGAGGTCGATGCCGATCGTGGCGTGCTCGCCTGCGAAACGCAGGCTCACGCGCAGGTCCGGCGACTCGAGGTCGACCGACGGCCGGCTGCCGGCCACGTCGCGCATCCGGTCGACGATCGCATCCTTGGCGCGCAGGGCGGCGAACTGCGTGTGCCGCAACCAGCGCGGCGGCTCCCCGACGACGTCGACCGCGAGACTGCCGTCGGCGGCGACGTGGCTTTCCCATGCGAACTCGAGCAGTCCGCGGTACATGACGTCGGGATCGTGGGCGGGAACCTCCCCGAGCCTCAGCACGACGCGGCTCGCCGTGCGCGACCGGAGGCAGGCAGCGTACCCGTCGCGCAACGGGCCCGTGAACGACACTCCCGCGCCGTGCTCGCGGTCGACCGCGATCCCGGCCTCCCGCAGCTCCGCGGCCAGCAGGTCGCTCACGTTGCGCGGGCATGCCGCGAAAAACGTGCGAGCCGTGCCGGCAGGCGTCGCCAGGGCAGCGGCGCCCGCCGTCTCCCCGGCGACGACGTTCATGGCTCCTCGTGCCGCGGCAGCAGCGGAATCTGCACGAGGTCGCGGGGGCGGACATCGCGCAGCGCACGGCCGATGATCCGGTAGCTGTCCGCATCGCAGGCGACGCTCGACGGCTGGCGCAGGACGTCCGCGATAGCGCGCTCGTCACGTACCGTCCCGACGTGGCGCCAGCGGTCGATCACGTGCATGCAGCTGCCGCGGCCCCCGGGCACGGGCTCACGGATCCCGACGGCACCGGCGAACGGCCACGGCCTCACGCGCAGGCTTGCCAGGGCGAGCTGGACGCGCGCGTCGTGCAGCGCACGGGGCTCGAGTCCGGCGCAGGTGCCACGGCACTTGCGAACCTGAAACCCGAAGCAGCTGCCCCCGCCCGCTTCGAGCCCGAGCGCCTTCAGGCACAGCTGCGCCTCGCGTGCCTTTCCCTCGAGCGCGCGCCACGCGTCCTTCTCGGCGCGAAACGGTCCGAACACGGCCGCCTCGGGGTCGAACGCCCCGGGGTCGAGCGGCACTACGCGCGGCACGAGGCCGCTCCCGTCGTGGTCGAGCCGAATCACGCAATCGCCGGCACCACCACCCAGGCGGCGATTGCCCGGCGGGGCGAGTTCACGGACGAGTCGCGATTCGAGCAGCAGCGCACCGAGTTCGCCGCCCGTCTCCACCCATTCGATCCGGCGCACGTCGCGGGCGAGCTTCGCAGGCTGCTTCGGGCCGTGCGCAGGGGCGAAGTGGTCGAATACGCGGCTGCGGATGTTGCGGCCCCTGCCGACGTAGAGCGGCGCGTCGCCTTCGCCGCGGAACAGGTAGACGCCCGGTCCCTCGGGCAGGTCGTCGGCGAGCTCGGGCGGCAGCTGCGGCGGCAGCCGCCGCTCGCGCAGCGCCTCGACCACGGCCGCCTGCAGCATCTCCGTCCCGAGTTCGCGCTCCATCGCGGCGAGCAGCGCGGGCAACACCTGCGCGTCGCCGAGGGCGCGGTGACGCGCGCTGCAGGCGAGCCCGAAGCGGTCGATCAGCGTGTCGAGGTTGTGGCGGGGCTGCTGCGCGTAGAGCGCACGCGAGAGCCGGACCGTGCAGAGCACGGGCGCCGAGAATCGCAGGCCGAGCCGCCGGAACTCCGTGCGCACGAAGCCGTAGTCGAAGCGCGCGTTGTGCGCGACGAACAGGCGGCCTGCGAGGCGCGTGCGCACCTCGTCGAGCACGTCCTCGAAGCGCGGCGCGTCCGCCACCATCCCGTCGTGGATCCCGGTGAACGCGGCGATCGACGGCGGAATGCGCAGGCCCGGATTGACCAGCGTGCTCCACTGCTCGACGACCTCGCCGTCCTCGAGCCGCACGATCCCCACCTCGATGATGCGATGGTGGGCGGCCTGTCCGCCGGTCGTCTCGAGGTCGACGCACGCCACCGGCCCGCGCAGCGATTGCGCGCGCAGGGCATCCGGCAGCGGCACTTCCGTCATCGCGTTCAGGCGTCGGTGCGCCCGTCGAGCGTGAAGATCGGGCCGTAGAGTTCGGGCCGACGGTCGCGGAACACGCCCCACGCGTGCCGCTGGTTCCGGAGCCGGTCGAGGTCGAACGTGGCCGTGAGCACGGTCTCGGTCGCGCGGTCTGCCTCGACCACCTTGGCGCCCGTGCCGTCCGCGATGAACGACGAACCGTAGAACGTCATCTCGTACTTCTCGCCGCGCTCGACGCCGATGCGGTTGGAGGCGACCAACGGCATCACGTTCGCGGCCGCGTGCCCCTGCATGCAGCGCTGCCAGTGATCGCGCGAATCGATCGACGGGTCGTGCGGCTCGGACCCGATCGCCGTCGGATAGAACAGGATCTCGGCACCGAGCAGCGCCATGCAGCGCGCAGCCTCGGGAAACCACTGGTCCCAGCAGATGCCGACGCCGAGCGTGCCGAACCGCGTGCGCCACACCTTGAAGCCGGTGTCGCCGGGCGAGAAGTAGAACTTCTCGTGGTAGCCCGGGCCTTCGGGGATGTGCGACTTGCGGTAGACGCCGAGTGCAGAGCCGTCCGCGTCGACCATCACCAGCGAGTTGTAGTACGCGTTGTTGGCGCGCTCGAAGACGCTCACCGGCAGGACCACCCCGAGCTCGCGCGCGAGTGCCTGGAAACGCCGGACGAGGGCGTTGTCCGGCAGCGGATGCGCCGTCTCGAAATGCTTCGCGAGTTGGTCCTTGCAGAAATACGGGCCCTCGAACAGCTCCTGCAACAGCACCACGTTGGCGCCGCGCGCAGCGGCCTCGCGCACGAGGGCCTCGGCCTTGTCGAGGTTCTCGGCCGGGTCCGGCGTGCAGGCGAACTGGGTGGCGGCGACGGTCACGAGCATCGCGATCTCCGGCGGGCGACGGGCAGGTCGGGGAGTCTAGCGAACGACGGTACCGGCACCAATCAGCCCGCCTGCAGCAGGCCGGTCACGTGGCGCGCGATCATTGTTTCCTCGTCGGTCGGCACGACGTACGCGGCCACCCGGCTGCCCGTCGCGCTGATCCGGGGCCCGTGTCGCCCGTTCGCGACCGCGTCGAGCTCGACGCCGAGCCACGCGGCCTCGCCGCAGATTCGCGCGCGGATGACGGGCTGGTTCTCGCCGATGCCCGCAGTGAACACCAGCGCATCGACACCGCCGAGCGCAGCCGCGAGCGAGCCGAGCTCGCGCCCGGCCCGGTAGACGAACACGTCGAGTGCCTCGCGCGCCGCGGCCGCCGGGCTCGCGAGGAGGTCGCGCACGTCGTTCGAGATCCCCGACATGCCGAGCAGGCCGGACTCGTGGTAGATCAGCCGCTCGATCTCGCGCGCGCCGAGCTCGAGTTCGTCCATCAGGAACAATACGACGCCCGGATCGAGCGTGCCGCAGCGCGTGCCCATCGGCAGCCCGTCGACGGCCGTGAAGCCCATGGTCGTGGCCACGCTGCGGCCGCCCGCCAGTGCGCACATGCTCGCTCCGTTGCCGAGGTGCAGCACGATCGTGCGCCCGGCGGCCGCGCGACCATCGAGCGCGGGCAGCTGCGAGGCGATGTACTCGTAGGACAAGCCGTGGAACCCATAGCGACGCACTCCGGCCTCGGCAAAGCGTGGCGGCAGGGCGAAACGCTGCGCGACCTCCGGCACGGTGCGGTGGAACGCCGTGTCGAAGCAGGCGACCTGGGGCGTTCCGGCCCAGCGCTCGAGCAGCACGCGAATCGGTGCGAGGTTGTGCGGCTGGTGAAGGGGCGCGAGGGGCACGTACCGGTCGAGCCGCGCCAGGATCGGGGCGTCGACGCGGACGGGCGCCATGAATTCGAGCCCGCCGTGCACCACCCGGTGACCGACGCCCACGATTCGCCGGCCTTCGAGTCGCGCCTCGACCTGCGCCAGGAGCAGGTCGAGCGCCGCGGCGTGGTCGAGCTCGTCATCCCCGCGTGCTTCGTCGACGAGCGTCTGCGCTCCGCGCCGCAGCGTGAGCCGCGGTTGCACGCCGAGCCCCGCGACCTGGCCGCGCAGATCGCGTTCGAGCCGCGTCCCCTGCAGACGGAAGACGCAGAACTTGATGCTGGACGATCCCGCGTTCAACACCAGGATCGACGGGGCCCCGGCGGCCGACGTCATGCGTCCCTACCGGCCGGCGAGCCGCCCGGCGCCGCGAGCGCCGCACGCTTCGCGTGCACCAGCAGCTTGGCGACCGCGGCGGAGCCGATGCGCATGCGGACGTTGTCGGCGCGGCTCGTCAGGATCACGGGCACGCGTGCACCGAGCACGATCCCCGCACTGTCCGCGCCCGCGAAATACTGCAGCTGCTTCGCGAGCATGTTGCCGGCCTCGATGTTCGGCACGAGCAGGATGTCCGCCATGCCCGCGACCGGCGACACGATGCTCTTGGTCCGTGCCGCAATCAGGCTCACCGCGTTGTCGAACGCGAGCGGGCCGTCGAGGATGCCGCCGACGATCTGGCCGCGGTCGGCCATCTTGCACAGCGCCGCGGCGTCGAGCGTCGAGCGGATGTCCGGGCTCACCATTTCGACGGCGGAGAGGATCGCCATCTTGGGCGACTCGACCCCCAGGCTGCGCGCGAGGTCGATCGCGCTCTGCGCGATGTCGCGCTTCTCGGCGAGCGACGGCTCGATGTTGATCGCGGCGTCGGTCACGAACAGGATCCGGTCGTAGGCCGGCACGTCCATGACGAACACGTGGCTCACGCGGCGCTCGGTGCGCAGGCCGGTATGGGAAGCCACGACGGCCGACATGATCTCGTCGGTGTGCAGGCTGCCCTTCATGATGGTCTCGACTTCGCCGGCCCGCGCGAGGCCGACGGCCGCCGCCGCCGAGGCGTGGCTGTGCTCCGTGTCCACGCGCCGGAACGCCGACAGGTCCACCGCGAGACTCGTCGCGAGCGCGTCGAGCCGTGCACGGGGCGCGACCATTACGGGCACGATCAGGTTGCGCCGCGCGGCCTCGAGCGCTCCGAGCAGCGAGTTGCGATCGCAGGGATGCGCCACCGCGCAGGTCACCGGGGCGAGCGGCTCGCAGCGCTTCAGCAAACGTGCGAATACGTCGTTGCGCCGGACAATGAACTCCGGGCGCTCGAGTTCCTCGTAGGTGGCCTTGCTCTGCGGGGCCTCGACCAGGACGGTGCCGCGCAGGACCTCGCGGCCGCCGGCCTCGACCCGGCACTCGAACAGCACGCGGTGCCCGGCGGGGTGCTTCTCGCGTGCGGTCACGGTGGCGCGCACCGTCTCGCCGACGCGGAGCTTGCCGTCGAACTCGAGGTTCTGCGAGACGATCCTCGTGCCGGGACCCGGCAGACGTCGCTCGAGCATGCCGGAGACGATCGCCTCGGCCGCCACCGCGTCGACGGTCAGGTGTTCGGGGTCGAAGTCCAGGCCCTGCTCGACGTGGAACGGAACGACGTCGCCCGAGACGAGCAGCAGCGCCTCGACTTCCGACTGCGTGAGCGCGCGCTCGACCGTCGCGGTTGCACCCACGTCGATCTCGTCGAAGGTGACGTTGCTGTAGCCGCTCATTGCGACAGGTCGATCCAGGTCGTCTTGAGCTCGGTGTACTTGTCGAACGCGTGCAGCGACTTGTCGCGGCCGATCCCCGATTGCTTGAAGCCGCCGAACGGCACGGTGATGTCGTCCGCGTCGTAGCAGTTCACGTAGACCATGCCGGCGCGGAGCGCGCGTGCGATCCGGTGCGCCTTGCCAAGGTCCCGCGTCCAGACGGCCGCGGCGAGGCCGTACTCGACGCCGTTGCCGACGCGGATCGCCTCCTCGGCGTCCTGCACCGTGATGGCGGCCAGCACCGGCCCGAAGATCTCCTCGCGCGCGATGCGCATGTCGGCGCGAACGCCGTCGAACACCGTCGGTTCGACGTAGTACCCCCCCGACGATTCCCGCGCGCGATGGCCGCCCGCGATCACGCTGGCGCCCTCTGCCCGGCCGGTCTCGATGTAACCGAGCACGGTCCGCATCTGCACGTCGTCCACGATCGCGCCGAGCCGGGTGGCGGGATCGAGCGGATCGCCCGGCGCGAGGTCGTGGCCCGCCGCGACGATCTTCTCGAGCACCCGGTCCCGCACCGGCGCCTCTACCAGCAGGCGCGAACCCGCCGTGCACATCTCGCCCTGGTTGAAGAAAATCGCGGAGGCCGCCGTCGCCGCCGCGCGATCGAGGTCGGGGCAGTCCGCGAGGATGATGTTGGGCGACTTGCCGCCGCACTCGAGCCACACGCGCTTCATGTTGGAGCGGCCGGAATACTCGAGCATCCGCTTGCCGGTCCGCGTCGAGCCCGTGAACCCGATGCAGTCCACGTCCATGTGCAGTGCGAGCGCCTCGCCGGCCGTCCGGCCGTGCCCGGGCAGCACGTTGAACACGCCGTCGGGCAGCCCCGCCTCGGCTGCGAGGGCGGCGAGCCGGATCGCAGACAGCGGCGATTTCTCGGACGGTTTCAGGATGAGGGAATTGCCGGCGGCGAGCGCCGGACCGATCTTCCAGGCGGCCATGATCAGCGGGAAGTTCCACGGCACGATCGCAGCGACCACTCCGACCGGTTCGCGCGTGACCAGCGCGAGGACGTCGCGTGCCGTCGGGGCGATCTCGTCGTACACCTTGTCGACGGCCTCGCCGTACCAGGCGATGCAGCGTGCGGTCGCCGGGACGTCCACCGCGAGGCTGTCGGAGATGGGCTTGCCCACGTCGAGCGTCTCGAGCAGCGCGAGCTCGTCGCGATGGGCGAGGATCAGCTCCGCGAAACGCAGCAGCACGCGCTTGCGCTCGCGGGGAGCCTGCCGGGACCACCTGCCCGCCTCGAACGCGCGGCGCGCAGCCGCGACGGTCCGGTCGACGTCGGCGCGGTCGGTCGACGCGACGCGCGCGATCACGCGACCGTCGATCGGGCTCACGTCGTCGAAGGTCTCGCCGCTCGCAGCCGCGACGTAGCGTCCGTCGACGAAGGCGCGTGCCTCGATCGACAGCGCGTCGGCGCGGCCGCGCCAGTGGGTCGTCGCCGCGGGGGCGGGGCTCGCGGGGTGGTTCATGCGGCTATCACTCGTTCAGAACGTCGGCGGGGTGCTCGCCGAGATGATCTCGCACGGCTCCGTGCCGGTGTTGCGAAAGCGGTGCGGGATGGCACTCGTGAAATAGTAGGCGTCGCCCGGCCCGAGCTGGCGGGTTTCGGCGCCGACCGTGAGCTCGATGCAACCGCTGACCACCACGCCGCCCTCCTCGCCCTGGTGGCGCAGCATGTCCGCTCCGGTGTCGGCCCCCGGAGCGTACTGCTCGTGGAGCACCGCCATCGCCCGGTTCGGGCGGCGGGCAGCGACCAGCCGGAACGTCACCGAGCGGTCGCCCATCACGGCGAGTTCGTCGGCCTGGAAGAACACCTGTGGACTCGACGAGAGATCGAGCGTGAAGAACTCTGCGAGCGACATGGGGATCCCGTCGAGCACCTTCTTGAGCGAGCTCACCGAGGGACTCACCCGGTTCTGCTCGATCAGCGAGATGAGTCCGTTGGTCACGCCGGCGCGCTTGGCGAGTTCGCGTTGGGAAAGGCCGTACATGGTGCGGACCGCGCGCAGGTGGATCCCGACGTCGATGTTCGGCTCGTTCACAGGGTGTTCAATATCCTGCACAGTTCATGTGAAAATCGTGGAGAATTTCACGTCCGATTGAGGGGCGTGTCAATTTTATTTATCATTTTGGCCTCCTCAAGCCCATCAGACCTTCCACCTGCCCGGGGACCAGACCCATGTCCGCGACGCCTGCCCCTTCCCTCGAGCGCAGCGAACTCGAAGCCTTCTGGATGCCGTTCACGGCCAATCGCCAGTTCAAGTCGAACCCCCGTTTGCTCTCGCGTGCCGAAGGCATGCACTACTGGACCCCGGACGGACGCGAGGTGCTCGATGCCGCCGCCGGGCTGTGGTGCGTCAATGCGGGACATGGGCGCAAGGAGATTACCGATGCGGTCAGCCGGCAGATCGCGACCATGGAATATGCGCCGCCGTTCCAGATGGGACATCCGGCGGCGTTCCAGCTCGCGAACGAAGTGGTGCGCTGGCTGCCGGACGGGCTCGCCCACGTGTTCTTCACGAACTCCGGGTCCGAGTCGGTCGACACGGCGCTCAAGATCGCACTCGCCTACCATCGCGCGCGCGGCGAAGGGACGCGCACGCGGCTGATCGGGCGCGAGCGCGGCTACCACGGCGTCGGGTTCGGCGGCATCTCGGTCGGCGGCATGGTCAACAACCGCAAGTGGTTCGGCAGCGGGCTGCCCGGCGTCGATCACCTGCCGCACACGCACGACCTCGCGCGCAACGCGTACACGCGCGGCGAGCCGGTCCACGGCGCCCACCTGGCCGACGAACTCGAACGGCTCGTGGCGCTGCACGACGCGAGCACGATCGCCGCGGTCATCGTCGAGCCGGTCGCCGGCTCGACCGGGGTGCTGATTCCGCCGCGGGGCTATCTCGCGCGCCTGCGTGAGCTATGCACGCGGCACGGCATCCTGTTGATCTTCGACGAGGTGATCACGGGGTTCGGCCGGCTCGGGGCGCCGTTCGGCGCGTCCTACTTCGGCGTCACGCCCGACATGGTCACGATGGCGAAAGGCCTGACCAACGGCGCGATACCGATGGGCGCGGTGGCCGCGAGCCGGCAGATCTACGACACTTTCATGCAGGGCCCCGAAGGCGCAATCGAGCTGTTCCACGGCTATACGTACTCGGCGCATCCGGTGGCCTGCGCCGCGGGCATCGCGACACAGGAGATCTATCGGCGCGAGGGGCTGCTCACGCGCGCGGCCGGGATGTCGGAATACTGGGCCGACGGACTGCATTCGCTGCGCGGGTTGCCGCACGTGATCGACCTGCGCAACCTGGGCCTGATCGGTGCGATCGAGCTGGAGCCGCAGGCCGGCAAGCCCGGTGCACGGGGCTTCCAGGCGTTCCTGCGGGCCTTCGAGAAGGGCGTGCTCGTGCGGGTGACCGGCGACATCGTCGCGTTGTCACCGCCGCTGATCATCGAGCGCCGGCACGTCGACCAGGTGTTCGAGACACTGGCGGACGTCCTGCGCGAAGGCGCCTGACGCGGGCCAGCCCCCTCGCCCGGGACGGGAGAGGGGGCGGCCGTCAACGCAGGAGATTACTCGTTCGACCAGGGGAACGTGGTCGAGACGGAGAGGATCGCCACGCCTTCGCTGTTGAAGACGTCGTCACCGACGCCGCCGTCGAGCGTCTCGAGGTCGCTGCCGTCTGCGTACTTGAGGCCGAGGTCGAAGTGGCCGACGGTATAGCTGACGCCCACCGCCCAGTCGAAGTAGTCGCTCTGGCCGTACGAGGCTTCGACGCCATCGCCGTCGCTGTAGCCGACGTGGGCATTGAGCCCGAAGTTGGCGGGCAGCTCCCACTCGCCGTTCAGCTCGAAGTAGACCGCCGTCTCGTCGAGGTTGGCGAAGTCGCTCGTGTACGAGACCTTGCCGCTCAGCCAGTTGTAGCCGAGGCCCGCATAGACCTCCCAGAAGTCGAGGTCCTCGCCGCCGGGATAGGTGTAATAGATCGCACCCAGGTCCCAGGTGAGGTCTTCCCCGCCGCCCAAGCCCAGGTACAGATCGAGTTCGACTTCCTCGTCGCAGCAGTCGCCGAAATCGACGTTGCTGGCCCAGGCGCCGGCGTAGAAGCCGCTCTCGTGCGCAAAGTCGAGGCTCGCCTGGAGCGCCGGGTCCTGTGCTGACTGGGTGATGCCGCGCCAGTTGTAGTCGCTCACCGCCGTGATCGTCCCGGTGACTTCGGCTTGCGCCGCCATCCCCGCGAAGATCAATCCGATCGCAACCATCCCGTGGCTCAATTTCATCTCGTTACCCCTTTGTTGTATGAAGACAACACAAAACACACCTTTAACGCGGCAATTGTAGCAGAGGTGATACGAATGCAGCATCGTACCTCGGCCCAGCCGCGACTCGGCCTGTTGCACTGCAGAAACCGTGCCACCGAAAAATCGTAGGCAATGCCCGGACTTAGGCAGGTGCAGCGCACCGATTCAGGGCACGGAAATATGGCGGCGCACCGCGCTTGTTCAGCGCCGAGGACCGTCAACCGGCGGGCGGTTCGTAGATGGCGTAGAACTTCTGGGCGGGCTCGAGCACTTCCCACAGCCCGTGGAACCCCGCCGGCATCACGAAGCAGTCGCCCGAGCCGAAGGTCCAGCTGCGGCCGGCGTCATCCGAGATGCGGACGCGCCCGCGCGTGAGCACGCAGAGCTCGTTCTCGGTGTAGGCGACGCGCCAGGCGCCGACGCCGCTGCGCCAGATGCCGCCGAAGAAGCGGCCGCTCGGGTCGGTAAACCCGTTGCGCACGAACTGTTCAGGCATCGGACTGCCGTCCGCGAGACGCGCCGGGTCGAGGGCGAGCGGCTCCTCGGCGGCGACGTGCTCGTCGATCCGCAGGACCTCGGGACCGAGCGGTGCCGGAATGGCAGCGGGAGGCGGCGTCGACGACACGGACCTTGCTCTCAATCCACCGGCTTCTCGCGCAGCGTGGGTTCGCCTCGCAGCGCCGACATGCGCTGCTGCAGCTGGCGCCTGGCTGCGTCGAACGCGTCGCGCAACACGACATAGACGTCCTCGTGACCTTCGCGGTCCGGACGCTCCATGTCGACCACGACGTCCTCGCCCGGCAGGGCGAGCTGCACCCGGACGTTGAAGACCTTGCCCTGGTGGTGGTGTCGATGCGGCGAATCGACGACCACGCGACAGCCCTGGATGCGGTCGCTGAAGATTCCGAGATGCCCGGCGAGTTCGCGTACGCGCGTCTCGACGGCCGCGGAAGTCGGCATGTGCCTGAAGGTGATCTGGACGGGGATGGTCACGGTTCTGCGTCCCTCAGCGTGTAATGTCCGGCAGGACGGTCCGATTGTCGAACGCCGGCACCCGAGGACCATCAGTATTGATGCCGGGGACCGGCCGCTCTCGTCCAAGGGTACACTGGGCCGATCGGTCGTCCAGACCGGAATTGCGCACGACGGCGACGTTTCTATGAGTCCATACGCGCGCACCGCCGCTCGCGCACCGCACGCGCACCGCACGCGCACCGCCGCTCGCGCACCGCCGCTCGCGCATGCACGCGTCACGGGCGCCCGACCCTCAACTGCCCGGCACGTGGCCGCTGGCCCGCTGGCCGGCATCGACGACGGCCGTCGTCACCAGGTCGGACCCGACGTTCACCATCGTGCGGGTCATGTCGAGGATGCGATCGACGCCCAGGATGATGCCGATGCCCTCGGGCGGGATCCCGAACGCGACCAGCAGCCCGGCGATCAGCGGCAACGACCCGCCGGGGATCGCGGCCACGGCCACGGCGCTCAAGACCGCCAGGAACACCAGCGTCGCCTGCTCCACGAGCCCGAGTTGCACCCCGAAGACCTGGGCCACGAACAGCACGACACATCCCTCGTAGAGCGCGGTGCCGCTCATGTTCATCGTCGTGCCGAGCGGCATGACGAACCCGGCCGTCGACGGCGAGATACCGAGCCGTTCGCGACAGGCCGCGAGCGCAGCCGGGAGCGTGGCGCTGCTCGAACTGGTCGAGAACGCCGTCGCCAGCACGTCCTTGATGTCGCGGAAGAACTGGCGCGGGCTGCGCTTCGCGAGCAACCGCAGCCAGATCGACATGGTCCCGAACAGGTGCAGCAGCAGCATCGCACCGCAGCCGAGGACGAAGAGGCCGAGGGCGACGAGGATGTCGAAGCCGACCTTGACGACGACGCTGAAGATCATCGCGGGGACTGCATAAGGCGCGAGCTTCAGCGCGAAATGCACGATGCCTGTCATGAGATCGCTGACCGTCTCGAGCCCGTCGAGCAGGCGCCTGCGCCGGGGTTCGGGCAACTCGAGCCCCGCGGCGCCGAGCAGGATCGCAAACGTGATCAGCGGCAGTACGTCGCCCAGCACGTTGCGCTGGTTGCCGACGAACGCGCCGAACAGGTTGCGGGGCATGAAAATGTCGACCACCGCGATCGGCGTGACCGCGGGTCGCGTCGCGCTGCTCGTGACGTGCTGCGTCGCCTGGCCGCTGAATTCCTCGACCAGGCGTGTCGACGTCGCGGGGTCCATGCGCCCGCCCGGATCGAGCAGGTTCATCATCAGCAAACCGAGCGTCGCCGCGATCGCCATGTTGACGAAGAACAGCGTGAAGGTGCGTCCCGCGAGCGGCCCGAGGTGCGAGAGTTTACCGAGCTGGACCACGCCGCTCGCGAGCGAGGCGAAGACGAGCGGGATGACGACGAAAAACAGCATGCGCAGGAACACCTGGCCGAGCGGGTCGAACAGGTTCACCGCGACCCACTGCGCTCTCTCCAGCAGCCCCGGCACGTACGGGGCCAAGACGAGCACCACGGCGCCGGCGAGGGCGCCGGCGGCCAGGCCGAGCAGGATCCGGTTGGCCAGCCTGGCGTCGGTCTCGACGGACATCGATGCTCCAGCGGCGGCGCGACGAAGCGCGCACTTTGTCGGACGGCTCGTGGAACGGCAAGCGCGCAGATCCGCACTGGCCTGGGGCGACTCGTCGTGGACCCGCACCACCACCGTGCAATGACTCCCCGATGCGGGCGGGCGGAGCCCGAAACAGATCGGCATCACGGACCTGGGACGTGGCACGGGCCGTGCTTGTGCCCCCGGAATGGCCGACGCACCGCGCTGGATGTCGACACACCCGCACCTGCACCCGCACCCGCAACCGCAACCGCAACCGCAACCGCTCGACCCGGCACGGCTGGGCTGGCGCACGCTTCCGGGATCGTTGAGCCGCCACGCCTCGAGTCCGCAGTCCGTGCATGCCCTCCTTGGCTATTTCCTGCGCGACCGCCGTTCGCCGACGCCCTTTCCCGGGCGCGACATGCTCGCCAATGAGGGATTCTTCGATTGGGGCCTGGCGCGGCCGCTCGAAAAGGTCATCGAAACCGACGCTCACCTCGACGTGCTGCTCGGGCTGCCGGAGATTTACCGCCAGAGCGTCGCCGTGGTCGAGCCCTGGGCCAGCGTGGGAACGAACTCGCTCGGGGAATCCGTGCGGGCCTCGAAGAACCTCGCGTACATCCTGCAACAGGTGGCCGACGCGGACACGATCCTGTTCCCGGTCTGGCAGAGCGGCATCCGACATCCCGAGCGGCTGGCCAACGTATTGAGCGCCGGCATCGCGACCATCGTGCAGGGCGGCTGCCCTTCGGTGCACGACGCCGCGAGCTTCGCGGGAGCGAACGTCGGCCTCCCTGACCTGCTCGCGCTGATCGACCAGCTGCTGCTGCGGCGCTCGTCGGCGAGCGGCCCCAGCATTTTCATCTGTCTCGGGCACCAGCTCGCCGCGGCGTCGCACGTGCGTCTGCTGCAACGCGTGGTGCGCGAAGTGGCGGGGCTCACGCGCCTGCCGCTCGACCCGCACGGACGCGCGCTCGAATCGCTCCAGCGCTGTTGCGAACGGATCCTGCAGACCGGTTCCCGGCTGCAGGTCATCAAGCGCGGCGAGATCCGCGCCACCGGCTGGGACGAGCCGGGATTCACGGTCTCGCGCAACGAGGGGGTGGAAGTCGGCACGCGACGCCTGCTGCCATACGCAAGGCGCGGCGACGACCGGCACGTGCCGCGGGAACTGCACGAGGCCCACGCGCTGGTGGCGGACGAGCTCGAGGGCGTGATCGACTTCGTGATGACGCTCGAGCGCGACCTGCGAGTCGAGATGTTTCATGCGGACGAGGTCAACGAGGAAGCGGCGCTTTTCGCGAACTGGGCCTATCGCACGCTGCACGACACGATCGTGCCGATCCGATACGAGCTTGCCGTGAGCCCGGTCGCATGGCTGCTGTGCCTGCCCTACGCACTCGAGATCCTGGGGCAGACCGAGGTGGATGCGGATGCGTGGACGGAGGTCGGCGCCACGGCGATCTATTACAAGGACTGGGAGACTCACCGGATCCGGCGATCTTTCACCTGCCAGTTCCATCCGGAGCTCATGGACGACATCCGCGACATCGGCCCGCGCAGCGGTCCCCGATACCACGAGATGAAGGAGCACGACGGCGTGCGCCTGCTCGCGCGGCTTCTGTACCAGGGCATGCAGGAATAGACTGCGGCCGGGCGCCGCAGCTGCCGGCAGCGAGGGACGTATGCCCTCCGCAGCGATCGGCGGCGGAAGGAGGCCCCGCATTGACTTCGCTGTATCACGACGGCATGCGACGCCTGCAGGAGGTTGTCGCTCGCCTCCGCCGCTGCGCTGTACGGCAAGCTGCGGCGGGCGCTCGACGACGAGGTGTCGCCGCGCGTTGCGTCCGCGAAATGCCCTCGGCGGCGCAGGCCGCCGAGCACGCGCTGCGGTGGCGTCCCTGGCGGGCGGTCGCCGCGCGGGTGCTGTGGCACGGCTACCTTTCCCGTCGCCGGCTCGGTGGCTGGCCGGGCTCGAGCTGACGCACGATCTCCAGCCTCGGATTTCAGTCGCGGTTGCGCCGCGTGCGCATTAGGAACAGCACGATCACGACGGCGGCAACCAGCAGCACCCACTTCATCGCTGGCGACCGGGCGCCGGTCCATCGGCGCCGCCGCTCTCGGCGAGCAGCAACCGCGTGACCGTCGCCATGTCCGCCACGGCCGCGTCCGCGAACGAGGCGCGCAACCGGCCGCCCTTGTCCAGCACGAACACCTGGCTCGAATGGAAGTACTCGTAGTTGCCCGCGTCGTCGGGCGGATTCCTGTATGCCACCGCCGCGAACCTCGCCGCAATGTCGGCCACGGTGCGCGGGTTGCCGGTCAGCCCGATGAAGCCCGGCGAGAACGACGCGAGGTACTTCTTCATGACCGCCGGGGTGTCGCGGTCGCCGTCCACGCTCACCAGTACGACCCGCGCCGGGCGCAGCGCGCCGCCCCCGGATTCGTGCATCAGCTTGAGCTTCGTCAGGGCGGTGGGGCACACGTCCGGGCAGTGCGTGAATCCGAAGAACACCAGCGTGGGGGAGCCGCGCAGGCTCGCGAGGCTGCGAGGCTTGCCGTCCTGATCGGTGAGCACGAAATCTTTCACCGGCTTCGGAGCAGGCAGGACCGTCACGCGTTCGAGCGGCGGCAGCGCCGCCGGTCCGCCGGTGCCGACGACCGGCGCCAGGCAGAGCAGCAGCGTCGCGATGCAGGTGCGGGGGGCGGTCATGGTCGGGCCATGATAGCCGCCAACCCGGGCGCTCCCGACGGCAATCGTTCGCCGCGACTCAAGGGGCAGGCAGGTACAGCCGGGTCGCCGGGATCGCGACGAACGATGCCGCGCCCGGCGGCTTCCACCGCAGCTGCGCCACCGCCCGGCCGGTATATTCGTAAAACTCCATCCTGATCGCGTACTTCGTACCGCCGGTCAGCGAGACGGTCGCGCTCGTATTGGTCGTTGCGGCGTGCTTGGTCCAGTTGTTGACGACCTGCACGTTGTTGACCCACACACGTACGCCGTCGTCCGAAGTGGTCTGGAACTGGTAATTGCCAGGCGCCGACACTTCGACGAAGCCTGTCCAGCGGACCGAGAACTTGTCCCTGGTGACGCCGGAGCCGGGCGAGGCGCTGCGCCAGTTGAAATTCACGGCCTCCGTCCGCTGCAGCACGGCGGTACCGGACAGCGTCGTATTGTTGAAGTACTGACCCCGCAGGCCCGTGCCCGCATTCAGTACGTTCGACGGCGCCGTCGTTTCCTGCCCGCCGATTTCGGCGACGTACGCGACGAGGTTCGGCATCTCCGCGTCGGTCACCTGGACGTTGTCGTGGGCCCGGATCGCGTCGGCCAGCGTCGCCGCCGAACCGTCGTGCAGGTAGGGCGCGGTCGCCCAGACGTCGCGCAGCGTCGGGATGTCGATCCCGGCGAGCGTGCCATACAGGCGCTTGCCGCTGGCCAAGGTGATCGTGCCGACGTTCTGCGGGTTGTTGACACCGCTGTTCGTAAAAGCGGTGCCCCCGTGGCAGGCCGCGCAGTTCTTCGACGCGAACAGCGCGCGACCCGCGGTGGCGGCGGCACTCAGCGTGCCGTCGTTGTTGCGCAGCGGACTCGA
>CAVQQX010000086.1:0-5545 GCA_963714645.1 uncultured Gammaproteobacteria bacterium
TTCCTTGCCCGCAAAGAACTGGATGTCGTCGATCAGCAGCGCATCGAGCGTGCGATAGGTCTGCTTGAACTCGTTGATGGTGTTGTGCTGGAGCGCGCGCACCATGTCGCCCACGAAACGCTCGGAGTGCACGTACGCGACCTTCGCATCGCGGTTCTTCGCCCGCACCTGGTTGCCGATCGCGTGCATCAGGTGCGTCTTGCCGAGGCCGACGCCGCCGTAGATGAAGAGCGGGTTGTACGCCCGCCCGGGGTTTTCGGCCACCTGCACGGCCGCGGCACGCGCAAGCTGATTGCTCTTGCCCTCGACGAAATTCGAGAAAGTGAAGTCCGGATTGAGCCGGCCGCCGAACTGCGGCAGCGGGTCGACCGTCCTGCGTATTGGTGCCGGCGAGGCGTCGGGTGGAGTTGCGCCCTGGCTGCCGTTGGTCGTCGCGCGGCGGGCCGCAGGCGCATTCCGCGGCAGCGACGGCATCCCGATGCCGTCCATCAGGGGTGCGGGAGCCGGTCCGGCGAGTCGCCGCGAACCGATCTCGACCGTGACCAGGGGCGCCGGCGCAGGAACGAGCTCGTCGACGAGCTCACCGATCCGTGCCGCGCAATTCTGGTTGACCCAGTCGACGACATAGCGATTCGGCGCCAGCAGGCGCAGCCGACCGCCGTCCTCGACCGCCTGCAAGGGCCGTATCCAGGTGTTGAACGCCTGTTCGGGGAGTTCGGCCTCCAGGCGACGGAGGCACTGATGCCAGAGCGAAATCTCCACGACCGGCGGACCTGCGACAGGGACGGTTGGCTGGACGAACGGGAAGGGGCGGGGAGTGTATACCGCGTCCCTGCCTGTGGATATCTCGGGTTTCGGTTGACGCCTACGAGTGCGGTGCGTATCCTTTCGCCCCCTTTGCCGACCAGTGCATGTTGTTGTTTCTGGTCTTGTTTCGGGCACCACGGAGCCGGACATGAAGCGCACATTCAACCCCAGCAACCTGCACCGCAAGCGCGTCCACGGATTCCGTGCGCGCATGGCCACCAAGGGCGGTCGGCTCGTGCTGAGTCGTCGCCGCGCGAAGGGCCGCAAGCGCCTCGCGGTCTGATCGCTCTTCCCACCGATCGAACGCCCGTCGCCTCGCGTCGCTTTCCGCGCGCGAGCCGCCTCACCGACAAGCCCGATTTCGACGCCGTTCACCGGCACGGCCAGCGCGGCTCCGATCCGCTGTTCCTCGTGATCACGCGACCCAACGCGGCGGGGCAGCCGAGGCTCGGGATGGCGATCGGCATCAAGGCGTCGGGCAACGCCGTCCAGCGCAATCGGCTGAAGCGCGTCGTGCGCGAATCCTTCCGTCACCGCCGGCACGAGCTTCCGGCGCTCGACATCGTCATCAACGCGCGCGCCGCGGCCGGCAAGGCGGACAATGCGGCGCTGCGTGCGAGCCTCGCCGCGCACTGGGATAGGATCCTGCGACGATGCGCACGCTCCTGATCGGCCTGATCCAGCTCTACCGATGGTTCGTGAGCCCGCTGCTCGGACCGAACTGTCGCTTTCATCCGAGCTGCTCCTGCTATGCGCAGGAAGCGCTGCGTCGGCACGGCGCCCGGCGCGGTGCGTGGCTCGCGACGCGACGCATCGCGCGCTGCCACCCCTGGAATCCCGGTGGCTACGATCCGGTGCCCGGTGCGGCGCCGGATTCGTCCTCCTCCCTCACTTCGCAGCCATAAGCCTCATCCATGGACAATCCGCGCCTCTACCTCTGGATCGGCCTCGCCCTGCTGGTGTGGATGAACGTCATCCAGTGGGACCGTGACTACGGTCGCCAGGCCGTACCGGCTGCGTCTCCGCCGGCCAGTTCGGTCGGGATTCCTTCGAGCCCGGGATCCACGCCGTCCTCGGCACAACTGCCCTCGTTGCCGACGGGCGAGGCGGTCGCGCCGGCAGTGACCGATGCGACCAACGCCGGCGCCGTTCCGGTTGTCCCGGCGCCGGCCAATGCCGCGCCTGCCGTGCACGTCGTCACCGACGTGCTCGACCTCGACGTGAGCCTGCGCGGAGGGGACCTGCTGCGCGCCGACCTGCCGCGGTATCCCAAGGACAAGAAGCCCGGCAGCCCTCCCGTGCGACTGCTCACCACGGACGAGGCCACCTTCGGCGTCGTGCGCAGCGGCCTGCGCGCCGCCGACGGCCGGGCGGAGCCGACCCACCTCGCGACCTACGCGACGCCGCGCTCCGAGTACCGGCTGGCGCAGGGCGACAAGGAATTGCGCGTACCGCTCACGTGGACGGACGGGCAGGGGATCACGGTCATGAAGACTTACGTCTTCCGCCCCGGACGCTATGACGTCGACGTGCTCTACGCGGTGCAGAACGCCTCGACCAGCGACTGGAAAGCCGCGTCCTACCTGCAGTTCGTGCGCCACGTCTATCCGCAGAAGCGCTCGATGTTCGACGTCGAGAGCTATGCATTCCGCGGGCCGGCGATCTACGACGGCAGCAAGTACCGCAAGCTCGACGTCGAGGACGAGGACGACCTCAAGCTGCGCCAGTCGTTCGCGAACGGCTGGATGGCCGAGATGCAGCATCACTTCGTCGCGGCGGCGGTGCCCCCCCAGGGCGAGACCTACGAGTTCACGCTGCAGCAGGAGCAGGGGCATTCGCTGATCAGCTACCGCGGCCCGCTCAAGAGCGTGCCGGCCGGCGCGAGCGCCACGTTCACCGAGAAGCTGTTCGTCGGCCCGAAGCTGCAGGACCAGCTCCGTACCGTGGGTCCGAAGCTCGAGCTCACCGTCGACTACGGCAAGCTCACGATCCTGGCCGATCCGCTGTTCACGCTGCTGCGCTGGGTCCACAAGTATCTGCAGAACTGGGGCCTCGCGATCATCATCGTGACGATCCTGCTCAAGCTGCTGTTCTACAAGCTCACCGAGACCAGCGGCCGCTCGATGGCCAAGATGCGGGCGATCGCTCCGCGCATCAAGAGCATCCAGGAGCGCTACAAGGACGACCGCGAACAGCTCGCCAAGCAGACGATGGAGCTGTACAAGCGCGAGAAGATCAACCCCGTCGCGGGCTGCCTGCCGATCCTCGTGCAGATCCCCGTGTTCCTCGCGTTCTACTGGGTGCTGCTCGAGAGCGTCGAGATGCGCCAGGCGCCGTTCTTCGGGTGGATCCAGGACCTCTCGTCCAAGGATCCCTACTTCGTGCTGCCCATCCTGATGGGCGTGTCGATGTTCGGCCAGTTCAAGCTGAACCCGGCGCCGCCCGACCCGATGCAGGCAAAGATCTTCGCCTTCATGCCGGTCGTGATGACGGTGATGATGGCGTGGTTCCCCGCGGGCTTGGTGCTGTACTGGCTCACCAACACCCTGCTCTCGATCGCGCAGCAGTGGAACATCAACCGCGTGGTCGAGCGGGAGACGAAGAAAGGCGGCTGAACCTCTCCCGAATGGGTCTGGGGTAGCGTGGATCGAGAATGTTGCATGTGCAGCAAAAAATAGTAAAATGTGCCCATGGAGCAATCAGGAGCCCGGCGTTCGACAGGTGCGACGGCCTTGGCCGACGCCCCGAGACCCCAGCCGGGTCCAGTCCTCACGCGTGCCCTGGTCCAGGCCGGCAAGGAGCTCGGGCTCACCCAGGCTGAACTCGGCGCGGTCGTCGGGCGTGATCGCACGGCGCTGAGCCGAGGCGCGATCGAGCCGCAGACCAAGTCCGGCGAGCTCGCCCTGCTGCTGATCCGTGCCTACCGCGCGCTGCACGTGCTCGTGGGCGGGGAGCCGCGGCAGATGAAGCACTGGATGCACACGTTCAACCTGCACGTCGGCGGCGTCCCGGCGGAACTCGTCCGCACGGTGCCCGGGCTGATGCGCGTGGTGGAATACCTGGACGCGATCCGGGGCCGCGTGTGAACGAGTGCTGGACCGCGTGCGTCGCGCGCGCGCCGCGCGTGGCGCTCGCGGACGAGGTCTACCGGCTGGTCGAGAGCCAGGAACAGGTCGCGACCAACGCCCTGGTCGCGACGCTGGCGGAACAGGCCCTGCTCGAGGAACTGATCGAGACCTCGAAGCCGCCGCTCGCGCCGGCGACCGTCGCCGGACTGCATTACCTGCTCTCGACACCGTTCCGGTATCCGCCGCTGCCGTGGGGCTCGCGTTTCGGCTCGCGCTTCGAACCGTCGCTGTTCTACGGCGCGCGCTCGCCGGTCACCGCGCTCGCGGAGAGCGCTTATTACCGTTTCGTGTTCTGGACCGGAATGGCCGAGGCGCCGCCGGCGCCGCTCGACACGCGGCACACGCTGTTCGACGCGGCGATCGCCACCGCCGACGGGCTGCGACTGCAGGCAGCGCCGTTCGACGAACACCGCGACGTGCTCACGGACAGGCGCAGCTATGCCGCCCCGCAGGCGCTCGGCTCCGTGATGCGCGCCGCGGGCATCGTCGCGTTCGAATACCTGAGTGCCCGCGACCCGGACGGCGGGACCAACGTCGCCTTGTTCACGCCCGCCGCATTCGCGACGACGCGGCCGTCGAGCCTCGACGAGTGGCTCTGCGAAACGACGGCGTCACGCGTCAGCTTCTACAGTCGCCACGGCGGTGGCATCCGCGAGTTCCCGCTCGACACCTTCCTCGTGGACGGCAGGTTGCCGGCGCCGCCGGGCTGAGTCGAGGCCAGGCATCGACCGTGGCCGCACCCACCGACACCATCGCCGCGCTCGCCACTGCGCCGGGACGCGCCGGCATCGGCATCGTCCGCGTCTCCGGTCGCGGCACGGCGGCGCTCGCCGAGCGCCTGCTCGGTCGCCTGCCCGAGCCGCGACGTGCCGAACTGCACGCGTTCACCGGCGAGGACGGCGAGCCGATCGACCGGGGTCTCGCGCTCTACTTTCCCGCGCCGCATTCCTACACCGGCGAGGACGTGCTCGAGCTGCACGGGCACGGCGGGCCGGTGGTCATGGCCCTGCTGCTCACGCGGGTGCTCGACCTCGGAGCACGACCGGCGCGCGCTGGTGAATTCACCGAGCGCGCTTTTCTCAACGACAAGATCGACCTCGCACAGGCCGAGGCAGTCGCCGACTTGATCGACAGCGGTTCAGCGGAGGCCGCACGCGCCGCGCTGCGCTCGCTGCAGGGAGAGTTTTCCGCGGAAGTGCACGCGCTCGCCGAGGCCGTGCTGGAGCTGCGCACGTGGGTCGAGGCCGCCATCGACTTCCCCGCGGAGGAGATCGACTTCCTCGCCGACCGCACGCTCGGCACGCGCATGGCATCGATCCGCGGGCGCTTCGCCGAGCTCGCCGAGACCGCGCGCCAGGGAGCGTTGCTGCGCGACGGCTTGACGCTCGTCATCGCCGGTCGCCCGAACGCCGGCAAGTCGAGCCTGATGAATCGCCTGGCCGGCTACGAGGCGGCGATCGTCACGCCGGTCCCGGGCACCACGCGCGACGTGCTGCGCGAGCGCATCGAGATCGACGGGTTGCCGCTGCACGTGCTCGACACAGCCGGGTTGCGGGACTCCACCGACGCCGTCGAGGTCGAAGGGGTGCGGCGCGCGCGCGCCGAGATCG
>CAVQQX010000087.1:0-3285 GCA_963714645.1 uncultured Gammaproteobacteria bacterium
GCGAGCCTGCGGCGCAGGGCGCCGGCGTCCCCGTGTGCGTAGCGGAACACGCGTGCGCCCGAAGCGAGGCCGGCGTCCAGCAGCGAGGCGTGGTTGAGGCGGTCTTCGAGCACGGTGTCGCCACGGCCTGCGAGCGTGCCCGCGATCGCGAGGTTCGCCATGTACCCGGTCGAGAAGAGCAGCGCGCGCGGACGTCCCGTGAACCGGGCCAGCTCCTCTTCGAGCGCTTCGTGCTCTTGGAGATGCCCGCTCACGAGGTGCGATGCGCCACTGCCGACCCCCCAGCGGCGAGCCCCTTCGCACCACGCGGCGACGACCTGCGGGTGTCCGGCGAGCCCGAGGTAATCGTTGCTGCAGAACGCGAGGTACTCGCGGCCATCGATGCGCACGCGCGTCCCGCCGGCGTCGCGGTGCTCGACGGTGCGCCGCCGGCGCGCGCAACCCTGGACGCTCAGGTGCGCGAGGTTCGCGGCGAGCCGTTCGTCGAGTCCCGGCAAGGTGTCTGCGACGTCAGGCGGTCGTCGCCGGGGCGGCGGATGTCTCTGGTTCGAGCCCGAGCCGCGCGAACAGCTGCTGGTCGTGACTGCGGCCGGGGTTCGGCGTCGTGAGCAGTCGCTCACCGTAGAAGATCGAGTTGGCCCCGGCCTGGAAGCAGAGCGCCTGCACGGCGTCGTCCATGTCGGTGCGCCCGGCGGACAGGCGAACATACGAGCGCGGCATCAGCAGGCGGGCCGTTGCGATCACCCGTACGAGGTCGAGCGGGTCGAGCGGCGGCAGCCCGTGCAGCGGCGTGCCGGGCACCTGCACCAGCTGGTTGATCGGCACGCTCTCGGGATGCTGCGGCAGCGTCGCGAGCGTGTGCAGCAGGGCGACGCGGTCCCGCGTGGACTCCCCCATGCCCAGGATGCCTCCGCAGCAGACGTTGAGACCGGCGTCGCGCACGGCCTGCAGCGTGTCGAGCCGCTCCTGATACGTGCGGGTCGTGACGATCTCGCCGTAGAACTCGGCCGACGTGTCGAGGTTGTGGTTGTAGTAGTCGAGGCCGGCATCCTTGAGTTCCCTGGCCTGCGACGGCGTCAGCATGCCGGCGGTCGCGCAGGTCTCGAGGCCGAGTGCGCGCACCGCGCGCACCATCTGCTTGATCTGCTCGAGCTGCTTCGGCTTGGGGCTGCGGTATGCGGCGCCCATGCAGAACCGCGTCGCACCGCTCGCCTGCGCGGCCTGGGCGGCGGCGACGACCTGCTCGACCTGGAGCAGTTCCTCGCGCTCGAGCCCGGTGTCGTAGCGCACGCTCTGGGGGCAGTACTTGCAGTCCTCCGGACAGGCGCCCGTCTTCACGGAGAGCAGCGTGCTCACTTGCACGCGGTTGGGCGCGAAGTGCGCGCGGTGGACGCGCTGGGCATGGAACAGCAGGTCGCCGAACGGGGCGTCGTGGATCGCACGCGCTTCGCCGAGCGTCCAGTCGGCGCGCACGCCGCCGAGGCCGGCGAGATCGAGGCTTTGGGTCATCTGCAATTCCTGGAATCTGCAGCGGTTTTGGGTCTGGCGCGCGAGCCTGCGCAGGCGCGACAGTGCACCCGCGCGGAGTATTGGTATCGACCCCGACGCTGTCAACCGACGATGCCACCCTGGGTTTACAACGGCCTCGATGCACTCGCGGGCCACCTGCTGCCAGCCCGCTGCCTGTTGTGCCAGCGGCCAGGCCGGGCCCGCGGGGACGACCTCTGCGCGGCGTGTGCGGCCGACCTGCCCCGCCGCCTCTGCGCGCGCGTCGATGAGCTGTGCCTCGCTCCCTTCGATTACGAGTTCCCGATCACGCGATTGGTGCAGGGCCTCAAGTACGAAGGTGCGCTCGCGAACGCGCGGGTCCTCGGCAAGCTGCTGGCGGACGGTGTGCGCGAAGCGGCGGCGGAACACGGCATCGACACCCTGGTGCCCATGCCCCTGCACCGCTCGCGGTTGCTCGAGCGGGGATTCAACCAGTCGTATGAGATTGCACGCGTGACGGGTCGTTGCCTGGCTCTGGCGGTCGACGCTGCTGCCGTGGAACGCGTCCGCGCCACCGCCCCGCAGGTGGGGCTCGATCGCGCCGAGCGGCGTTCGAACGTCCACCGGGCGTTCGCCGTCCGCGTCGATCGTGTCGCCGGGCGGCATCTCGCGTTGGTCGACGACGTGATCACCACGGGGAGCACGGCGCGCGAAGCCTCGGCCGCGCTGGTCGCCGCCGGCGCCCGCGCAGTGGACGTCTGGTGCATCGCTCGTGCCGGGGACCGGGAGTGACGCCGGGACGCAGGCTGCCGGCTGGGGGTCAGGCGAACAGGTAGTCGAACAGGATCCCGCCGAACACCGCAAGCCCGAACAGGTTGTTGTTGAGGAAGGCGCGGAAGCAGTCGGCCGGGTCGCGGTGGCGGATCAGGAGCTGCTGGCGCACCGCCATCGCGGCCGCCACTGCGAGCCCGAGCCAGTACCAGTGGCGCAGACCCGCCAGCCATCCGGCGAGCGCGAGGAAGGCGAGCGCGCCGAGCTGCAGTCCGGCGACGATGCCCCGGTCGGCGCGACCGAACAGGATGGCCGACGAACGGATGCCGATCACGAGGTCGTCCTCGCGGTCGACCATCGCGTAGATGGTGTCGTAGGCGGTGGTCCAGAGCACGCCCGCGACGAACAGCACCCAGGCCACCGCCGGCAGCTCGCCGATCTGCGCCGTGAATGCCATGGGCACCGACCACGAGAATGCGAGCCCGAGGTACGCCTGCGGCAGCGCGAAGAACCGCTTCAGGAACGGGTAGGTGATCGCGAGCGCACCGCCGACCAGTGCGAGCACCTGCGTCGGACGGTTGAGCGGGATCAAAAGCGCGAGAGCGAGCAGGCCCAGCACGGCGAACAGCGCGAGCGCCTCCGCGGGCGAGACGGCCTGTCGCGCCAGCGGGCGGTTCGCGGTGCGGCGCACCAACGGGTCGAACTCGCGGTCGGCGAAATCGTTGATCACGCAGCCGGCCGCGCGCATCACGAACGTGCCGAGCAGGAAGATCACGAAAACCCGCTCGTCGGGATGACCCGCGGCCGAGATCCACAACGCCCAGAGGCAGGGCCAGAGCAGCAGCCAGATGCCGATCGGCCGATCGAGCCGCATCAGCCGCGCATATTCCAACAGCCGCCCGCGGACACCGAGGGCGTGCGCGATGCCGTCGTCGAGTTTACCGAGGTCGTTCATGGCGTCGTGCTCAGGCGTTGCGGAAGCGTCCGCCGCCGCCGACCCAGCGGTCGACGAGGCCCGCTATGTTC
>CAVQQX010000088.1:0-6213 GCA_963714645.1 uncultured Gammaproteobacteria bacterium
CGGCGTCGTGGTGCACGCGATTGCACTGATGGCGGAACAGCGCCTGCAACCGGCTGTCGCATTGACGCTGGGCGACATGTTCGCGCTCGTGGCGCTGGTCATCGCCATCACGGCCCTGCTGATGTCGCCGCGGCCGGGTCGGCGCGGCATTGCGGCCCTGCTGCTGTTCATCGCCGCCGCGCTCGAGGCGCTGTTCTCGGAAGGCACGCGGCAGTTCTCGGTGGGTCGCCCAGGCTGGGAACTCGCGTTCCACGTGGCGATGGCGACGACCGCGTTCGCCTTTCTCACGATCGGCATGGTGCTCGCGATCGCGCAGGTCGTCGTCGCCCGCCGCCTGCGCAGCCGCCAGCCGCTCGGGTGGCTCAGGATCCTGACCCCGATGGAGTCGCTCGAGTCCGGCACGTTCCAGAGCATCCTCGCGGGGTTCACGGTGCTGACGCTCGCGCTCGTGAGCGGCGCGTTCTTCATCGAGAACCTGCTGGCCCAGCACCTCGTGCACAAGGTGGTGCTCGCACTGGTCGCGTGGGTCGTGTTCGCGGTGCTGCTGCTCGGTCGCCTGCGATTCGGCTGGCGGGGCCGCCAGGCACTGCGGTGGACGTTTGCCGGCTATTCCCTGCTCGGGCTGTCCTACTTCGGCAGCAAGATCATCCTCGAGAACTTCCTGGGCAAGCACTGGGGCTGAGGCGAGGCGCGCAACGCCGCCATGGGCGCCCTATCCCTCAGCACGCTCGCGTTCCTGCTGGTCACCGCGATCCTGCTGTCGGCGTTCTTCTCGGGCACCGAGACGGCGCTGATGAGCGTCAACCGCTACCGGTTGCGACACCTTGCGCGCGAGGGCAGCACCTCGGCACGCATGGCCGAGAAACTGCTGGAACATCCCGACCGCCTGATCGGCATGATCCTGATCTGCAACAACTTCGTGAACACTGCGGCGGCCGCGATCGTCACCGTGATCGCGCTCGCGGTCGGAGGCGAGGCGGTCGCGGCGATCGGAGTCGGCGTGTTCACGGTGGTGCTGATCCTGTTCGGCGAGGTCGCGCCGAAGACGTTCGGCGCCCTGTACCCCGAACGGATCGCCCTTCCTGCCGCGGTGATCTACACCGGCCTGCTGAAGGTGCTCCATCCGGTCGTGTGGCTCACCAACCTCGTCGCCAACGCGGTCCTGCGCACGCTCGGAGTGACGCGCGAGGAAGTCGATCGCACCTCGCTCAGCAGCGAGGAGCTGCGCACCGTCGTCGCCGAGGCGAGCACCGTGATCCCGCACCGCCATCAGCGCATGCTGATGAGCATCCTCGACCTCGAGCGGATCACGGTCGAAGACATCATGGTGCCGCGGCACGAGATCCACGGCATCGACCTGACGGACGACTGGGACGACATCGTCGAGCAAGTCCGCGAGGCCAGGCACACCCGCGTGCCGGTGTACGACGGCAACCTCGAGTCGCTGGTCGGGCTGCTGCACATGAAGAAGGTGGCGCGCCTGCTTGCGCGCAACGAATTCACCCGCGAACAGCTCGTGGCGCTCGCGCGGACGCGCGAGCCTTACTACGTGCCGGAGGGCACGTCGCTCAACATGCAGCTGCTGCAGTTCCAGCGCCAGCGCCGCCGCATGGCCTTCGTCGTGGACGAATACGGCGACGTACAGGGGCTGATCACGCTCGAAGACCTGCTCGAGGAAATCGTGGGCGAGTTCACGTCCGAGCGCAGCATCCTGCACAGGGACGTCCACCGCGAACGGCCTGACAGTTTCGTGGTCAACGCGTCGGCGAGCCTGCGTGCGCTGAACCGCAAGATGGGCTGGAGCCTGCCGACGACGGGCCCGCGGACGCTGAACGGCCTGATCGTCGAACAGATGGAGACGATCCCGGTGCCGGGCCAGCGCCTGCGGATCGGCATCTACTCGCTCGAGATCCTGCAGGTCACGGACAACGCGGTACGCACGGTGCGGCTGCAGCCGATCGCGCTGGCGCAGATGGACCAGACGCCGACGTCGTAGTTCGGCCGGCGACCGACTGATGCTCAGGTGGGCGCTCAGAACGCGCGTTCGAGCGCCTCCTGCAGGCGCGACACGCCTTGCACCTCGATGCCGTCGACCGCGGCGCCCTTGCGCGGCACGTTCGCCGCGGGCACCAGCGCGCGCTTGAAGCCCTGCTTCGCGGCCTCGCGCAGCCGCTCCTCGCCGAACGGCACCGGCCGGATCTCCCCCGTCAGCCCGAGTTCGCCGAAGCAGACCGTGTCGTCGGCGAGCGGACGGTCGCGCACGCTCGACAGGACCGCGAGCACCGCCGGCAGGTCCGCGGAAGTCTCGCCGATGCGCACGCCGCCCACCACGTTCACGAACACGTCGCGGCCGGCCGTCGCCACCCCGCCGTGACGGTGCAGCACCGCGAGCAGCAGCGCGAGACGGCTCGACTCGAAACCGACGGCGACCCGCCTCGGGTTCATGCCCTGAGTGTCGTCCGCGAGTGCCTGCACTTCGACCAGCAGCGGGCGGCTGCCCTCGCGCACGACCGTCACGACGCTGCCCGCGACCGGCTGCGGATGGCGCGACAGGAATATCGCCGACGGATTGCGCACCTCGCGCAGCCCCTGCTCCGCCATCGCGAAGACGCCGAGTTCGTTCGCCGCACCAAAGCGGTTCTTCACCGCGCGCACCACGCGGAACCGGCTCGCCGGGTCGCTCTCGAAATAGAGCACCGTGTCGACCATGTGCTCGAGGATCCGGGGACCCGCGATCTGTCCTTCTTTCGTCACGTGTCCGATCAGCAGGACTGCCGTGCCGGTCTCCTTGGCGAATCGCACGAGCCGTGCGGCCGACTCGCGCACCTGCACCGCCGAGCCGGCCGAGCTTTCGCTGATCTCCGTCTGCATGGTCTGGATCGAGTCGATCACGAGAATCCGTGCCCGCGCGGCCGCCGCTTCCTCCAGCACGGCTTCGACGCGGGTCTCTGCCGCGAGCAGCAGGCTCGCCGCGTCGAGCCCGAGCCGCTGCGCGCGCGAGGCGACCTGCCGCACCGACTCCTCCCCCGATACGTAGAGCACGGGGTGTTCGCGGCAGAGTGCGTCGGCGGCCTGCAACAGCAGCGTGGACTTGCCGATGCCGGGATCGCCGCCCAGCAGGACGACCGAGCCCGCCACCAGTCCGCCACCGAGGACACGGTCCAGCTCGCCGATCCCGGTGACCGCGCGGAGGTCCCGGTCGTTTGCAATCTCGGCGACAGTCCGCCGCGCCGCCGGGCCCGTGCCTGTCGCCGCCCCCGCCTGGCGGCGCGCGCGTCCCGGGAGGCCGGTCACGGCCTCGAGCGTGTTCCAGGCGGCGCACGTCGGGCACTGCCCCTGCCACTGGGGCGTGCGGGCCCCGCAGTTACCGCAGACGTAGGTGGTCTTGGAACGTGCCATGGAGGCCGGGCCCGGGGCGGGGTGGACTGGGTCTGGGAGGCCAGACGGGCCGGCGATGCTAGCACGGCCCTCCGACCCTGCCGGAGTGTGACGGCCGCAACAATTCCGGGGGGTACCCCCCCTATACTTCCGCTCGCTCACCATGCGCAGCCAATACGCCGAAGAGACGACACTGGTGCTCGATGCGACCGGCGGGAAGAGTCGCCCGGCTTCGGCCCGTGCGCCCGTGCCCGCGAAACTGGGGCGTTACGAACTGCTCTACGAGCTCGGCAAGGGCGCGATGGGCGTGGTCTACCGCGCCCGCGATCCGCGCATCAATCGCGAGGTGGCGCTCAAGGCGATCCCGTTGACGGACGAGTTCGAACCGGACGACCTCGAGCAGGCGCGGCTCAGGTTCTTCCGCGAAGCCGAGATGGCGGGACGGCTCTCCCACCCGCACATCGTCACGATCTACGACGCCGGCGAGGACCAGGGCATCGCCTACATCGCGATGGAACTGCTGCGCGGCCAGCACCTCGTGGAATACACCAACCCGAGCCGGCTGTTGCCTCCGGCGATTGTCATCGAAATCATGGCGCGACTCGCCGAGGCATTGCACTATGCGCACCAGAATCAGGTCGTGCACCGGGACATCAAGCCCGCAAACATCATGTTCGATCCACCGAGCGGCGAACTCAAGATCACGGACTTCGGCATCGCGCGCCTGACCGACGCGGGACGCACGCGCACGGGCGTGGTGCTCGGGACGCCGTCGTTCATGTCGCCCGAGCAGCTGCAGGGGCGCCCGGTCACCGGCCACTCCGACCTGTTCTCGCTCGCGGTTTCGCTCTACCAGCTGCTCACGGGCCAGCTGCCGTTCCGCGGCGACAACATACCGGCGCTGATGATGAAGATCGTGCAGGAACCGCATCCGCGGATCCTCGCCATCGACCCGGCACTGCCGACCGCGCTCGATGCGTTCTTCGATCGCGCGCTCGCCAAGGAGCCGGCGGACCGGTACGAGAGCGGCGCGAGCTTTGCGCTTGCGCTGCGCGACGTCAACCAGCCTGCGCCGCCGGCAGCGGGCAAGACCTGACGACGCGCACCGCTCCCACGACGGCTTCGGAAAAAAATGACCTCATGCGACTGAAGGGAAAATTCCGCTGCGTCGGGATCTCGGACACCGGACGCATCCGCGAGCACAACGAGGACACCATCGGCACCGATGCGGACATCGGCCTGGTCGTCCTCGCCGACGGCATGGGCGGCTACAAGGCGGGAGAGGTTGCGAGCGGCATCACGGTGCGCACGGTCCTGAGCCTGCTCAAGGACGCGGTCGAGCGCGAGGACCTGAGCCTGCACGACGGCGACAGCGGCATCAGCCGGCCGGGCATCCTGCTGCGCGATGCCATCCAGCGCGCGAACAAGATCATCTACCAGACCGCCAAGACCCAGACCAACTGCGAGGGCATGGGGACGACGGTCGTGGCTGGCCTGTTCTTCGACGACAAGCTCACGATCGCGCACGTGGGCGATTCCCGGCTCTACCGGTTGCGGCAGGGCACGCTCGAGCAGGTCACGAAGGACCACTCGCTGCTGCAGGAACTGGTCGCCCGCGGGTTCTATACGCCGGAGGAAGCCCAGCGTGCGGCCGCCAAGAACTACGTCACCCGCGCGCTCGGCGTCGAACCGTCGGTCGACGTGGAGATCACCGAGGTCCCCGCGGAGAAGGAGGACCTCTACCTGCTCTGCTCGGACGGGCTGTCCGACATGGTCGACGACAACGACATCCAGTTAACGATCAACACCTTTGGTGCTAATCTTGAGACGGTAGCGAAGCAGCTCGTACAGCTGAGCAACGATAATGGCGGCCGGGACAACGTCTCGGTAGTGCTGGTCCGGGTGCTCGAGGCATTCCCGGCCCAGCGCGGCATAGTAGACCGGATACTCGGGATATTCGGCTAAGGGAGCGCAGTTCAACCATGGCCAGGCTGGTATTGCACCTCGATGGGCAGACGCTCGCCGAGTACAACATGAGTAAGGAGCGCTACACGATCGGGCGTCTGCCGGACAACGACATCCGGATCGACAACCCGGCCGTGAGCGGACATCACGCGCTCGTCATCAACATCCTCAACGATTCGTTCCTCGAGGACTTGAACAGCACCAACGGCACCTACGTCAACGGCAAGATCATCAAGAAGCATGCGCTGCAGCATGGCGACGTGATCACCGTGGGACACCACGCGCTGCGTTTCGTCGACGGCGAGACCGAGGAAGCACAGGACGAGTTCGAGAAGACCATGGTGATCAGCGGGCGTGACGCCGCGCAGATCATGGCCGGTGCGGAGAAGAAGATGGCCGCCGCGGCCCCGCCCACGCCTGCCGCGCCGACCGGCGTCCACGGCGCTGCAGCGACCGCCGCGTCCGCTGCGAGTGGCGGACCTGGGGCGTTCTCGAACGGCACGCTGCCGCGCGCCAAGCTGCAGGTGCTCTCGGGCCAGTTCGCGGGCCGCGAGCTCGATCTCGTGAAGACGCTGACCACGCTCGGCCGCCCGGGCGTGCAGGTGGCGGCCATCACGCGTCGGGCAGAGGGCTTCTACATCGTGCACGTCGAGAGCGGGCGCGAGAACGACTATCCGCTCGTGAACGGCACGCCGATCGGTCCGCAGGCACGCCGCCTGCACGACAACGACGTGCTGCAGCTCGCGGGCGTCAAGATGGGTTTCTTCGAAGCCTGACCCGACCGGCAGCCCGCCTCTCCCGCTCCACGGGCGAGGCCGCGCGGCGGTTCTGCTAGCGGACTTCCAGCAACGCGCAACGGAACCAGGTGCC
>CAVQQX010000089.1:0-8756 GCA_963714645.1 uncultured Gammaproteobacteria bacterium
GTACAACGCGGTTCATGGTCTCGGCATTCCTCGTCACGGACAACCATCCGAGGCGCGATCAGTGATCGCGCGAGCGACGCCATGGTCGCGTCCGCCCAAACTCCGAATCCCGGCCGCACCCTGCCTCGTGACGCGCCGCTCAAGCAGCATGCCTACCTGCCGACCGAACCGTGGCGAGTGCCTTCGTCCTCTTCATCACCTGACGCTCCTGCCAGAGGCCATACGCGGTCTGCTGTGCCAGCCACGCTTCCGCGGAGCCGCCTCGCGAGCGGCCGAGCCAGCGCTCGATGCGTAGTGCCATTGCCGGGCTGATGGACGCCCTGCCGTTGAGTACCTTCGACAGCGTGGTGCGATCGACTCCCAGTTGGGCTGCGGCTTCACCGATCTGCAGTCCGAGCGCCGGCAGCACGTCGTCGCGCAAAGTCAGTCCCGGGTGCGGGGGGTTGTGCATCTCGCTCATGGCATCCTCAATGGTAATCCTGATAGTCGACGAGTTCGGCGTCGCCGTCCTCGAACGTGAAGGTCAGTCGCCAGTTGCCGCTGACACTCACGCTCCAGTGGCTCGACAGCTTCCCCTTTCCGCGCGCAGTTCGGTCCCCCGCGGTCGTAGCCGGGGGCCCGCGCCTAGATCGGCAACTTCCGCACGCGCTTGCCCGTTGCCGCGAAGATGGCATTGACCACCGCAGGTGTTGCCGGCGGCAGGCCTGGCTCGCCTATGCCACCCGGCGCCTCGGTGCTCGACACGATGTGCACTTCGACCTTGGGCATCTCGTTCATGCGCAGCATCGGGTAATCGTCGAAATTCGATTGCTGCACGCGGCCGTTCGCAAACGTGATCTTGCCGTACAGCGCAGCGCTCAGGCCGTAGACGATCGCGCCCTCGATCTGTCGCTCGATGATCCCCGGATTGACGGTTGCGCCGCAATCGACGGCGGCGACGACACGGTGCACGCGCGGCTTGCCCTCGGCATCCATCGAGACTTCCGCAACCTGGGCGACGTAAGTGCCGAACGAACTGGCCACGGCGACGCCACGATGCACGCCCGCGGGCAACGGCGAGCCCCAGCCCGCCTTCTGGGCGGCGAGGTCCAGCACACCGCGCAGGCGCGGCTGCTTGCCGAGCAGCGAGCGGCGAAATTCGACGGGATCCTTGCCGGTGGCCGCAGCGACTTCGTCGATGAAGGATTCGAGGAAGTACGCGTTCTGCGAGTGCCCGACCGAGCGCCAGAACCACACCGGAATGCCGGGCTCCGTCCGCGTGTATTCGACGCGCAGGTTCGGAAATGCGTAGGGGCAGTCGCTGAGGCCTTCCACGGCCTGTTCGTCGATGCCCTTCGGTAGCTCCTTCGCAAACCCCGCGGCGATCGTGAGTGAAGGCGCGGCGATGCGCGCAAGCAGGGACACCGGGTTGCCGTCCTTGTCGAGGCCCGCCGTGAAGCGGGTCACCGCCGCGGGTCGGTAGAACCACGCGTGGGTGTCGTCTTCGCGCGAGAACACGAGCTTCACCGGCGCTCCGGCAGCCTTCGATATCAGCGTCGACGCGATGACGAAATCCGGCGCAAAGCGACGGCCGAAGCCCCCGCCGAGGTAAGTCGTGTGGACCTGCACCTTCGCGGCCGGCAGCCCCGTCAATTCGGCGACGATGCCCTGGTGCGGCCCTGGCGCCTGCGTGGGGGCCCAGACTTCGGCGTCCCCGGCGCGTACCCAGGCCGTGCAGTTCATGGGCTCCATGCAGGCGTGTGCGAGGTACGGCGCTTCGTAGACCGCTTCGAGCGACTTCGCGACGGGTGCATCGACGTTACCGTCGCTGCGCGCAACGTTGCCCGGCTTCGTGGTCGCGTCGGTCAAGGATTGCGAAACCGCCTCGGAAGACAGCGTGCCGAGCGGCCCGTCGTCCCATTTGACGACCAGCGCGTCGCGACCCTTGAGCGCGGGCCAGTAGCCGTCGGCGAGCACCGCGACGCCCTGCGGAATCTGCACGATTTTGCGCACGCCCGGGATCGCCTTCGCGGCGGTGTCGTCGACCGACACCACCTTGGCACCCGGCACCGGTGCGTGCGCCATCACCGCCGTGAGCAGCCCCGGCAACTTCATGTCGATGCCGAACTGCGCGGTGCCGTTGACCTTGGCCGGCGTATCCATGCGCGGGACGCGCTTGCCGAGAATGCGGAAATCCTTCGGATCCTTGAGCGGCGGGTCCTGCGGGACCGGCAGTTTCGCGGCGGCCGTGACGAGCTCGCCATAACCCAGCGAGCGGCCGTCGGCGCCGTAGACCCGGCCGTTCCCGGTGCGACACGCGGCAGGGTCGACACTCCATTGCGCGGCCGCCGCCGTCACGAGCATCTGCCGCGCCGCGGCGCCTGCCTTGCGCATGGGCAGGTAGTTGCCCCGGATCGACGACGAGCCTCCCGTCGCCTGCATGCCGAACGCTGGATTGACGTAGGCCTTGTCGGCGGGTGCCTGCTCGAGTCGGACGCTCTTCCAATCGGCGTCGAGCTCTTCTGCGACCAGCGAGGCGATGCCAGTGTGGGCGCCCTGGCCCATTTCCGACAGGCCGGTTACGACGGTGATCTGTCCGTTCGGTGCGATCCGCAGGAACGCATTCGGGGCGAAGCTGCTGCCGCTGCCGGCAGCTGCCGCCGCAGCGTCCGAAAAACGCGTCACGGCAGGAATCGTGAACCCAATGACCAGCGCTCCGGTCGCGACCGCCGAGCCCTTCAGGAAGTCGCGACGCGTCGTGAGATTGTCCGTGCTCATGGCAGTCTCCGGGTCAGGCGCCGAGCGCCGTGGCAGCGTCCTTGATGGCGGCGCGGATCTGGTTGTACGTGCCGCAGCGGCAAAGGTTGCGACGCATGGCCTGGTCGATGTCGGCGTCGCTCGGTTTGGGCTTGGTTGCGAGCAGGGCGGCGGCGCTCATGATCTGGCCACTCTGGCAATAACCGCACTGAGGGACGTCGTGGCGGATCCAGGCCGCCTGCAGGGCCTGCCCGATGCGATTCGAGTCCATCGCCTCGATCGTCGTGATTTGCTTGCCCGCCACCGCTGCGATCGTCGTCGAGCACGCGCGGGTCGCCTTGCCGTCCACGTGCACGGTGCACGCGCCGCAGGCGGAGATGCCGCAGCCGAACTTGGTACCGGTGTAGCCCAGCTCGTCGCGCAGCGCCCACAGCAACGGCGTGTCGCTCGTGGCGGACAGTTGTACGATCTTGCCGTTGACCGTCAGTGTGATCATCTCGGGGTTCCCCGTGCAGGAAGGCAGTCGCCGGTCGGCGGTTCCGTCGAATCGAGTATAACGCCGCAACGTGGACGTATCACTGCACCCATTGCTGCCGCTGTACGCTCGGGCCCGCGCGGAGGAATCGCCGCTGGTCCTGGCGACCGTGGTCGCGACCCGCGGCTCGACCTACCGGAAGGCCGGCGCGCAGATGCTGATCGCGGCTGACGGACAGTATGCAGGGCTACTCTCCGGCGGCTGCCTCGAGAACGACCTGGTCGAGCACGCGAAGCGGGTGTTCGATACGGGCACGCCGAAGCTGGTGCAGTACGACAATTCGGGCGACGACGACCTGTTGTGGGGACTGGGCGCAGGCTGTGCCGGCGGCATGGATGTCTGGCTCGTCCGCCTCGATCCCGCGGCGTCGTGGGCGCCGTTCGGCGTGCTGGCGAGCTGTTTCGATCAGCGCCTGGCCGTCACGTATGGAATGGTCCTCGCTTCATCGATACCCGAGTTATCAGCGGGGGCGTCGGTCTGGTCGGCAGGCGACGGCATCACACCGGCCGGGATGCCGCCGCCGCTGGCCCAATGGATAGATTTACAGTTGCGGGGAAGCGCGTCCTCGTTTGCGACGCGCATCGTCCAACACGACGAACCCCGCGTGCAGTTGTTCGTGTCGCGCGTGGAACCGCCGCGCGAGGTGCTGCTGGTCGGCGGCGGACCGGATGCACTGCCGGTGGTCGAATTCGCCGCCGCGCTGGGATGGCGCGTGACGGTGGCGGATCACCGACCTGCGTACGCAGCAGCCGCGAAGTTCCCGAAGGCGCGGCGCATGGTGCTCGCGGCACCGAAGGAACTGTCGCGATACGTGGAACTCGCGTCGTTCGATGCCGCGGTGATCATGAGCCATCACTTCGCGACGGATCTGGCAGCGCTTTCGACGCTGGTGGAATCGCCCATTCCTTACGTCGGTTTGCTGGGGCCGGCTCTGCGCCGCAGGCAGTTGCTCGCGGATCTCGGCCCGACGGCCGCGGCGATCTGCGGTGCGAGGCTGCACGCGCCCGTGGGCCTCGATCTCGGCGGTCGCGATCCCGCGAGCATCGCGCTCGCGATCGTGGCGGAGATCCAGGCGTTCTTCCATGGAAAGGGCAGGGCCCTCCCGCCGCGCCAGGCGCCCCTCTCATGACGCCACCCGACTTGCAGATGGTCCTGCTGGCCGCCGGCAGTTCGACGCGCTTCGGCTCACCGAAATTACTGGCCGGCGTCCATGGACAACCGATGCTGGCCACCGCGATCGACACGCTGTTGGCGCTCGGGCATAGAGACTCGATCGTCGTGGTAATCGGTGCGCACGCGGTCGCATTGGAACCACTGGTGCGCGAGGCCGCAGTGAAGCCGGTGTTCAATGCGGACTTCGAACAGGGTATGTCCGGCTCCATTCGCGCAGGCCTGTCGGCAGTGCGGCCCGGTTGTCGCGGCGTCCTGATCGTGCTGGCCGACCAGGTCGCGGTGACGTCCGACGACCTGCGCCGGCTCGTCGCGCGCTGGCAGGAACAGCCGGATCGTATCGCGGCGGCTCGTTATGCGCATGTCACCGGTGTGCCCGCGATCTTTCCAGCGGCGTTTTTCGACGCGTTGGCCGCGCTTCAGGGCGATCGCGGCGCACGGGAGTTGCTGAAGCGATTTGCAGAGCAGGTGGTGACGGTACACATGCCAAGTGCCGCGGTGGACGTGGACACGCCTGCGCACCTGGACGCCTTGCAGTTGATGCGGCCCGGATCGGGCAAGCTCGTGCGCTGATCGACTCTCACTCGAGACCGGCTCCCGTCGAAGGTCGACCTCGGCTTGTTGAGGTCTCCGCGGAAAACCATTTGCGGCGCACCTCGCCCGCCTCCTCGTCGGGCCGGACGCCGACGAATCCGCGTGCAGCAACCGGCCCTCCGCTATGCAATCGCCCGCACTACGCCGCCATCAACCCGCAGCGCAGCGCCGGTAGTGGCGGATGCCAGGGTGCTGCACAGGTAGGTGATCATGGCGGCGATCTCATCGGGCGTGGTGAAGCGCTGCAGCACCGAGGAGGGGCGGGCGCTTCTGAAGAACTCCCGTTCTGCCGTGGCGGCATCGATGCCATGAGTTCTGATGATCTGCTCCATGAATTGGATCACCCCTTCGGATGAGGTCGGCCCCGGCAATACGCTGTTGACAGTGACGCCGGTGCCGGTGAGGGTCTCGGCCAAGCCACGCGAGATCGCCAGTTGCGCGGTCTTGGTCATGCCGTAATGGATGGTTTCGGTCGGGATTTGCAGTGCAGATTCGCTGGAGACAAAAATGATTCTCCCCCAGTTGCGGGCTCTCATGCCGCCGACATAGTGGCGCGCGAGGCGAACGCCACTCATCACGTTGGTCTGAAAAAAGCGCAACCAGTCGTCGTCGCCGATCTGTTCGAAGGGTTTGGGTTCGAAGATGCCGAGGTTGTTGACCAGCAGATCGACTTCGGCCAGCTGGTCGATCACCCGCTGACAGCCCTCAGCAGTGCTCAGATCCGCTGCAATACCGCTGAGGGTGGATGCGGGAAATTCGGTTCTAAGTTGTTGAATGGCGCTATCGACCCGCGATAGGGTACGGCCATTCAAGGTTACATGGGCGCCTTCGCGGGCCAGTGCCCGTGCGGTGGCAAAACCAATACCGGCAGTCGAGCCGGTGACCAGTGCGCGCTTTGCAGTCAATCCAAGATCCATTTTCATCTCCTGCCAGTTGTCGTGGTGATCGTTTGAAAGGGTTCCACTCGACAAGAATCAATGATCAGTGGCGTGTCGTGTTCCGGCGGGAGCACGGCAGTGCGTTTGATGTTGCGCTGGTGGATGACCACTGAGCCTGTGGAGGGCACGAGGATGACCAGGAAGAGATCGTCTCAGCCGGTGCACCCAATTCACCCCGGGTGATGCTGCTCGAGGAGTTCCTGCGACCGGCGGGCAAGACGCAGACTGAGTTTACGCGAGAGGTCGGTTGGACGAAGGCGCGGCTCAATGAATTCATCAAGGGAAAGCGTGGCGTCACCGCCGAGGCGGCGCTCGACCTGGCCGAGGCACTTGGTACCTCGCCGCGGCTATGGATGAACCTGCAGGGTTACAAGGCCCCGCACCACACGATACGGGCCGTCGCGCATTTGGCAGATCCACTACGGGTAACCGCAGTATCTCTCACTGACGCGCAGCCGGACCATTGTTCGGCGCCCCGCCCCATCGAGAGGGCCCTGATCGTGACCAGCAAGGCATCTATCGTCGCCTCCCTCGGCGAGCGCAAGCTCGCACTGCCCCAAATGGTCAACGAGGCACTCGGGGCCAATGACCGCATCAAGTACCTGTTCACGCTCCTGCAGGCCGCGCGCCATCAGGCCGATGATCCGATGGCTGTTCCGCCGAAGCTCCGCAGCGAGCGCCTGCAGGCAGGCATCGACGATGTGACGCTCGACGACGTGCCGGGTGATGTTCAGCGTCTCGACGCAGACACATACCGCATCCCGGCGCTACCCAGAATCCTGGACTTCATCCGGCGCGACCTCGGTGTGATGCTGGCGGCGATCCAGGCCGGGGAAGATGAGCTGTCTCGGGCGGAGTGTGAGGCATTCGAGCGGCGCGCAGCCGTCGTCGCGCCCGCGCAGCCGCAGGGTGAGCTGATCCGAGGCAGCAGCATCGATGCGCTGACCCATGCACAGCGGGACAAGGGCGACAGCGCACACCTCCTCGTGATGGACATGCACAAGGCGCTCAACCGCCTGCAGCTCGCGGTGGCCGGTGAGACGCTCGACGGTGCCGCAGTCTACGAGCTTGCACCACAGGACCGCCGCGTCGTTCAGGCCTTCATGAGCGGGTTGCGGCGTACCGCAACTCTCAAGCTCGACCATCCCGGGCTCGGGACGACCGCGACCCGCAGTGGATCGCGACTCGTGATCCAGAACGACATCGGCACGACCGATGCCCACGTCCTGGTCGTCCACGTCGAGAAGCTCGTGTGCACGCTCACCTACACGGATGTTCACCTGCAACGACTGCTCTTCTTCCAGTCCCTGTTCGCGCGATACGGCGTGCGTTGGGAGGACACACGATCCGTCCGTGATCGAACCATGGAAGACGGTCTTTACCATCTCGCGCTCGGGCAATACGAGGCTCGGGACGAAAGCGGCCTGCTCGACTACGTGTCTTTCCTGGGCTCACGCATCGTTTTCCTGATCGACTGGAACAAGGCGCGCAAGCGTCTTCGCAGCCTGGTTCGCAAGCGGACCTCGCTGCGCCTGCTGCGCTGGGCCGCGGACGAGGAGGTGGGTCACGTGGCGTTCCTGCGGCTCGGGGGCGACCGCCTGGTCCTGGAGGCTCTCGATTTCGCCGCCCGTGGCGAGCTGCATCTCGGTCAGTCGCTGGAGGACCTGCTCGGAACGGCGCGCGCCACGGAATTCCTGCAGTTCGTCCTGCGTGCCGCGTCCGCGGGCGCGCGCACCGCGCGGCCCGATTCACTGGTGGTCGACGAGATCCGAGCCGAACTGTCGAGTCATGTGCGCGGCTCCGGCCAGCTGCTCCTCGACCTGGTCGCCGAGCACGCGGCGCTGGTCGTGGAGATCGGGGCTGCGGTCCGCGACGCGCTGCTGGGGTTGCGAGACCGAGGCGGGCCGGCCGACGCAGTGCGGCACGCGTCCCGGGCCAAGACGTGGGAGAGCGACGCCGACCGACTGCTCAACCAAGCGCGCGGCAGCAGTATTGCCTCGGGGGACGCGCGATTTCTCAAAGGATTCATCGAGCAGGCTGACGATATAGCGGATGATCTGGAGGAGGCCGCCTTCTTCGTGACTTTGCTCGACCCGCGGCCGAACCTGATGCCGGTGCTCGATTCGCTGATCGAGCTCGGCAACCTGGTGGCGACGGGAAGTCAGGAGTTCGTCAAGGCGCTGGCGACCATGCAGGCGGGGAGCCCCGGTTCGTCCCGTGAGGACACGCTGGCCTTCCTGGAGGCCGTCCACCGCATTGCCGGTATCGAGCACGAGGCCGATACCTCGCGTCGCCGTGTCGCCGCCATGCTGGCGCGCAGTGACATAGAGGCACGACAGATCTACGTTGCGAGCGAGTGCGCAGCACGCCTGGAGCGAGGCTCCGACGGGCTCCTTGGCGTCGCGTTTCGACTGCGCGACCATGTCCTGCGCGACTCGTCTCCACGTCCGCGCTGACGACCGATGAACGCGGACGATCGTCAGGTCTTCCTGGTTGGATGCGGGCCGGACTCATCCGGGCTCGGGTCCGCCGACGTCATGGGCTTCAAGGCCTTCAACCTGGCGCGATTGGCCCGGCTTGGCGTCGCCGTGCCTGCGGCGTTCGTGCTTGGGACTCGCTATTGCCGTGAGTGTCTCGCAGGTGACGGCACGCTCACGGATGAAGCGAGGGCGCAGATCCGCTCCTGCCTGCGGCACCTGGAAGCGGCCAGCGGGTTGGGATTCGGCAGCGCGCGCCGGACGCTGCTGCTTTCAGTGCGCTCGGGAGCCCCGGTTTCGATGCCC
>CAVQQX010000090.1:0-11771 GCA_963714645.1 uncultured Gammaproteobacteria bacterium
TCCCGCCTACCTGCTGCGCAGCCCGGGCGAGAAGCGCAAGGCCTGGGCCGACCTGGTGTTCGCGCGGCAGGTTTTCACGCGTCTCGAGCGCGCGGCGCGCGGCGCCGTCGTCGCATGAGCAGCGCCGAGGTCAGGACCGGCACCACCGAGCCGCATCGGCTCGTCCGCTTCCGCGCGATGACGCCATTCGACGTGCCGGCCGTCGGCGCAGTCGAGCGCGCGTCCTACAGGTTCCCGTGGAGCGAGGGCATCTTCCGCGACTGTCTGCGCGTGGGCTATCTCTGCCGCGTCGCGGAGCACGAGGGCGAGATCGTCGGTTACGGCATCGTCGCGATGGGCGCCGGGGAAGCCCACATCCTCAACATCTGCATGGACCCGGCGATGCGCGGCCGCGGCGTCGGGCGTCGCCTGCTGATGCTGCTGATCGAGCGCTCGAGCCAGGCCGGGATGCAGGACGTGTTTCTCGAGGTGCGGCCGTCGAACCTGCACGCGATCGCGTTGTACCAGTCGGTGGGATTTGCCGAGGTCGGGCGCCGCCGCGACTATTACCAGGCCGTCGGCGGGCGCGAGGATGCGCTCGTCCTCAAGCTCGCGTTGCCGGTAAAATCCGGCGGATGAACCACGCCGTCGACGAAGTTGCGCGCCGCCGCACCTTCGCCATCATCTCCCATCCCGACGCGGGCAAGACCACGCTCACCGAGAAACTGTTGCTGTTCGGGGGCGCGATCCAGCTGGCCGGCACGGTCAAGGGGCGCAAGGCGACGCGTCACGCCACCTCGGACTGGATGCGGCTCGAGCAGCAGCGCGGCATCTCCGTGACCTCGAGCGTCATGCAGTTCCCCTACGCCGGGCGCATGGTCAACCTGCTCGACACGCCGGGGCACGAGGACTTCTCCGAGGACACCTACCGCACGCTGACCGCGGTGGACTCCGCCCTGATGGTCATCGACTGCGCCAAGGGCGTCGAGGAGCGCACGATCAAGCTCATGGAGGTGTGCCGCCTGCGCGACACGCCGATCATGACGTTCGTCAACAAGCTCGACCGCGAAGGACGCGAGCCCACCGACCTCCTCGACGAGATCGAACGCGTGCTCGGCATCGCGTGCGCGCCGGTCACGTGGCCGATCGGCATGGGCCGCGCGCTCAAGGGCATCTACCATCTGCTCGAAGACAGGATCTACGTGTACCAGGCCGCCGAACGCGGCCGCGCCGGCAGCAACGAGATCATCGAAGGACTCGCGAGTGCGGCGGCCGCCGAGTTCCTCGGCGACATGGCGCGGCCGTACCGCGACGAGGTCGATCTCGTGCGCGGCGCATCGCACGCGTTCGACCTCGCGCAATACCGCGCCGGACGCCAGACGCCGGTGTTCTTCGGCTCCGCGATCAACAACTTCGGCGTCACCGAGCTGCTCGCGGCCTTCGTCGAGTACGCGCCGGCGCCGCTGCCGCGCGCGACCACGACGCGCGCGGTCGACCCGCACGAGACACCGCTCACGGGGTTCGTGTTCAAGATCCAGGCGAACATGGACCCGGGCCATCGCGACCGCATCGCGTTCATGCGCATCTGTTCCGGCCGCTACCGCAGGGGCATGCGGCTGCACCACGTTCGCCATGGCAAGGAAGTGCGGGTCGGCGACGCGGTCACCTTCCTCGCGGCCGACCGCCAGCATACGGATGAAGCCTGGGCGGGCGACATCATCGGCCTGCACAATCACGGCACGATCAACATCGGCGACACGCTCACCGAGGGCGAGTCGCTGATGTTCACGGGCATCCCGAACTTTGCGCCCGAGCTCTTCCGGCGCGTCGTGCTGCGCGACCCGCTGCGCATGAAGGCCCTGCAGAAGGGGCTCGACCAGCTCTGCGAGGAGGGGGCGACCCAGGTGTTCCGGCCGCTGCGCAACAACGACCTGATCCTGGGCGCCGTGGGCATGCTGCAGTTCGACGTCGTGGCGTTCCGGCTGCAGGACGAATACTCCGTGCAGGCGGCCTGGGACGACGTCAACGTCTACACCGCGCGCTGGGTCTACTGCGCCGACCCGAAGAAGCTGCACGAGTTCCGCGCGAAGGCGCACGACAACCTCGCGCTCGATCACTCCGGCGCGCTCGTCTACCTGGCACCGACGCGGGTGAACCTGCAGCTCACGCTCGAGCGGTGGCCGGACCTCACGTTCCGCGAGACGCGCGAGCACCTGGCGAGCGCGGCATGACCCGACCGCCGCGACGGGCCCGGCTGATGTCCGCCGGCGCCGTCCTGCGCCGGCCCGCCGTCGTCGCGTGGGCGTTCTACGACTGGGCCAACTCGGCGTTCGCGACGACCGTGATGGCCGGGTTCTTCCCGGTCTTCTTCAAGCAGTTCTGGAATTCGGGCGTGCCGGTCACCTCGAGCACGCTGCGGCTCGGGATCATGAGCGGCGCGGCCAGCCTGGTGGTCGCGGTCCTCGCGCCGGTGCTCGGGGCGATCGCCGACCGCGGCGGGTCGCGCCTGCGGCTGCTGTTCGCGTTCACGCTGCTCGGGTCGCTCGCCACGCTCGGGCTTGCACTCGTGCCCCAGGGGGCATGGCAACTCGCCGCCACCCTGTTCCTCGTCGCGTCGCTCGGCTTCTGGGGTGGCATCGTGTTCAACGATTCGCTGCTGCTGCACATCGCCGAGCCCCACGAGTACGACCTCGTCTCCGGCTTCGGGTATTCGATGGGTTACTTGGGCGGCGGCCTGCTGTTCGCCGGCAACGTCGTCATGACGCAGCGGCCGGACTGGTTCGGCCTCGCCAGCGCTGAGGAAGCAGTGCGCTGGTCGTTCGTCAGTGTCGGCGTGTGGTGGCTGGTGTTCGCGCTGCCCTGCGTGCTCCTGGTACACGAGCGGGGCGGGCCCCAGGCCGCCGTGCGCTGGCGCGACGCCGCGCGGCAGGGCGTGACCGAACTCGCCGGCACGGTCGCGCACCTGAAGCAGTACCGGTCGCTGGTCTGGTTCCTCGCGGCGTACGTGCTCTACATCGACGGTGTGAACACCGTGATCAAGATGGCGGTCGATTACGGCCTGTCGCTCGGTTTCGACCAGTCGCACCTGATCAAGGCGCTGCTGCTCACGCAGTTCGTGGCCTTCCCGGCTGCGCTCGCGTTCGGCTGGCTCGGTGCCCGGATCGGCGCGCGTAACGGCATCTTCGTGGCGCTCGCGGTGTACATCGGCGCGACCGGCTACGCGTACTTCCTCGAGGACGCGGGGGACTTCTACCGGCTCGCGGTGGTGATCGGGCTGGTGCAGGGCGGCATCCAGTCGCTGAGCCGCAGCTACTTCGGACGCCTCGTCCCGGCCGGCAAGTCGTCGGAGTTCTTCGGCTTCTACAACATGATGGGCAAGGCCTCGGCGATCATCGGGCCGGCGCTGGTGGGCATCACGGCAGCGGCGACGGGCGACCCGCGACTCTCGATCCTCTCGATCGTCGTGTTGTTCGTCGCCGGGGGCGGGCTGCTGATCGTGGCGGCGCGCACGGCGTCGCCGGAATAGGGTCGACGGGGGCGATGACGGCCGGCCATCGCGGGGTCTTGTCTCGCCGGCGGGCGCCCTCAGGCGCGCGTCCAGCTCGCGGGGTCGATGCCGTAGAACTCGACCAGCAGCGCGTACGTCGGCGGCGCGGCCGCGCGCAGGCCGGCGGGACGTTCGATGAAGTCCTCGGTCGCGACGGCGAAATACTCCGACGCATCCTCGGCGGCATACGGATCGAGGAACGTGTCCTCGTCGCGATCCACGGCCGCGACCAGCGCTTCGAACTGGCGGAGCAGCTCCGTGTGCCAGGCGCCGAGGCTGCGCCCTGGGCCGTCCGGGGCGAGGCCGCGACCTTCGGCTTCCAGGTAGTGCGCGAACTCGTGCAGCACCACGTTGTACCCGTCCGACTCCGCGGCGCTCGCGGCGATGTCCTCCCACGAAAGGATGATCCGGTGTGAATCCCAGGCTTCGCCTGCAAGCTCGCGGCGCCGACGGGAAACGACGCCCGCATCGTCCTGGACTTCGTCCTCCACCCAGAACGACGAGGGGTAGACGAGGATGGACTGCAGTTCGTCGTAAAGTCCGTCGCGGCGCCCGAGCACCAGCAGGCACGCCAGCGCCGCGACGGTCGCGCGGATCTCGTCGGAGATCTCGAGCCCGTTGCAGCCGACGAATTGCTTCTCGGCCAGGAACGCGACGACCAGGCCCTCGAGCCTCGTGCGCATCGCGTCGGGCAGCGACTGCGTCACCGGGACGTTGCGGGCGACGACGTTCCGCAGCGCCTCGGGCAGCGGCTGCTGCAGGCGTCGCGAGCGGGCGCGGGCCCTGATCAGGGGCGGCAGCGTGAGCGCCGCGAGCACCCCCGCGGCCACTGCGAGCACCAGCGCGAACGTGGCGGTCACGCCGCGATCAGCCGCAGGTCTTGCGCAGCCGCTCGACCAGCTTTGCGTACCGCTCGCGCGCCGCGGCCTCGAATTTCTTGTCGATCTCGGCCATCGATCTGTTCCCCGCCGGAATGGCGACGACGAGCATACCCGGGCCCGCATCCGCCGCGACCCGTCAGGGCCGCAGCTCGTTCACGCAGTGCTTGAGCCGCTGCAACGCGAGCGGGCGCGGATGCGGACCATAGCGCTCCGCGACGTAGAGCGCCCGGATCTCGTGGAGCCGGCGGGCGAGGTCGGGATGCTCCCGCTCGGCGCGTTCGAGGAATGCCACGGGCCCCTCGGTGGCGCCGCGGGTGAAACCGCGTCGCGCCAGGCGCCGTGCCACCGTCTCATGCAGCCGCGCCGGCCAGTCGCGGCGCGGTGGGCGGGAGCGCCAGCCGAGCCACGCGGAGAGCGCGACGAAGAACGCGGCCAGGCCGGCCGCGAGACCCAATCCCAGTGTGCGCCAATCCGGGTCCTCGACGCCCAACCGACGCAGCAGGTCGAACTGTGCGGCCGCGTCGAAACGGACGATGCGCTGGTTCCAGAAGTCGTTGACCGCATCCCAGCTCAGCTCGAGCTGCATCACGAGCGGGCTCGCCTCACGCAGCCGGCCTGGCACCGGCTCGTTGGCACCGAGGGAGCCGATGAGGCCTCGTTCGATGCGGTCGGGAGCGACGGCGGCCGTAGGGTCATATCGCGTCCAGCCACGTCCGGCGATCCAGACCTCGCTCCATGCGTGAGCGTCGGATTGTCGGACGATGAGGTACCCGCCGTAGGGATTGAACTCCCCGCCCTGGTAGCCCGTGACGACGCGGGCAGGGACGCCCGCCGCGCGCATCACGACCGTGAACGCCGAGGCGTAGTGCTCGCAGAAACCCTTGCGAGTCTCGAACATGAACTCGTCGACGGCGTTGGCGGCGAGCCGGGGCGGCTGCATCGTGTATTCGAAGGGCTGCTGGCGGAACATCCGCAGCAACGCTCCGGCGATCGCGCCCGGATCTCCGCGATGACGCGCCGCGAGTTCGCGGCCGAGCCGGACCGCCCGGGCGTTGGTGCCGTCGGTCGGCAGCGACAGGTCCTTGCGACGCAGCGACTCCGGCAGTTCCACGCCCGCCGCATGGCGCGGGAACGACACCAGGTCGAACGCGGCGACGCTGTTGACCGGGCGCACGGCGAGCAACGTGAAGTCATAGGCCTGCACCGCGCGCCGACCCGGCCAGCTCGCCGGCAGGTCGAGCGCCAGCACCCAGCGACGCGCGTGCGGTTCCAGCGTGATCTGGTACCTGACGGGACGACCCGTGAAGCGCACTTCCTGCTCCGGGAATGCCTGCGCGAGCGGTCGCCGCCAGCTGCGCCCGTCGAACTCGTGCAGCACCGGCCCTCTCCAGTAGCGCAGCGGCGGCGGCGGGATCGCGCCGTCGAAGCGGGCACGGAATGCGACGTCGCCCGAGGCGCTCAGGTCGGAGACGTCGCCCGGCGTCATTTCGTCGTCGAGCCCGGTGCGCGCCTGCTTGCCGGCCTCGATGCCCCAGAACGGGCCGGGCAAGCGCGGAAACAGCATGAAGAGCAGCACGGCGAGCGGCGCCGCCTGCACCATCAGCACGGTCGCGCGGCGCAGCTGCAGCCGCAGCGGGACGGTCGAGGCGTCCGCGTGCACGCGCATCAACGCGACGGTCGTGAGCACCGCGCTCGCGAGCAGCCACGGCAGCTGCGGCAGCGACTGGTCGCGCAACAGGGCCGCGTAGAGCAGGAACCAGGCGATGAACACGAGCACGGTCAGGTCGCGTGCCGCGCGAGTCTCGAGCAGCTTCGCGGCAGCCATGAGCACGAGCAGCGCCGTGCCGGCCTCGACCCCGTTCAGCGTGCGATACCGGCCGAGCACGGCGATCGTCGCGACCACCACGAGCGCGATGCGGACCCATCGGGGCGCGAGGGGCCAGCCCCGCACCGACGCCGACCAGCGCCAGGCGCCGACCGCGACCAGCAGCAGGACGATCCATGCAGGAAAATACGAGGCGTGCGGTGCGACCGCCAGCGCGAGCGCAAGCAGCACGGCCGCGAGCCCGTGCAGGGCGCGCGCGCGAGCCTGCACGCGTGCCAGCGGTGCGCCTCGTGGCGAAAAACGGCAGTTCCCGCCGGCGCAGCGCGTCAAGCATCGGCACGCCCGCCGGGCTCGAACAGCGCGAGCGCGTTCAGGCAACGTTCGCGGTGCGCGACGCCGAGATTGACTTCGATCTGCGTCCCCGGCAGCCGCAACCCGAACGCTTCACCACGTTCGTGCGCATCGAGCACCCAGCGGCAGAGCTGTGACAGGCGCGCCTCGACATCGAGGCCCGGCAGGCTCTCCCAGTCGAACATGTGCGAAACGACGTCCGTGCCGGCGTACTGCTTGGTGTGCAGGCCCTGTCCGCGCGCATAGGCCTTCCAGGCGATGCGTCGCAGCGGGTCGCCCGGCTGGAACGGTCGCAGTCCGGCGAAGTCCTCCTCGCCGACGGCACCGGCCTGGGCACCGCCGGTGTCGGTGGCCATCGACGGCGGGACCAGGTGGCGAGTGGCGGGGCGCGGCCAGGCGACGCCCGTGTGCAGCGGGTGCACGACCGCCCACGCACGAAAGAGGCCGAGCGGGTGGGCGGTCGTCACGACGAATCGTTCGAGCGGCACCCGCCCGCGGCGTGGCGCCGGAAGCGCGAGCTCCGCCGGCACGGTGCCTGCCGCCGGCACTTCGACCGGGCAGCTGTTGCGGTCGCCCGCGCGCTCGAGTCGCACTTCTACTGCCGGTCGCGCGAGCTGCGCGTCGTTCTCGAGCAGCCAGCGGAATCGCACGGCGTCGCCGGCGAACGCGGGTTCGGCTGCGACCAGTCGCAGGCGCAGCCCCAGCAGCGTGCCGTGGCAGTGATGCATCGTCACGATCCCGAGGCCCGCGAGCAGGAAGGTCAGCGCCAGGCCCAGGTTGTTGTTGTAGTTCATCCCGCCCAGCACCATCGCGAACAGCATCCCCGCGTAGGCGACGCCGAGGCGGGTCGGCAGGATGTAGATGCGATTGCGGCGGAGTTCGACCGGATCGATGTCGCGGCCCTGGCGGTCGAGCATCCAGCGGCGCGCGCGGCGTTCGGCGCGGGTGCGAAGGCCCTGCAGCAGGCGGCGGACCATGGCGGCTCAGGGCACCGGCACCGCCGCAAGCACGTGCCGTCCGATCTCCTCCGCGCCGCGGAAGCGGGTCGTGTCGCGCGGGGCGAGGCGATGGCCCACGACCGCCGGCAGCACCGCCTGCACGTCCTCGGGCAGCACACCGTCGTGCGCGTGCATGAACGCCCAGGCCTGCGCCGCCCGCAGCAGCGAGATCACGGCACGCGGCGAAAGCCCGGCCTCGTATTCCTGCGCCTGGCGCGTGTAGCGCGCCACGGCCTGCACGTAGTCGAGCAGCGCCTCGGACGCGTGCACCTTCGGCACCTCGCCCTGCAGGCGCAGCAGCTGCTGCGGGCTGAGTGCGGGCGCCAGGTCCGCGAGGAGGTCGCGCCGGTCGCGCCCGAGCAGCAGCTGCCGCTCGAGCGACGCTGCGGGATAGCCGAGCTCGATGCGCATCAGGAAGCGGTCGAGCTGCGACTCCGGCAGCGGGAAGGTGCCGACCTGGTAGACCGGGTTCTGCGTCGCGATCACGAAGAACGGCTCGGTCAGCGGATAGGTCTGGCCGTCGGCGGTGACCTGATGTTCCTCCATCGCCTCGAGCAGCGCACTCTGCGCCTTCGGCGTCGCGCGATTGACCTCGTCGGCGAGCACGAGCTGCGCGAACACCGGCCCGCGGTGAAAGCGGAACTGGCTTGAGTCGGCCTCGAACACGGACACGCCGATGATGTCGGCCGGCAGCAGGTCGCTCGTGAACTGGATGCGCTGGTAGGACAGGCCGAGCGTACCGGCGAGCGCGTGCGCGAGCGTCGTCTTGCCGACGCCCGGAATGTCCTCGATCAGCAGGTGACCGCGCGCGAGCAGGCAGGCCAGGCTGAGCCGCACCTGCCGCTCCTTGCCGAGGATGATCTCGTTCAGGCCGGCAACTGCCGTGTCGACCAGGTCGAGCGGGCGCGGTTCCGTCGTCCCCTGGGCGCTCGCGGCCATGTTCAGCGCTCCACCATCGCGGCAGCCTGGACCGCGGCGAGGCGCCGCGCCTGCTCCGCGAGCTGGCCCAACTGGCGATCGAACTCGGTCAACCGCGTTCGCTCCTGCTCGACCACGCTCGCGGGCGCGTTGGCCACGAAATTCGCGTTCGCCAGTTTCGCCGCGCACTTGTCGCGCTCCTGCTGGGTGCGGGACCGGCGCTTCTCGAGCCGAGCCCGCTCCGCCGCGACGTCGTCGACGAGGCGATCGAACGGCGCGAGCACGGTGCGACCGCGGCTCAGCGCGATGGCGCAGGGCGGCAGGTCGCCTTCCGACTCGACGACCGCGATCGACTCGACGTTCGCCAGGCGGCGGAGCGCCGGCCCGAGTGCAGCGATCGCCACGGCATCGCCCGCCCGGTCCGTGCGGACATAGGCGGGCGTCGGTCGCGAATGCGGCACGTCGAGTTCGCCGCGGATCTGGCGGATGCCGAGCACGATCGCCTGCAGCGCGTCGATGTCGCGGTCGGCGGCCGCGTCCGGCGGGAATTCGGTCGCGGTGGGGTAGGGCTGACGCATGATCGTCGTTCCGTGCCGCCCGGCGAGCGGTCCGACCTTCTGCCAGATCTCTTCGGTGATGAACGGCATCAGCGGGTGCAGCAGCCGCAGCGTGCCTTCGAGCGTCCCGAGCAGCGTGCGCCGCGTCCCGCGTCGGGCCGCCTCGCTCGCGTCGCTGCCTTGCAGCACCGGCTTCGAGAGCTCCAGGTACCAGTCGCAGAACTCGTACCAGACGAACTCGTAGGCCGACTGTGCGGCCAGGTCGAACCGGTACGTCGCGAGGTGTTCGCGGACGCTCGCCACGGTCGTGCCGAGCCGGCCCCGGATCCAGCGGTCAGCGACCGAGAGTTCGGCGGCGCCGCCCGCGGCGTCCGCGGCCTGCTCCTCGGTGTTCATGAGCACGTAGCGCGAGGCGTTCCAGAGCTTGTTGCAGAAGTTGCGGTAGCCTTCGACGCGCCCGAGGTCGAAGCGGATATCGCGGCCCATCGTCGCCAGCGCCGCAAACGTGAAACGCAGCGCGTCGGTGCCGAAGGCGGGAATGCCCTGCGGGAACTGCCGCCGCGTCGCCTTCTCGATCGCCGCCTGCATCTGCGGCTGCATCAGGCCCGACGTGCGCTTGGCGACGAGCGCCTCGAGGTCGATGCCGTCGATGAGATCGAGCGGGTCGATGATATTGCCCTTCGACTTCGACATCTTGTTGCCGTGCTCGTCGCGGATGAGCCCGGTGATGTAGACCTCGCGGAACGGGACGTCGCCGGCGAACTCGAGTCCCATCATGATCATCCGGGCGACCCAGAAGAAGATGATGTCGAACCCGGTGACGAGCACCGAGCCCGGGTAGAACGTCGCGAGCTCGGGAGTCTGCGCGGGCCAGCCGAGCGTCGAGAACGGCCAGAGCGCCGAGCTGAACCAGGTGTCGAGCACGTCGTCGTCCTGGCGCAGTGCCACGTCGCGGCCATGACGCTCGCGCGCCGCCTGCAGGGCGTCCGATTCGCTGCGCGCGACATAGACGTTGCCGTCGTCGTCGTACCAGGCGGGGATGCGGTGTCCCCACCAGAGCTGACGGCTGATGCACCAGTCCTGGATGTTGCGCATCCACTGGAAGTAGGTGCGGGCCCAGTGGTCCGGCACGAACCGGATCCGCCCGTCCGCGACCGCGGCGATCGCCGGCCCGGCGAGCGGCCCGATGCGGACATACCACTGGTCCGTCAGCCACGGCTCGAGCACGGCACCGCTGCGGTCGCCGTGCGGGACCGCGAGCGTGTGGGGTTCGACCTTCTCCAGCAGGCCGAGCGCCTCGAGGTCGGCGACGATGCGCTTGCGCGCCGCGAAGCGATCCAGGCCGCGATAGGCAGCGGGTGCTTCCTGGTTGAGCGCTGCGTCCGCCGTGAACACGTTGATCAGCGGCAGGCCGTGGCGCCGGCCGACCTCGTAGTCGTTGAAGTCGTGCGCCGGGGTGATCTTGACGCAGCCGCTGCCGAACGCCGGGTCGCAGTATTCGTCGGCGATCACGGGAATCGACCGGTCGGCCAGCGGCAACCGCAGCTGGCGGCCGACGATCCCGCGATAGCGTTCGTCCGCCGGGTTCACGGCCACCGCGACGTCCCCGAGCATGGTTTCCGGCCGCGTGGTCGCGACGACCACGTGACCGCTGCCGTCCGCGAGCGGATAGCGCAGGTGCCACAGCTGGCCCGTTTGCTGTTCGGAGACGACTTCGAGGTCGGAGAGCGCGGTGTGCAGCACCGGGTCCCAGTTGACCAGGCGCTGGCCGCGGTAGATGAGCCCCTTGTCGTGCAGCCGCACGAACACGTCGCGCACGGCGGCCGAAAGGCCTTCATCCATCGTGAAGCGGTCGCGACTCCAGTCGACCGAGTCGCCGAGGCGGCGCATCTGCCGCGAGATCGTCCCGCCCGACGGTCCCTCCACGCGCAGCCAGGTGTGCAGCACCAGCCAGGCGGCGCCGGTGAGCAGCAGCAGCAGGCAAAGGCCGTACACCGCGCGCCGGCCGAGTGGTCCGAGGCGCGGACCCAGCAGCGTGTAGCGTGGGCCGGGTTTCATGCGGCGGGCAGCAGCAGGGCCTGCGCCCGCAGGCGGCGCAGGACAGGCTCGCAGGCGGCAGGATCGATGGCCACCGGTTTGGTCAGCGCGTCGGCGTACAGGCAGGAACGGGCCAGCACGGTCACGCTGCCGGTCGCCGCACAGGCCCGCCCGCTGCGCGGGTCGACCAGCGGCGAGCGCCAGGTCTGTCCGTGCCGGCGGCGGGTGTCCGCCACGCAGCTGGTCGCCACGGCGCCCTGCAACAGCGGCGGCAGCAGCCGCAGCCGGGCCGGATCGGCCGGATCGCGCACGCCGATCCGGCGCGGCTCGCGGCCATAAAAACGCAGGTCACCGCCGGCGTTGACACAGGCCTGCGGCACGCCGGCCCGGCGCAGGCTGGCGATGGCCAGATCCACCGCATAGCCTTTGGCGATGCCGCCAAGATCGAGCAGCAGCGGGTGGGCGAAGCTCACCATGCCGTCGGCGCCAAGGCGGATGTCGCGCCAGTCGCCGGTCGTTTCCGTGTTGTTCGGCAATCCGGGCAGATAACCCCAGCGCACCAGTGTCGGCGCGATGGTCACGTCGAAGCGGCCATCCGTGAGGGCGCTCAGCCGGCAGGCTGCGCGCAGCACACGCCGCAGGTGCCCGCTCACCGGCACCGGGCCGGCGTGCGCCGCG
>CAVQQX010000091.1:0-22688 GCA_963714645.1 uncultured Gammaproteobacteria bacterium
CTGGGCCAGTTCTTGCGCTGCCGTACCCAAGTAGGCTGAAAACAGACCAACAAGTCCGCCAACAAGTGGACCCGAGGGGGCTTGCGGATTAGCCATGGCTCCTCCGACAGCTCCTCCGACTATGTTGGCCGCTCCATTAGGCATACCCACTGCTGTGAGTACCCCCGGGACCTCGCCTCCAACAGCACCACCCCGGCCAGCAGCCGTGCCACCAGTTCTGCCTGAAGCATATCCGATGGTAGCGCCCACGATTACGGTGCCGGACGCGCCCTGACCACTTGTGAACGGTGGTCCGAACCCGCGTCATTCTGAGGATGGGCGCACTTTGGTCGATCCCGCGCTGGGGTGCGTTGCTCGCTGATTGATGTCGCTTGGGACCGTTCGATCGCGGGCTCTTTATCTCCCGATCCCGCGCTGTGCAGTGTGCCGCCGCAACGTGGCGGCAGAAGCCGATGGGCATTGCTCTCAGATCGGTGAGATCGCGGTGAGCGGTGACGTGGGCGCGCTCGGTGTCGCTCGCGCGGGTGTCGGCTATGCTCGGCGCGACAAGCAGATAGACGAAGGCCCGGGACTCGATTTGGCGTCAGACCCCGGGCCTTCCATGCGCAGCGCCCGTAACGGGCTTTGTGCAGGCCCTTTATGCCTGCCCGAGCCCGGCGCTGTCCAGTGCTTGGGGGAGGGGCATTGGGGGTGCTCGGGGAGCCGAGCTATCGGCTCTACAACTGTGCGCGCTGTGCCGTGCAGGTTCGGATCTGCCGGCGCTGCGATCACGGCAACGTGTACTGCGGCGCCGCGTGCGCGCGGATCCGCCGTCGCGAGTGCACCGGGCGGGCGAGCGCGCGCTATCAACGCACCCGTCGCGGCGCGCACCGCCACGCCGCCACGCCGCCGCCGCCGCCGCCGCCGCCGCCGCCGCCGAGGCTACCTAGTGTACCGTCTCGTAAATAACCATGCACTTAGGCTGCTTGCTCTTTGCCGCGCGGCAGAGTGGATCCGGGTTTGATCTGCTCGAGTTTCGCGCGGGCTCGGGCGATCTTTTGGACGATGCCCTCGACCGTGGCCGTCCAGATGAACGGCCTGGGATCTTCATTCCAAGCCCTCAGGAAGTCATCGATCGCCCGCTTCAAATCCGGCACGCTCAGAAAGCTGCCACGGCGAATCGCCTTGTCGGTCAATTCCCGGAACCAGCGTTCCACCAGATTCAGCCAGCTCGAACTCGTTGGCACGAAGTGACAGACAAAGCGCGGATGCTTCTTCAGCCACGCCTGCACGTGCGGCTCCTTGTGCGTGCCGTAATTGTCCATCACCAAATGCAGCTGCAACTTCGAGGGAAATTCCCGATCCAAGCGCCGCAGAAATCGCAACCATTCCTGATGCCGATGCCGGGCGTGACATTCACCGATCACCTTGCCGTCCAGCACGTTCAGCGCCGCAAACAGGGTCGTGGTGCCGTTGCGCTTGTAATCGTGCGTCATCGTCCCGCAGCGGCCCTTCTTCAGCGGCAGCCCCGGCTGCGTGCGATCCAAGGCCTGAATCTGGCTCTTCTCGTCCAAACACAGCACCAGCGCTTTGTCCGGCGGGTTCAGATACAGCCCCACCACATCGGTCAGCTTCTCCAGGAATTTCGCATCCCGCGAGAGCTTGAACGTCTCACTCAGATGCGGCTTCAGCTGGTGCAGCTGCCACAACCGATTGACCGTATCCTTACTCACCCCCTGCGCCTGGGCCATCAACCGGCAACTCCAATGCGTCATGCCCTTGGGCTTGCTCTGCAGGGTGGCTTCAATGATCCGATCTCGTTTGGCTTGACTGTACTTCGGTTTGCGTCCTCGCCCGGGGGCGATCTGCCACACTTCCCCGATCCCCCGCTGGTGCACCCGTTTGCGCCACAGCTGCACCGTGACCCGATTCACTTCAAGCTCCTCAGCAATCGAGACATTGTCCTCACCGGCCAGCGCTCGCAAAATAATCCGGCAGCGCAGCGCCACCTGTTGCGGGGTGCCGTGCGAGCGCTCCCAACTCTCAAGCTGTGCTCGTTCAGACGAGGACACTTCGATCGACAAAGCGGTATTCGGCATGGATCGCAGCATAGCAATCCCCGAGAAGTCTTGCATAGTTATTTACGAGACACCGCACTAGTCGCACCACGCGAAGCCTGACTGTCGTATCAATGGCAATGCGGCAGCGTCCACCGAGCTCACCCCCCTCGCGCCGCCTGCGCACCGCCGGCCCGCCCCATGGCCGCTCCCATGCTCCGCCCCCGACCGCCGCGCCGGCGCCCACTCAGGCGGAACCTCGGCCACTGCGGTGCCGCCTCGGGCACCCGGCCGCCCGGTTCTCAGATTCCCAGCCTCGCCAGCCCCGCCGGGGCCCCCGCCCGTGCCCCCGTCGGCCCACTTTCCGATAGTCCGCGGGTGCACCATTGACGGCCACGGATGGTCCGCGGGCGATGCCCGAAATTCGATCTCTTTCAAAAACTTGGGAGTAGTGGCCAGGGCCGGAATCGAACCAGCGACACGCGGATTTTCAATCCGACTAACTGCCTGGTTCGGTTGTAGAAAGCCGAAGAACCCTAACGCGTTTTTCCAGCACCGACCGAACCGCCCTCGCCGACCGAGCCCATGCCGAACTCTCCGGGGGCCGGCCGACTGAACCCCGGCGCGGGGGCCATGCGGGTCAAGGAGTTGCGCGCATCGCGACCGAGCGGGGACCGAGCCGGGGCGCTTTCGTGTCGGCAGGAAGGCCGTGTCCGCCTGGTTCGAGGCCGCAAATTGATACACCTGGAAAGTGTCGAGTGATGTTCTACGGAGCACACGGGATAATAGAAGGGCCCCATTTTTCTAACCTGAAGGGAGAGATCCCTTAAATAGGTCTTCCAGGCCACCTTATCAACGACGCTTGCAAGCCCGGGACGATGTCGTGCGGTCAACCGACATTACTGCACGCTTAGTAATCTCGCAGTGCCCATAGGCCCTTAGGAGGATCCTTTCTTGTTCTTTCGCTGCTTATCTCCTTCAGTGTCTTTATCGGTATGCGTCAACTGAAATGAAAAGTGCAAAACCGCCAAAATGGCCATGGCGACATCAAAACCAAAAAACACGCACCATGCGGTGCGCGGCTCTCCAGCCGGGCACTTACTAGATAAGCCGATGCGCAAAATGTCCGCAAGCGGAACGACGAGGACTCCAGCAAGGGCCACGAATTTCGCTAACGACCATAAGCGACTTTTTGTATCAGGGCTCATCGTGAAAATCATCAATGCTGGGCGCAAATATTAATGCAGTGTGCTTCCAATAAGTTATCCGCGATCCCCTGGGTCAGTTCTTGCGCTGCCGTACCCAAGTAGGCCGAAAACAGACCAGCAAGTCAGCCAACAAGTGGACCCGAGGGGGGTTGCGGATTGGCCACGGCGCCACCGACAGCACCTCCGATTATGTTGGCCGCTCCATTAGGTATACCCGCTGCTGTGAGTACCCCCGAGACGGCGCCTCCAACAGCACCACCCCGGCCAGCAGCCGTGCCACCAGTTCTGCCTGAAGCATATCCGGCGGTAGCGCCCACGATTACGGTGCCGGACGGGCCCTGACCACTAGACGCAAATGCTTCGGCACCGCCGAGAAACGCCCCAAGGGCCACGCCATTCCAACCGCCGAATATACCGCTAGCTGCGCCGCGTATGGCACCGACCGCGGCATCGGCGTATTTCTGATTTTCCTGTTTGCAGTCGCGCTTACATTTATCGTATTTGGTTTCCTGATTGGCTTGTCCTTGCCCGCCCCCGCCCCCGCCGCCACCGTTGGGACGGAGTCCCGGGTGTCCGGGAACAGGGTTGTACGAGACCAGGGGCGTCGTGCAGGACTCGCATCTCTGAAAGATGCGTGAGGCGGTGACGACGACTTCTTCAATAAGTGCAATGGTGCCCGGTGCATCGATCCATCCGGGAATGGCCTGTCCGTCGTCGCTGAATCCGCTTGAGTCCGTGGCACTGGCGACGCGACCTTTCAAATACAGGTAGCGGTTCCAACCCTGCGGATTCTGAAAGCAGTCAATGAACGGGTCCGCACTGATGAATCGGCCGATTGCCGCATCGTACACACGCCCATTCATGTGAATGAGTCCGACATTGTCGAGCATCTCGTGTCCGGTGAACCCGCGCCGCGAGCTGTTCGCGGTCGCTGTGTATTCGGCCGCCGACGGCAATCCCACCCAGTCGTCATCCCGTCGCGCGCCGAAAGCGGCGAAACTGGTCCGCACCTGGACGGCGCCGGCCGCGTTCATGATCGCGTCGACGCTGCCGAGATGGTCGCCCACCAGATAGTACGTTTCGGTGGTGGCGTCGGAGCGGCGCACGTGCTGGACCTGGCCCGAGGGCGTGTCGATCAGGTGCTTCCAGTGCGTGCGCGTGGGCGTGGTGAACTTCTCGAGCAGACCGCCCACGTAGATGGTCGTCTCCGAGGAGCCCGAGTACGTGCTCTGCTGCCGCCACCGCGAGCGATCGGGCGCGTAGTCAAAGGTCGCCGCAAAACCCCCGCCGTTGATCGTCGCCGGCAGGTTGTAGCTGTACCAGCTGATCGTCGAGCCGTTGCGGGTCGAGACATTGCCGTTCGCGTCGTAGCCGAACGTGAAGCTGCCGGCGGCGGTCACGGCGTGCTTCTTGCTCGCGTGGTAGGTCCACGTGGCGCCGCTGCCCACGTCGGAGCGCGAGGTCACGTTGCCGATCGCGTCGTAGCCGACGGCGAGCGTGCCGCCCGGTCCCGCGGCCGAGGTGAGGCGGTCGAGACCGTCGTAGCCGAACGTCTCCGTCAGGCTCTGACGCAGATCCTGGCGCTGCGTGAGATTGTTGGCCGAGTCCCAGGTGTAGGCAAGATTCTGGATGTTGGTGGCCGATCCACCGGTCCCGGACTGGCGCGTCAGGAGCTGCCCGGTGAGCGGACGAGAACGTGCTCTGCGTCCAGAGACCGTTGCTCGTGCCATACGCCTCGTCCACGGCCTGGCCGCGCGCGTCGAGTGCGTTGAGCGCCCAATACGAGGCCCCGTCGACGTCGCCGGTAAAGTCCCGGATCGTGCTCAGGTACCCGTGTTGTGTAGAGGTACTTGAGCTTCAACCTGACACCCGGAGGTGCTCGTCGGGTAGGTCAGGGCATGCGGGAGCCCGAGCGTTGTTGTACGAGAGGTTGAATTGATAGGTCGCGTCGGAGGTGACCGTGCGACTCGTCGGCCGACCGATCGAGTCGTATGTGAAGCTTTCGGAGTAGCCGGGTCCAGAGAGCGAGGCAAGCCTCCCGATGTTGTTGGACGCGCTCGAGGTGCCCCAGACCCAGGTTGAAATTCCTTCCGGTTCCGTGCGACCCGTCATGCGCCCCAACAGGTCGTAGGCAAACGTGGTGTTCTGCAATTTCGCGTCGGTCTGCGACTCGACTTCTCCGAGCGCGTTGGGCGTATAGCTCCACGTGCCCAGGTCCATGTCGATCGTCTGGGTGCGGAAGCCGCGCACGTTGTAACTGGCCTGAAACACAACGTTCAACGCCGCGTCGGTCGTCCGCTTGAGGTTGCCGAACGCGTCGTATTGATGGCTCATCGTCCCGGAGGCCGCGTCCGCCACCGACAGGGGTTCCCCCCATGCGTTGGTCGCACGCGTGGTCGAGTGCGACAGTGCATCGGTGACCGTGGTGGACAATCCGGAATAGGTATACGAGGCGGACTGGTCTGATGTGCCGGCCGCGGTGAATTGCGTGTCGGTAAGGACACGATTGAGCAGATCGTAAGTGAAGCGGCGATCGCCGTTCGTCGCCGAGCCCGAATAGTAAGGAACGTATTCCTTCGACACGCGTCCACGTGCGTCGAAATCGCGGTTGGTCGTGTAGGCGTAGTCGGTGTCCAGCCGTTGCACCCGTGCCCGGCTCTGCACGTCCCAACGATTGAAGTAGTGCTCGCTCGTACGAACGGTGGCAGCGGTCGTGTCGCGATCCTCCTGCAGGATGTAGTAACGGTCCCGGGCGTCACAGCCGACCGTGCAGGTCACGTAGGTGAACACGGTCGACGTGGAATCGGGCCGCGTCTCAGACGCCTTGCGGGCGAAGCCGTCGTAAGTCCAGCTCGTCGTGGCTCCGTTCGGGTCCGTCTCGGAGGACTGCAGCCCCACCAACGGATCCCAGCTGTAGGTTGTCACGTGACCCAGAGCGTTGGTGGTCGATGCGGGGAAGTGACCGCGCGAGCCCCAATCGGTCAGTGTCGTGCGTGCCGTCATGGCGGCGCCCGTGACGGTCTGACTGTTCACGTTGCCGAACCCGTCGTAACCCAGGCCGACCGTCATGCGCCACGTGGCGTTGTCGGGTTCGGCACGTTGCTGGGTCGGGCGACACTTGAGGCCGTCCCACACCGCGTCGAACGTGCGCGTGATCGAGACCCCGTTCGGCAAGGTGTGGGCATTGATCACTTGCGATTCGGTCGGCCGCCCGAGGCACCAGTTGGTGGTGTCGTTCATGAACGCGGAGTGCCAGACGCGCTCGGTCTTGGATTGCGCACCGATCACGTCGGTCGTGGTCGTGGTCACATCGGTGACGAGCCCGGTGGCAGAGTCGATGCCACCGCTCGCCACCGTGGTTGTCGTGGTCTTGAATTTCGTGCCGTTCAGCGTCCCGCCGACCTCGTGCTGATCCACCGATTGAGTGGAGACGTAGGGAAAGTTCCGCTGGGTGCTGCCGGCCGTTCCCCAGCTGAGGTTGCTCCAGGTGTTCGTCGTCAGCGACACACGTGTGCCGCCGCTTTGGCGCAGCTCGCGGCTGGCGGGTGCGCCGATGTACGGATAATCCTGTCGATAGGTGTCCACGGTCTTGACGTTGTAGCCCAAGCGGCTGTCGACGACGTTGCGTTTGGCGAAGCCCAGGAACCCGCGACCTGACCGATGAATCCTGGCGGTCTCGTAGGTGTAGTTGAGCGTGTAGTTTGTGTTGTTGCCGGTGCCGTCGGTGGCCGTGGCCGTGCTGACGACCCAGAGCGGTCGCTGGAAGTCTTCCTCCGGGAAAACCGCACCGGTGCCCTTGGTGTAGACGGTTGAACTGGTGATCGGGGCATAAGCGAATTGGGCTTGACCACCGAACGCGTCCGTGGACGATTGCAGGAGGTCCGGGAACGCGAACGTGACCGCACGCGCGCGGAATTTCCAGATCCCACCCACCGGGTAGACGAGGTCGGACAGCTGATCGCCGTTCATGTCCGTGGTGTATGCGCCGGACGAAGGGACGCCGGTCGACACGGGCGCCAGCAGGCTCTCGCCGGTGGAACGGAGGACGTGCCAGGTCGCCGTTGCGATGTGAGAGGCGAGCACGTCGTCGTTGCCGTCCCCGTCCCAATCGTAGATGACGGTGTCGCCGTAGGCGGAGCTGTTGCCCGCGGTCTGCAGTGCGGTAAAGCCTGTGCCCGTGCTGAAGCGGTAGCGCCAGACGAAGTCTTCGTCCCAGTAGAAAATGTCGTCCTTGCCGTCGCCGTTGAAGTCCCCGAAGTAAGGGGTGTCCGACAGGCCCGATGCTCCGGTCAGGCAGTCGGTCACGCCCGGGCAGGCCACCTTTATCGCGTAGAAATAGTTGAAGCCCGCCGCGGCGGCGGACGGGTCCGTAGAGCCGGACGGTGCCTGACTCGAGGATTCGTTGACCATCAACGAATTGTTGATCCGCATCCTGTGGCGATAGACGATATCTTCTCGACCGTCGCCGTTGAAATCCGGCGCCCGCTTCGACATCTTGTTCTCCCATCGCTGAAAGATGCCGGTGGGGATGTCGTAATCGACCGCCAGTGGACCGACGAGATTCGTTGCTGTCGCCGAAAACCCACTGCCCGATAGGCGCAGCCGGTACCGAATCGCATCCCCGGCCGCGTAGGACGTCGCGGTGAGGTCCGCCCACACCAGGTCGTCCCGACCGTCGCCGTCGACATCGAGCGCCCGTGCATTGGTGCCCGTGCCGGTCGCGGTGGCCGGTGCACCCGTGTTCGTGAGCGCACCCAAGCCGCTCGCGGAGCCCAGCGTCACCCACCACGTCCCGCCCGAGTAGGGCACCAGCAGGTCGCCACGGCCATCGGAGTTGTAATCGATCGTGATCGCACCGTTGTAGCCGGTATTGGAGACCCCCGTATTGGTCGGTGTGTTGTAGCCGCCCGAGGCGTTGGCGAACATCACCATCCAGGTGCCGGCCCCGGTCGCAGACGAATAGACGATATCCTCGCGACCGTCGCCATTCACGTCGAGCGGAATCCGAGGCGTGTTCGGGACAGTGATGCCGGAGTTGACCTCGGCCGCAAGCGGTGCGCCGTCCTGGTAAGTGAACGTGGTCGCGGGGAAGCAGTTGGATGCCGTCCCAGCGCATTCCGTCACGGACGCGAGACGACTCAAGCTCGTGGCGGAAAGCGACGCCTCGTACGTGAGCTCGTAGCGTCGATAGAGATCCGTTCCATTGTGCAACACATCGATGCGGTCGAGACGCTGGATCTCTTTCACGCGGCTTCCGGCTATGTATCCACTGTCGATTTCACCGGCCGGCTTCGCCTCGTAAACGAGGTCGACGCTGTAGATCGCGGAGGAGCCTTGCATGGGATTGCCCGCATAGCTCACCAAGTCCAGCTTGAAACTGCCGTAGGTCGCGTCCTCGATGTAGGTAAAGACGATTTCGTTGCCGTCGCGATCGCGAATCTTGTTGAGCGCCCAGGCACGCGCGGTCGATTGGCCCAACGACTCGATGCGCGAACTCACCGAGTTGCCGAACTCGTAGATCAGTCCGTCCTTGCCTTCGACGATGAAGTGAGTCGGACCGTTGCCCGCGGCGCCATACGCCTTGATGCGGGAGTAGGTTTCGATCTCGGTGCGGTACTCGGACGCGGCCAGCCCGTAGGTACCCGTGATCAGGCGCAGCTTGTTTCCGTTCAAGCAGAACCGATCGTCCAGATCGTTCCGCACGTTCCGCGCGACGCCGTCCTGAATGACGGTGCTGTTGCAGCGTGCGATGACGGAGGTCCCGGCAATCGCCCAGCCGGCCCCTGCAATGCTCTGCCCGCTTCGATGACCGTAGACCAAGGCCAACTGCGGCGTAAGGCCATGAACACCGGCCGGTGCGGTCACCGGGATCGTGATCGCCGCCTCACCGGTCGTACTCACCTCGAAATTGGCCGGCGTTCGGCCTATCGCACCGAACACTGATCCGACCGGAACGAATGCCATGGCCGCGATCGCCGTGAGCCTCATTCGCATTTCCCCGGGACCGAATTGTTTGTATGTGGTCCGTTGCGACCATATAGCATTTAGTGTCAAGGAAGTCGACCAATGCGAAAGATTGGCTTACTTGTTCGTGGTACGCGAAGAAAACTCGACACCGCTGAGTGCCCGGGCTTTTACCGCGTCGTTAGCGAACCTGGTCGAAGTCGATGGGCCCGCTGGGATTCGAACCCAGGACCAAGGGATTCACGTTGCCCCGGGGTTTCCCCCGGGCGTGGACTATCTCTTCACCCTCGGTCGCGAGACCGGTCGGGTGCGGGACGCTGATCCCTGTCATCAAGGGCACTGCAGCCCTCAGGTAGTCTCTGCACCTTCCGCCGGTGTACCGGCGGCTCGGCTCAGGATTGCCATCGGTCGCCCGCGCGCCGGAAGGTTTCCCTGAATTCGTCCCGTCCACTTCGCGAGTTACTTCGCGAAGGCACCATTGTCGTGATGAGTCCCCTGCACTAACCGCTGTGCTACAGGCCCGTACCGGCGAATTGTAGCGTCAATCCGCCGCCGTGATCCGCAGCAATCTGCCGGTGCAACCGCTAGGACCACAGCACCGACAGCGGGACTGCTCGCAGGTTATCTGCAAAGGAGAGGATTTGCTGGCCGTCGTAGAGCAGGAGACCCTGGACGAATGACGCCCCTGCAGCAGAAGCGACACGCTCCAATCCGGCGAAGTCGCGGCGCGTGGCGGAGGCGGCCGCCTTGACCTCGATCCCCACGATTCCGCCAGCAGAGTTCTCCAGCACGAAATCAACTTCAAGCTTGTCCTTATCTCGATAGTGAAACAGCGAAACGCGCTCGTCCGCCCACGCCGATGTCTTCAGCAACTCTGCGAACACGAAACTCTCGAGCACTGGGCCGAGCAACTGCCGATCGGCACGCAGCCGCGCCATCGGGTATCCGAGCATGGCCGTCAGCAAGCCGCTGTCGACAAAATGCAGTTTGGGTGTCTTGATAAGCCGTGACAGCTCGTTGCGTGACCACGGCTGCACGCGCTGCACGAGGTACAGCGCCTCCAGAACCTGCAGGTAGTGATCGACCGTCTTGTGATCGAACCCGACGTTGCGGCCGAGCTCCGAGAGGTTGGTGAGCTGGCCGGAGAGTCGCGCGGCAAATTCCAACAGTCTCGGAATTTGACGCGATCTTGCCAAGCCCGCGACGTCCGGCAAGTCCCGCTCCACGATTGAATCCAGATAGGCACGGTACCAGTCCTGACGCCGTCGCTCGCTGCGGCGCTTGATGGCATCGGGGTAGCCGCCTTCCGTCACGAGCTTCAGCAATCCGTCACCGGACAGTGACTCCACCGGTCGCGGCACCTGGCCGCTGAAGACTTTCGAGATGAACTCAGGGCGCTTGGTGCGTAGCCGCTCTGCACGGCCCAGCGGATAGAGCGGAACGATCTCGACACGACCCGCCAGGGACTCCCTCACCGTCTCGATGGTCAGCAGATTGGCCGATCCGGTGAGCAGAAAGCGACCCGGGCGCCGGTCATCGTCGACACTCTGCTTGATTGCCAGCAGCAGTTCCGGCGCCCGTTGCACTTCGTCGATCACGACTCGATCGAGATCACGGATGAACGCAGCGGGATCGCTTCTGGCAGCCGCCAGTGTCGGTTGACTGTCGAGTGTGAAGTAGCGGCGGCCCTGCCGCGCAAAGCGGCGCGCGAGCGTGGTCTTCCCGGATTGTCGGGGACCGTTGATGACAACAACCCGGGTGTCGCGCAAGGCGGTCCGGACGTGGGATTCCGCAAAACGTGGATACACGTCTCACTCAGGCAGGTTTGCTGGCCGGGTCGGCATACCGACCGATTGGGAATATTACAACGTCTGATTGGGAGTTGTTATTCGTCAGATTGGGAATCAATTCCTCCCGTCCCGATTGGGAATCTGGTGGGCCCGCTGGGATTCGAACCCAGGACCAAGGGATTCACGTTGCCCCGGGGTTTCCCCCGGGCGTGGACTATCTCTTCACCCTCGGTCGCGAGACCGGTCGGGTGCGGGACGCTGATCCCTGTCATCAAGGGCACTGCAGCCCTCAGGTAGTCTCTGCACCTTCCGCCGGTGTACCGGCGGCTCGGCTCAGGATTGCCATCGGTCGCCCGCGCGCCGGAAGGTTTCCCTGAATTCGTCCCGTCCACTTCGCGAGTTACTTCGCGAAGGCACCATTGTCGTGATGAGTCCCCTGCACTAACCGCTGTGCTACAGGCCCGTACCGGCGAATTGTAGCGTCAATCCGCCGCCGTGATCCGCAGCAATCGGCCGTCCGATTCGTCGGTGAGCAGGTACAGCGCGCCATCGGGCCCGTCGACGACGGTGCGGATGCGCTCGCCGAGTTCCTCGCCGAACAGGCGCTCCTCCTGCACGACCTTTCCGTCGCGCAGCTCGAGCCGCACGAGTTCCTTCGGCTTCATCCCGCCGACGAACGCGTTGCCGCGCCACTGCGGAATGCGCGTCCCGGTGTAGAACGCGAGCCCGCTGGTCGCGATCGAAGGCACCCAGTAATGCACTGGCGATTCATACCCCGGCGCCTCGGCGCGATCGCTGATCTTCTCGCCCGAGTACTCGACGCCATGCGTGAGCAGCGGCCAGCCGAAATTGCGCCCGCCCGCGACGCGGTTCAGCTCGTCGCCGCCCTTGGGCCCGTGTTCGTCGATCCAGAGCTCGCCCGTTGCCGGGTCGAGCGCGGCGCCCTGCACGTTGCGATGCCCGACCGACCACAGCTCGGGACGCGCACCGGCACGACCGCGGTACGGGTTGTCGGCGGGTGCCTTGCCGTCGCGGTCGATGCGCACGATCTTGCCGATGTCCGTCTCGAGCCGCTGCACCTGGTCGCGTCCGATGTTGCGGTCACCCATGGTCACGAACAGCGTGCCGTCGCGACGGAACACGAGCCGCGAGCCGAAGTGGTGCCCGCCCGTCATCGCCGGCTCCTGCCGGAAGATAACGCGGACGTCGCTGAGCCCCTCGGCCCCGAGCCGCGCACGGGCCACGCTGGTGCCGTTCCTGCCATTGCCGCGGGCCTCGGCGAACGCGAGGAAGATCGTCGCATTGCGCGCGAAATCGGGATCGAGCGCGACGTCGAGCAGGCCGCCCTGCCCGGTCGTGTCCACCGCCGGTACGCCGGCCAGGGGCTGGCCGAGCGAACCGTCACGTCCGACTATGCGCAGGCGCCCTGCCTTCTCCGTGACCAGTGCGCGCCCGTCGGGCAGGAACGCGAGTCCCCACGGGCGCTCGAGGCCCGCCGTTACCGTCTCGAGCCGAACCTTCGACTTCTGCGTCGCGATCTCGACCGGGGCTCCCGCCGGCGCCTTGCCGGCGCAGGCCGTCATCGGCGACGCGATGGCGAGCGGCAGCAGCAGCACGATGCCAATTCGAGTGCGGGCGGCGACTGGGTGCTTCATGGAAACCTCGGGGTGACGTGTTCCCATTGTCTCAGGAGCGCACCCGCAGGCGTCAGTCGGCCGGGGCCGACGCCGCGGCGATCAAGCTTCGGCGTCGCGGCGGCCCGCGGCGGCGTGCGCGGCCGATTACCGCTGCTCGGCTGAAGCGTCCGCGGCCGTGGTCGGATGCCGGGGTGTCTTGGCGCCCGCTCAGACCGTCCGCGTCCAGCCGTGCGCGTCGGGCGCCTCGCCGTTCTGGATCGCGACCAGCCCGGCACGGAGCTTCTGCGTGACCGGTCCCACGTCGCCATTGCCGACCTTAACCTCCCGGCCGTCGTGCAGCACCAGCGTACCGACGCCGGCGAGCACGGCGGCCGTGCCTGAAAGCGCCGCCTCGCCGGTCTTGACCCAGTCGAGCATTTCCGCCACGTCGAACACGCGTTCCTCGACCTTGAAGCCCTGCTGGCGCGCCATCTCGAGCAGCGAATCGCGCGTGACGCCGTGCAGGAACGTCGAGTCGAGGCTGCGCGTGAGGAGGTGGCCTTCCCGGATCAGCAGGAAGTTCGCGGCGCCGGTTTCCTGCACGGAACCACCCGGGCAGAACAGCACCTGGTCGATGCCGTACTTCTGCTTGGCGGCGAGCGTGGGGCCCATGGCGGCGGCGTAGTTGCCGCCGGTCTTGACCATGCCGACGTGCTCGGCGGTGCGGTGGCGCTGGTCCTCGACGTAGATCCTGAGCGGCTTCATGCCGCCCGCGAAGTAATCCCAGACCGGGCTCGCGAGCACGATCAGCGTGGCTTCGGCCGACGGCTGCGAGGCGGCACCGATGTTGGGCGTCGTGCCGAACAGGACCGGTCGCATGTACAGCGCGCCCGGGGGTTCCGGGACGACCGAGCGATTGCGGTCGATCGTCGCGAGGATCATGCGCTCGAGTTGCGCGGCGTCGGGCACCGGCAGCGACAGCAGCCGCGCGCTCTGGCGCAAGCGCTCGACGTGACGGTCCATGCGGAACACATGGATGCTGCCGTCGGCCCACCGGTAGGCCTTGAAACCCTCGAAGCAGGTGCTCGCGTAGTGCAGCACGTGCGCAGCCGGATGCATCGGCAGCGGCGCGGTGGGCACGATTGCGTCGGCGCTCCATGCGCCGTTGGCAAAGCTCGCGATGCACATCTGGTCGGCGAGCACGGTGCCGAAGGCGGGATGTGGAGTCGTCGCGGTCGCGGTCGCCGTCGGGTTCGGATGCATGGCTGCACTGGTTGCGTTCATGGTCGGTTCGCCAGTTTAGTTCGGGATGAAGATGGTCGCAGGGTGTTCCAGCAGGTCCCTGAGCGAGAGGATCATCGCCGCCGCGTCGTAGCCGTCGACGAAGCGGTGATCGAATGACGAGGACAGGTTCATGATGCGGCGGATCGCGACCGCACCGTCGAGGATGACGGGCCGGTCGATCGCCTTGTTGACGCCGATGATGCCCATCTCGGGCGCATTGATGATCGGCGTCGAGACGATGCCGCCCAACTTGCCCAAGCTGGTGATCGTGATGGTCGAGCCCGAGAGCTCCTCGCGCGTCGCCTTGCCGAGGCGCGCGGCCTCGGACACGCGCCGGATCTCGTCGGACAGGTCCCAGAGCGTACGCGCCTCGGCGTGGCGCACGACCGGCACCTTGAGGCCGTCGGGCGTCTGCGTCGCGACGCCGAGGTGCACCGCGTGATGACGCAGCAGCACGCCACGCTCGGCGTCGTAGTGCGCGTTGCACTGCGGGAATTCCTCGAGCACCCGTGCGAGTGCGGCCGCCAGGAATGGCAGGTACGTGAGCGCAGGCGCGCCCTTGGGCAACTTGGAGTTGAGATGCTGGCGCAGCGACTCGAGGGCCGTGACGTCCACTTCCTCGACGTACGAAAAATGCGGGATCGTGCGCGCCGCATCGGCCATGCGCTGCGCGATCAGGCGCCGCACGCCGATCACCTTGACCTCGGTGATGCCGGTGCGCCGCTGCTGCACGGGCGCGCGTGCCGCAAGACCGTTGCCACCTGCACCCGGGCCCGGACCGGAGCCGTCGAGTACCGCCGCAAAATCCCCGGGCGTGATGCGCCCGCCAGGCCCCGACCCGGCGACCCGTCGCAGGTCGATACCGGCTTCGCGTGCCTTGCGTCGCGTCGCAGGCGAGGCCTTCACTCTCTGTACCTCGCCCGCGCCCGCGGGCGAGGTTGCGCCCGTCGGTGGAGGCCCGGGCCTCACTTCTGCCGACATCGCGGGCGCGGTCGCGTGCGGCGCGGGTGAGGGCTCCTCGTCTTTCACGCCGTCGTTCGCGGGCGCGGGAGCGGAGAGGTCCTCGCTCGACTCGGTGTCGAACACCGCGAGCTCGGAGCCGACGCGTACCATGTCGCCCGGCTGGCCGTGGATCGCCACGATGCGGCCGTTCACCGGCGCCGGCACCTCGACGGCCGCCTTGTCCGTCATGACCTCCGCCATGAGCTGGCCGTCCTCGACGAGGTCGCCGACCTTCACGTGCCAGGCGACGACCTCGGCCTCGACGGTGCCCTCCCCCAGGTCGGGCATCTTGAATACGTAACGCGTCACGCGGCCTCCATGACGGCCTTGAGGCCGATCGCGACTCGCTGCGGCCCCGGGAAATACTCCCATTCGAACGCGTGCGGATAGGGGGTGTCCCAGCCCGCGACGCGCTGGATCGGCGCCTCGAGGTCCCAGAAGCAGGCTTCCTGCACCGTGGCCGAGAGCTCGGCGCCGAAGCCGGAGAACCGCGTCGCCTCGTGGGCGATCAGGCAGCGGCCCGTCTTCTTCACGGACGTGCACAGCGTATCGACGTCGAGCGGGACCATCGAACGCACGTCGATGATCTCGGCGTCGATTCCGAGCGCGCGCGCGGCCGCCTCGCAGACGTAGACCATCGTGCCGTACGTGATGATGGTGCAGGCACTGCCCTCGCGCACGATCTCCGCCTTGCCGACCGGCACGGTGTAGTAGCCGTCGGGCACCCCGCCCTTCGGATGCGTGCTCCAGGGCACGGCCGGCTTGTTCGCGTCGCCGTCGAAGGGCCCGTTGTAGAGCCGCTTGGGCTCGAAGAAGACGACGGGATCGTCGTCCTCGATGGACGCGATCAGCAGCCCTTTTGCGTCGTACGGGTTGGACGGCATCACCACCTTGATGCCACAGACGTGCGTGAAGATGCCTTCGGGGCTCTGCGAGTGCGTCTGGCCGCCGCGGATGCCGCCGCCGCAGGGCGTGCGGATCGTGACCGGCGCCCAGAAATCGCCCGCGCTGCGATACCGCAGCCGCGCGAGCTCGGAAAAGATCTGGTCGCACGCCGGGTAGATGTAGTCCGCGAACTGGACCTCGGCCACGGGTCGCAGGCCGTTGACGCCCATGCCGATCGCGGCGCCGACGATCGCGCCCTCGGCGATCGGGGAGTCGAGCACGCGGTGCTCGCCGTACTTGCGCTGCAGTCCGTCGGTGACGCGGAACACGCCCCCGAAGTAGCCGACGTCCTCCCCCAGGATCACGACGTTCGGGTCGCGGGCCAGCATGATGTCCATGGCGGAATTGAGCGCCTGGATCATGTTCATCTGCGCCACGGGTCAGCCTCCCTGCTGCTCGGCCCGCAGCTGCTCGCGCTGCCGGCGGAGGTGCTCGGGGATTTCCTTGAAGACGTCCTCGAACATGAGGTCGCGGTTGAGGCGCGGGCCGTCGTTGAGCGTGCCGTACTGCACGGCTTCCTTCCAGCTCTCGGTGACGTGCTGCTCCAGCTCCTTGGTGAGCGCCGCGTGCCGCTCCTCGGACCACTCGCCGAGCGCGATCAGGTGCTTCTTCAGGCGGTCGACCGGGTCGCCCAGCGGCCACTTCTCGAAGTCGTCCTTCGGCCGGTAGCGCGCCGGGTCGTCGCTGGTCGAGTGCGCCGCGCCGCGGTAAGTGACGTGCTCGATCAGCGTCGGCCCCGCCCCGGTGCGTGCGCGCTCGGCCGCCCACTGGGTCACCGCGTACACCGCGAGGAAGTCGTTGCCGTCGACACGGATGCCGGCCATGCCATAGCCGGGGCCTCGGGCCGCGAAGGAACGCTGCTCGCCGCCCGCAAAGCCCTGGAACGTCGAGATCGCCCACTGGTTGTTGACGATGTTGAGGATCACGGGCGCCATGTACACGGAGGCGAACAGCATCGCGTGGTGGAAGTCGGCCTCCGCGCTCGAGCCTTCGCCGATCCAGCTCACGCCGATGTCGTCCTCGCCCTTGATCGCCGCCGCCATGGCCCAGCCGACCGCCTGCGGGAACTGGGTCGTCAGGTTGCCCGAGATCGAGAAGATGCTGCCTTCGGCCCAGTGGTACATGACCGGCAGCTGGCGGCCCTTGCACATGTCGCGCGTGTTCGAGAGCAGCTGGCACATCAGGTCGACCAGCGGACGCCCGCGCACCACGTAGAGACCCTGGTTGCGATACGAGGGAAACAGCATGTCGCGCGGGCGCAGCGCCATGCACTGCGCCACCGAAACGGCTTCCTCGCCGAGCGAGCGTATGTAGAAGGACGTCTTGCCCTGCCGCTGCGCCCGCTGCATGCGGTCGTCGAAAATCCGCGTGAGCAGCATGTGCCGCAGGCCCACCTGCAGCTCCGGCGGCTCGAGGTGCGGATGCCAGGGCCCCACGGCCCGGTGGTCGTCGTCGAGCACCCGGACCATCTCGACCGCGAGCCGCTCGATGTCGCGCACCCGCGCATTGACGTCCGGACGCGCGACCGCGCCGGCGGGCGACGTTTCGAGGTAGCTGAAATCCGGTTCCTCGCCCGGACGCGAGTGGTGACGCGGGATGTGCAGGCGGGGTCGTCGCGGCATCGGACTCTCGCTGATTACGGATGTTTCTGCGGAAATCGCGCGGTAGATTACTCAGCGCCCGACGTCGATGGGGGGATTGTTGCGTTGCATTGCAACAATCTGAAATATAACGACCAGAGGATTGGCGTCGATGGGAGATTCATTTCCAAGTCGGCTCGACAAGGTCGATCGGCGCATCCTCGACCTCGTGCAACGCGAAGGCGCGCTCTCGGTCGCGGAGGTCGCATCCCGCACCGGCCTGTCCACCACCACCTGCTGGCGCCGCATCCAATCCCTGGAGCAGTCCGGCGTGATCAAGGGCCGGGTCGCGCTGCTCGACCGGGCCGCGCTCGGCCTCGACGTGACGATCTTCGCGCACGTGAAACTCTCGACCCAGGGACGCGACGCGATCGCGGCTTTCGCCGAAGCGATCCGTGAGCGCCCCGAGGTGCTCGACTGCTACACGACCATGGGTGAATGGGATTTCATGCTGCGCGTGGTCACGCGCGACATCAAGGCCTACGAGGCGTTCTACCTGGACCACCTGTCGAAGCTGCCCTACGTGCAATCCATCAATTCTTCGGTCACAGTCACGGTCATCAAGGAGACCACGATCCTGCCGATCGCCCCATGAGCCGAGAACGGGTGCCCGACGCCGGCCGGCGACGATTCTGCGCCACGCTCGCCGCGCTGCCGGTCGCCGCGACGGCTGCCCTGCCCGCCCGGGACGTGTCCGCGGGCCGATCCACGCGGATCTCGAGTGCCAGCGCCATGAGCCAGGGCAACATCGGGAGCATGCTGACGCGGCGCATCGGCCGCAGCGGCGAGAGCCTGCCCGTGATCGGGATGGGTTCCTCGAACACCTTCGACGTGGGCGTGGCGCCCGACGAACGCGCGCCGTTGCTCGACGTGCTGCGCGAGCTGCACGCGGCCGGCGGCAGTGTCGTCGACACTTCGCCGATGTACGGACGCAGCGAGGGCGTGCTCGGCGACCTGATCGAGGAACTGCAGCTGCGACCGAAGCTCTGGATCGCGACCAAGGTCTGGACCAAGGGTCGCGCGGCGGGCGAGCAGCAGATCGCAGCCTCGATGCGCGAGCTCGGCGTCAGCCGGCTCGAGCTGCTGCAGATCCACAACCTGCTCGACTGGAGAGTCCACGTGCCCACGCTGCGCGCGTTACGTGACGCCGGCAAGGTGCGCTACCTCGGCATCACACACTACCGGGCCGATGCCCACGCCGAGCTCGAGCGCGTGCTCGCGGCGGAACCCTTCGACTTCGTCCAGTTCAACTATTCGCTGGCCGAACGCGAGGCCGAGCGCCGTCTGCTGCCGTTCTGCCAGGAGCGCGGCATCGCGGTGCTCGCGAACCGGCCCTTTGCGGACGGTGCCCTGTTCCAGCGCGTGCGCGACAGGCCACTGCCGCCGTTGGCGAAGGAGCTCGCCATCGCGAGCTGGGGGCAGTATTTCCTCAAGTGGATCGTCGGCCACCCGGCCGTCACCTGTGCGATCCCCGCGACCTCTAAGCCGCAGCACATGCTCGACAACTGCCGTGCCGGCGCCGGCCCGATGCCGGATGCGCGCCAGCGCGCGCTGATGGCCGACGGCTGGTAGCGCGCTTATCCGGTCACGCGCCGCCAGAGCGCGCGACCGACGAATCGCGCCTTCGTGACGGTGTCGAAGCGTTCGAGGTTGGTCTTGACGACGCCCTCCGTGAACCGCGTGCGCTTGGAGTAGTCGATCGCGACGTCCACCAGTACCGGCTTGCCGCCCCGGGCGGTCGCGAGCGCCTCGGCGATCGCCGCCTCGATCTGCGAATCCGTCGCAAGGCGCAGGTAGCTCGCTCCCGTCGCCTGCGCGACGCCGGAGACGTCCAGGGGTCCGAGCACGGTGCAGGTCTTGCGGTTGTAGGGGATTTCCTGGGCCTGCGCGATCTGCGCGAGTTCGCCGTCGCTGAAGACGAACAGCACCACGCCGAGTCCCAGCGCGGTGGCGGTCGCCAGTTCCATCGCAGTCATGCGCAACGCGCCGTCGCCGACGATGCCGACGACCTGCGCGTCGGGACGCGCGAGCTTCGAGCCGATCGTCGCCGGGACGCAATAGCCCATGCAGTTGAAGTCCGTGGGCGAGATCAGGCCGCGCGGCTGGTAGATCGGCAACAGTTCCGCGGCCAGGAACGTGTGGTTGCCGTCGTCGAGCACCACGGTCGCGTCATGGCCCAGCTGGCGACGCAGGCTCGCGAAGAAGCGCGCGGGATTCACGCGGCCGCCCGAATCGTGTCGCAGCCACTCGTCGATGTACGCAGCCTTGTGCTCGCGGAGCTTCACTTCGACGACGGCGCGCCGCGCGCTCGCCGGCTGCAAGCGATCGAGCGCCGCGAGCAGCTTCTGCAACACGAGCTTCGCATCGCCCTCGAGCGCGATGCGCGCCGGATAGTTCGCGTTGAACACGGCCGGGTTGACGTCGACGTGGATCAGGTTCGCCGGCGGGGTCCAGCCGTAGCTGCCGGTCGCGATCTCGCCGAAACGCGTGCCCGCGGCCAGCATGCAGTCCGTCGCGGCGAAGGCTTGCTCGACCGCCGGCACGGCTGCACGCCCGAGGCAGAAACCGGCATGCAACGGGTGGTTGGCGGGAAATGCACTCACGCCTTGCAGCGTGGTCGATACCGGCGCGCCGAGCTTTTCGGCGAGCGCGATGACCTCGGCCGAGGCATCGACTGCACCCCAGCCGACGAAAATCGTGGGTGAACTCGCCTGCGCGAGCAGCTCCGCCGCCGACGCGACGTCCGCCGCCGTGCAGCGCACGTCCGGCGCCGTCGGTCCGTGATGCCGGGGCGACGTCGACGGCCCCGGGTCGCCCTTGAAGAGCTGCAGGTTGACCGGGATCTCGACGAACACCGGGCCCGGCTCGCCGCTCGTCGCCACGCGCACCGCTTCGTGGATCGTCGGGATCACGTCGGCGTGGCGCTCGACGAGCCAGGTGCCCTTGGTGATGGGCTTGAGCAGCGCATGCTGGTTCACGTCGTGCAGCTGGAACTGCCGGCCGGTGTCGCGGCGAATCCCGCCCGCGACGACCAGCATCGGGATGCCGTCGAGGAACGCCTCGGCGATGCCGCTCGCGGCATGGGTGACCCCGGCGGCCGGCACGATGACCAACGTACCGAGGCTGGTGCCGCTGCGGCTCACCGCGTCGGCCATGAACGCGCCGCCGCCCTCGTGCGTAACCAGCACCGGCGTGATGGTCTCGGACCGCGCGAGCTCGTCGTAGATCTCCGTGTTGTGCACGCCGGGGATGCCGAAGGTGTAGCGCACCCCGACGTTCTCGAGCGCCTCGCGGACGAGGGAAGCGGCGGTTCGACTCACGGGCGGTTCACCCCTGGACGGGCTCATGGCGGCAGCGCCGACGCTCCGATTCTAGGCGTGGCGCACTTTGCGGACCATCCGCTTGACCCGCAACGAAGCGAACACCATCCTGCGGGCGGCCTTCCCGGGAACCCCCGATGGACGAAGTGAACATTGCCGTGATCGGCGCCGGCATGGCGGGGCTCGCCTGCGCCAGCGAACTCGCGCGCGCCGACGCAAAGGTGACGGTGTTCGAGCGGGCGCGCGGCCTCGGCGGGCGCCTGGCGACGCGGCGCCAGGCGGGGTTGGAGTTCGACCATGGCGCCCAGTTCGTGACGGCCCGCAGCCGCGCGTTCGTCGGCTATACGCAGTCGGCCCTGCATGCCGGCACGCTCGCCAACTGGCGCCCGCGGCTCATGGAGGACGAACGCGCCTGGCCGACGCCTATCGAGGACTGGTGGATCGGCCGCCCCGGAATGAGCGCGCTGGTGCGCCCGCTCGCCCGAAACCTCGACATCGCGAGCGGTATTTCGGTGCGGGAGCTCGTGGCGGGGCAGCGCGGCTGGGAACTCCAGACGGATTCCGGACGTCAACCGCGCGTTTTTCGCGCGATCGCGGTCGCGATTCCGGCGCCCCAGGCCCTCACGCTGCTGGGGCCGCACGGCCGGACGTTCCGTCACATCCACGAGGTGCGCATGGCCCCGTGCTGGACCGGCATGTACGCGTTCGATTACGCGCTCGACCTGGGCGCCGAGGCCCGGCGCTGGACCCAGGGGCCGCTCACCTGGGCAGCGTGCAATTCGACGAAGAAAGACCGCGCGCCACTGCCGCAGTGCTGGGTCGTACACGCCTCGTCCGCGTGGTCGCGCGAGCACCTGGAGATGGACGCGGCGGAAGCATCGGTATCGCTGCTGCATGCGTTTGCCGCGGCGGTCGGTCAGCGCCTGCCGGCGCCGGTCCACGCCGAGGCTCACCGCTGGCGACACGCCCAGGTGGAGCACGCGCTCGGTTTGCCGTGCCTCGTCGACGAGGAATCCACGGCCGGTGCCTGCGGGGACTGGTGCATCGCGCCGCGCGTCGAAGCCGCGTTCGAGAGCGGCCGCAGCCTCGCTCATTCCCTGCTGTCGATGCTCGGGCTCCCGGTGCGCATGGCGCGCTGACGCCGCCGGAACAGGCGGGTGCCGACGCCGTCGTCCGCAAAACCCTCGAAGAGGCTCCACGAGGCCAGGGCTCCCAGCACCGGGACGATCTCGTAGAGCACGCGGTACATGAACACGGCCGCGAGCAGCTGCTCCGGCGGCACGCCGGGCAGCAGCAGCAGCATCACCGACTCGAGCACGCCGAGACCGGCGGGCACGTGACTCAGCACACCGGCGAGCACGCTCGCCAGGTACACCGCGAGGAACGGCAGGTAGCCGATGCCTGCAGACGCAGGCAGCAGCAGGTAGAGCACGGCCGAGACGAGGCCGATGTCGACGAGGCCGACGACCAGTTGGAGCGCCGTCATCGCAGGCGTCGGCAGGTTGACGGCCCATCCACCGAGCCGCACGGGCTTGCGGCGGAACACCACGAGCGCGGCGTATCCTGCATCCTTGGCCAGGCCGACGCAGCCGAGGGCGAAGAGCCATTCACTCGAGATGCGGAACACCGGCTCGAGTCGTGCCGCGGCGAACACCAGCGACAGGTCCGCCAGCAGGCCGAAGGCGAGCGCATACGGCAGGTTCGCGAGCAGCACGGTGGCGCCGACTTCCGTCGCGCTGAAACCCGCGGGCGTGTACATACGATACCGCAGCGCGCCGCCGCTCAGCATCGCCTGGCCGACGGCATGCCCGAGTGGGAACGCGATGAACGCGGTGACCATCGGCTTCGCCCGCCCGAGGCCGCCCTTGACGTAGCGCACCACG
>CAVQQX010000092.1:0-5863 GCA_963714645.1 uncultured Gammaproteobacteria bacterium
CCATGCATCGCTGGCCTCGACGAGGACATCGCGCAGGCCGAGTTTCATCGATTCGGCTTCGGCGAGCCGCTGGCCGTCGCGGCGGCGCACCTGCAGGGGCTCGACGACCTCTTCGCGCGGGCGCTGCACGACATCCCCGGGGCCGACGACACGTCCGACGCGCTGCCGGATTCGGGCGCGGCCATACGCGTGGCGGTCGTCGGCCGGCCCAACGTCGGCAAGTCGACCCTGATCAACAGGCTGCTCGGCGAAGACCGCCTGATCACCTTCGACCAGCCGGGCACCACGCGCGACGCGGTGTCGGTACCGTTCGAACGCGACGGTCAGCCTTACGTCCTGATCGACACGGCCGGCGTGCGGCGTCGTGCGCGCGTCGACCAGACGATCGAGAAGTTCAGCATCGTGAAGACGCTGCAGGCGATCGATCGCGCCAACGTCGTGATCGGCGTCATCGATGCCCGGGACACGGTGGCCGAACAGGACGCGAGCCTGATGGGGCTCGTCGCGGAGCAGGGTCGCGCGCTGGTGCTCGCCGTCAACAAGTGGGACGGCATCGCGCCCGACCAGCGCGCCGCGATCCGCGACGCGCTCGACCTGCGGCTCGATTTCCTGCGGTTCGCGCAGGTCCACTTCATCTCCGCGCGGCACGGCACGGGTGTCGGCGAGCTGATGCAGTCGGTGCTGAAGGCATATCGAGCCGCGATGCGCGAACTGCCGACCAAGGAGCTCACGCGTACGCTCGAGCAGGCGATGACGATCCACCAGCCGCCGCTCGTCCGCGGGCGGCGCATCAAGCTGCGCTACGCGCACCAGGGCGGCCGCAATCCGCCCGTCGTCGTCATCCACGGCAATCAGACGCAGCACGTTCCCGACGCGTACCGTCGGTTTCTCGAGAATCACTTCCGCCACGCGTTCCGGCTCGAGGGCACCCCCATGCGCATCGAGTTCCGCACCGACGAGAATCCGTTCGCCGGCCGGCGCAACGAGCTGACGCCACGCCAGGTGCGCAGCAAGCGCCGGCTGCTCCGTCACCACAAGTCCGGCAAGCGTTGAATCCCGTGATGCCCCTGGCACGCCAGGCCCTAATAACCCGCGCTTCTGGCGGTGAACCGCCTGAAACTTGCCCCGTCCGGGGCGGGGTTTAGACTGCAGGGCATGCTCATGGCCGTCGCCAGAACACCGCCTGTCACGACGCACGACTTGCCGGCCACGCAACTGGCCCTGCTCGAGTCGCCGCTGCGGCTCTATCGCGGCGGCGTCGTGGACCACCCGGTCATCGCGTACGAGACCTGGGGCAATCTCAACGACGCGCGCGACAACGCGATCCTGCTGTTCACCGGCCTCTCGCCCTCGGCGCACGCGGCCTCGTCGGCGGCCGACCCGAAGCCGGGCTGGTGGGAACCGATGATCGGCGACGGCAAGGCGATCGACACCCGCCGGTTCTTCGTGATCTGCATCAATTCGCTCGGCAGCCCGTACGGATCGTCGGGCCCTGCGACGATCGATCGCCGCACCGGCCGGCCGTTTGGCATGTCGTTCCCCGAGATCGCGGTCGAGGACATCGCGCGCAGTGGCTACGAGGTCATGCGTGAGATCGGCATCGAGCGTGCGGCCGCGGCGATCGGCGCATCCCTGGGCGGCGTCACCGTGCTCGCGTTCGCCGTGCAGTTCCCGCTGGCCGTGCGCAACATCGTGTCGATCTCCGGCGCCACCGGCGCCAACCCGTTTGCGATCGCGCTGCGATCGCTGCAGCGCGAGCTCGTGCGCAGCGACCCGGCCTGGCGCGGCGGCAACTACGAACCCGGGCGCGGACCGCGCCAGGGGCTGCGGCTCGCCCGCAAGCTCGGCACGATCACTTATCGCTCGCACGAGGAATGGGACCAGCGGTTCGGTCGGCGTCGGGTCGCGGGCCCGGTCGGAGTACCCGCGGATGAGCGGCCCCTGTTCGAGGTCGAGTCGTACCTCGAGCACCAGGGCCAGCGATTCGCGGAGACCTACGACGCGAACTGCTACCTGTACCTTTCGCGCGCTTCCGACCAGTTCGACCTCGCCGAGCACGGCGACGGTTCGACGGCGGCGGCATTCGCGAAATTCCGCATCGATCGCGCGCTGGTGCTCGGCGTGCAGACCGACATGCTCTATACGATCGACCAGCAGCAGCTGATCGCGGACCAGCTTCGCGCCGCGGGACGCGACGTGGAATTCCACGCCTTCCCCTCACCGCAAGGCCACGACTCGTTCCTGATCGACTATGCGCGATTCGATCCGGCGGTTGGTAATTTCCTGAAGAAAGTGAATGGTGAATGACCGGAGCGGAAGCGAGTTTCACGACACAGCCTGGCTTCTGACGAATCACTGCTCGCTATTCACCAGTCACTCTTCACGTCCGAGCAACAGCGCCGGGTCCACCATCGCGCGGTTGATGGCTACACCCCAATGCAGGTGTGGGCCCGTGACGCGACCGGTCGCGCCGACCAGGCCGAGGGTTGCCCCTGTGGCCACGACGTCGCCCGGTTTCACGTCGATCCGGCTCAGGTGACAGTAGAGTGTGACGACGCCGTGTCCGTGGTCGACGAACACAGTGTTGCCATTGAAGAAGAAATCTCCCGTATCGACCACGCGGCCCGCGAGGGGAGTGCGAATCGGGGTGCCGGTGGGCGCCGCGATGTCCATTCCGCTGTGCGGATTGCGCGACTGGCCGTTGAACACGCGCCGCAGGCCGAACGAACTCGACTGCTCCCCGGGCACGGGCGGGCGCCACTGCCAGGACCCCGGCTCCAGGTCCTCGGAATAGGTCGAGAGCGCCTTCTCGCTGCGGGCGGCCTCCGTCTCGATGCGCGCCAGGTCTTCGGGCAGCGGGTCGACCTTGCGCGGCTCGACCGTCAGCATCTGCTCCGCATACCGCTTGTCGGCAACCTCGAACTTCAGCACGAGCGGCGATCGTGCCGGTGCTGCACCTCGCGTTCCGACTTGGGCCGTCTGCGGGCCCGGCGTCGTGGCGAGCGGGATGCCCACGACTGCCTTCCAGCGCTCGCCGTCGCGCACCACCGGCGCGCGGTAGGCGCCGAAATACACCGCGCCCGGCGGTGACGCCGCATCGCCGAGATCGAGCAGGGCGATACCGCCCGGAACACGCGATTCCCGCGGCAACCTGGCCGCGGCCGGCGGCGAGCCCGCCGCGCCGTCGGAGTCCGTCGTGGCCGTGGCGTACGCACCGACGCCGGCGACGCAGGTCAGCACGGCGCCCGCGGCCTGCAGCCAGCGATGCGCGATCCTCCGGTGCAGGCTTGGCCGAACGGGCGAGGACTTCAGGATTGCCCGGCTCATCTGACCCCCCGATCCGCGTCCTCGGGCGCGGGGGAATTCCTGACGTCCGTCACCTCGGCCTGCACCGAGCCCCTGGCGAGCCGTGCCTCGATCCGGCGGCCTCTCGTCAACTGCGAAGCATCGGTCACGACGCGCGAATTCACCGCGTCGACGACGATCGCGTAGCCCCTTTCGAGCGTGGCGAGCGGACTCACCGCGTGCAACGTGCGCGCCGCATGTTCCCAACGCTGGCGCGAGTGCTGCAGGCGACGCCTGGCCGCCATCGGCAACCGGCGCCCGGCCACGTCGAAGCGCCGCCGCAGGTCGTCGATCCGACGGGCCGGGCTGCAACTGGCGAGCAACGCCCGCGCACTCGCGAGCCGCGCTTCGTCGCGCACGACGCGCAGGCGCACGGCCCGTGCGAGCCGGGTCTCGAGTTCGTCCAGTCGTTGTGCATGCTGGCGCAGGCGCGCACCGGGATGCGCGCGCGCGAGGCCGCGTTCCTGCTGTCGCAGGGCGGCGCCCAGGGACTGCAGGCGGCGACGCATACACGCCGCGAGGTTGCGCTCCAACGCGATGCACGCGCGCAGGTACTCGGCGCGGTCCGGCACCGCACGCTCGGCCGCTGCGGACGGCGTGGGGGCGCGCTCGTCGGCGACGAAATCCGCGATCGTGACGTCGGTTTCGTGCCCGACGCCGCAGATCACCGGGATCGGGCACGCCGCGATCGCACGGGCGACGGTCTCCTCGTTGAATGCCATCAGGTCCTCGAGCGTGCCGCCGCCGCGCGCGACGATGATCACGTCGCACTCGGCGCGTCGCCCTGCGAGCTGCAGCGCCTGCACGATTTCGCGCGCGGCGGACTCACCCTGCACTGCGACCGGGTAGACGAGCACGGGAATCGCCGGGAAGCGGCGGCGCAGGATGTGCAGGACGTCCCGCAGCGCCGCGCCGGTCGGCGAGGTGACTACGCCGATGCGCCGGGGCAGGCCCGGCAGCGGCCGCTTGCGGTCGGACTCGAACAGGCCTTCCGCGAGCAGCTTGCGCTTGAGCTCCTCGAAACGGCGACGCAACGCGCCTTCGCCGGCTTCCTCCAGGTGCTCGACCACGACCTGGAATTCGCCGCGCGCCTCGTACAGACTCACGCGGCCGCGTGCGAGGACGCGCAGGCCGTCCCGCACCGGAAAGCGCACGAGCTGGCTCCGTGTGCGGAACATCGCGCACCGCACCTGCGCGGAAGCGTCCTTGAGCGAGAAATACCAGTGGCCGGAGGCGGGACGGGCCAGGTTCGAGACCTCGCCCTCGAGCCAGACCGAGCCGAGACCGCTCTCGAGCAGCTGCCGCGCCGTGGCGTTCAGCTGGGAAATGCTCAGGATCGTGCGCGGCGGGGCCGCGGGCGCGCCTTCGCCGCTGCCGTTGGCGTCGGTGATCCGGGATTCGGTCATCCTGCATTCTACCTGCCGGGCGCCCGCGGGCTCGCGTCGGGCGGCCCCGCCGGGCCGGGTCCCGGTTTTACGCGAGGCGCCCCGGCCGGGTACAATGTCGCGCTTCCTTCCGCTCCGGGTCGCCCCATGCTGCGAATTCTCGAGGAAGCACTCACCTTCGACGACGTCCTGCTCGTGCCGGCCTATTCCGAGGTCATGCCGCAGGAGGTGAGCCTCGCCACGCAGCTCACGCGCGGCATCCGGCTGAACCTGCCCGTCGTCTCGGCGGCCATGGACACGGTCACCGAGCACCGGCTCGCGATTGCCATCGCGCAGGAAGGCGGCATCGGCATCGTCCACAAGAACATGACCATCGAGTCGCAGGCGCGCGAGGTCGGACGCGTCAAGCGCTTCGAGAGCGGCATCATCCACGACCCGATCACCGTCGGGCCGGAAGCGACGATCCGCGAGGTCCTGCAGCTCACTCGGGCGAAGAACATCTCCGGAGTGCCTGTGGTACGCGACGGCAAGGCGGTCGGCATCGTCACGCACCGCGACCTGCGCTTCGAGACCCGCTACGACTCCCCGGTGTCATCGGTGATGACGCCGCGTGAGCGCTTGATCACGGTGCGGGAAAATTCGCCCAAGGAAGAAGTGCTCAGGCTGCTGCACAAGCACCGGATCGAGAAGGTGCTGGTCGTCGGCGACGACTTCCAGCTGAAGGGGATGATCACGGTCAAGGACTTCCAGAAAGCCACCGAGTTCCCGCGCGCATGCAAGGACGAGCGTGGCGCGCTACGCGTGGGCGCCGCGGTCGGCACCGGCGCGGACACGCTCGATCGCGTCGCGGCGCTGCGCGAAAACGGCGTGGACGTCATCGTGGTCGACACGGCCCATGGCCACTCGCGCGGCGTCATCGAGACTGTGCGGCGCATCAAGTCCGGGTGGCCCGCGCAGCAGGTCATCGGCGGCAACATCGTGACGCCCGAGGGGGCGATGGCGCTCATCGACGCGGGCGCGGACGCAGTCAAGGTCGGCATCGGTCCGGGCTCGATCTGCACGACGCGCATCGTCGCAGGCGTCGGCGTGCCGCAGATCAGCGCGGTCGCGAACGTCGCCGCCGCCCTCGCCGC
>CAVQQX010000093.1:0-20288 GCA_963714645.1 uncultured Gammaproteobacteria bacterium
TGCGTCACCTTCGAACGAGTACAGTTGCGTCTTGCTCCCTCGGCGTGTTACCCCAGGACCCGAGGCGGCCCGAACTCGCCGTGGTCGACGGGCAACCGCGTCAGCCGTGGCCGAATTCGCCCGGCATCCGCAGCTGCCACCGCTGCTCGCGGAGGTACGCGGGTTGCCGCCGGTTTGCTACGAGGACGCGGAATGGGACGTCTTGCGGGCCTTGCTCCGCGTGTTGCGCCTCGCGGCGGCGGAACTGAAGACCGTGTTTGCCGAGCGAGGCGCAGCCGACTACCCCGAGTTCGCGGCCGCGGCGCGGCAGGCGCTGGGGCTCCCCGACTCGCCGACGGACACGGCGCTGGCGCTCGACGCCCGGCTGCGGCACGTGCTGGTCGACGAGTTCCAGGACACGTCCGAGGCGCAGGTGCGGCTGCTCGAAGGCCTCACGGCGGGATGGGAGCACGGCGACGGGCGCACGCTGTTCCTCGTCGGCGACCCGATGCAGTCCATCTACCGGTTCCGCAATGCCGAAGTGGGACTGTTCCTGGACGTGCGCGACCACGGACTGGGCCAGCTCGAGCTCGAGCCACTGACCCTGCGCGTGAACTTCCGGTCGACCCGGCCGGTGATCGACTGGATCAACCTCGGGTTCGACACGGTCCTGCCGTCGAGTGACGACGTGTTGCGCGGTGCCGTGAAGTTTGCGAGCAGCGTCGCCGCACGGGGCGCGGGCACGGACGGCGGCGTCCACGTGCATGCCTTCCTGCGCACCAGCCGCCAGCTCGAGGCCGCGACGGTGGCCGACCTTGCAGAAAGTCGCCTGCGCGAGGACGCACAGGCGCGCGTGGGTATCCTGGTCCAGGGGCGCAGGCACCTGGTCGACATCGTCGACGCGCTGGCGCGCCGCGGAATCGCCTTCGAGGCCACCGACATCGACCCGCTGGCCGAGCGACCGGCCGTGCTGGACCTGCTGGCGCTCACGCGCGCGCTTGCACACCCGGGCGACCGGGCGGCCTGGCTCGGCGTGCTGCGGGCCCCGTGGTGCGGCCTGCGATTGGGCGACATGCACGCGCTGTTCGCCGGGGAACGCGACGCGCCTGCGCTCGCGGTGCTGCGCGACGAACCCCTCGTCGCGAGGCTCGAGCGTGGGGCCCGCGCGCGCCTCGATCGCTGCCTGCCGGTGCTCGAGGCGTCGTTGCGCGAGGTACGCATGTACGGCCTCGGCGATGCGACCAGCCGCGCATGGCATGCGCTCGGCGGTCCGGCCACGGTCGAGCGCACGCGCGAGCTGGACGAGGCGCTGGCGTACCTCGATGCACTCGCGGAGTTCGCGGCGGCGTCGCCGGACCGGCCCGTGGACTTCGCGCAGCTGGCGGAGACGCTGCAACAGCTCTATGCGCCGGCCCGTCCGCACCCGGACACGCGCGTCGAGCTCATGACGATCCACAAGGCCAAGGGCCTGCAGTTCGACACGGTCATCGTGCCGGGCCTCGATCGAGTCGGCCGCCGCGATGCGCCGCCCCTGCTGCGCTGGCTCAAGGTGCCGGGGCACGGCGACGATCGGCTGATCGTCGCGCCCATCGCGCCGTCCGGCGCCGAGGCGCGCAACCCGCTGCACCAGTGGCTGGGCCGCGTCGAGAACGAAAAGCTGATGCATGAAAAGCGACGGCTGCTGTATGTCGCCGCGACGCGCGCGAAACACGCGCTGCACCTGCTCGGCACGTGTGCCGTGGACCAGGATGAGCAGACCGGGGAGTACTCGTTGCGCACCCCCGATCAGTCGAGCGCGCTCGCACTGCTGTGGCAGGTGCCCGCGGTGCGTGGCGCGTTCGAGGCGCGACTGGCCGAGGTCGGCTCGATCACCGGCGAGGCGGGCCTCGCCATACCGCGCAATCCGGTGCTGCCGAGGGTGCCGGACGGCTGGCGACCGCCGCCGCCCCCGGCGGGACCAGCGATCGTCGTACGCGAACTGACCCACGGCATCGACGAGCGCAACCTGGAATTCGACTGGGCCACCGAGACGACGCGGCACGTCGGCACCGTGGTGCACCGCGAGCTGCAGCGGCTCGCACGATCCGGCGCGACGGCGCCGGGCGACGAGGCGGCGACGGCGCGCGTAGTCGCGCGCTTCGAAGCGGAACTCGCCGAACTCGGCGTCCCGGCCGAACGGCGCCGGGCTGCGGGAATGAGGGCGCTCGAGGCCGTGCGACGGACGCTCGACGACGAGCGCGGTCGCTGGCTGCTGCGCGAGTCCCACGCGGACGCACGGTCGGAATTCGGGGTGACCGGGCGCATCGGCGACGACCTCGTCAGTGTCGTGATCGACCGGACCTTCGTCGATGCGACCGGCACGCGCTGGATCGTCGACTACAAGACCAGCACGCACGAGGGCGCTGGTCTCGACACGTTCCTCGACAACGAGCGCGAACGCTACCGCGCGCAGCTCGAGCGCTATGCCAGCCTGCTGCGCCCGCTCGTCGACGGGCCGATCCGGCTCGGTCTCTATTTCCCGCTGCTGTCCGCCTGGAGGGAATGGGGGGGAAGTGAACAGTGATTCAGTGACGCGAGGAGAGAGAAAAAGGGCCTGCGATGAGAGCCAAGCAGCCCGCTTTCCGACTATTCAGCATTCGCTTGCTATAGCGTTCCCCCGACGCTGAACTGCCGGCGACCCGACGCGTCGGCCGGGCCCAGCAGCTGCAGCGAGCGCTGCATCCCGACCGGCACCTGGCCGCGCGGTGCCAGCGTGCCCTCGAGCGAGAAACTGCGCGACGGGCTCACGGTGAGCTGTCCATCAACGGCGTAGGGCCCGCCCTTGTCGCTCACCTGTGCGGTGACGTTGGCGGGATCCTGCGGAATCGACAGCGAAGGCTGCGGCGCCGGATGCGGGAAGACGACGTGGAAGCTGCCGACGGGTGCGTTGCGGGGCGGAGGCGCCACGAGCTCGTCGAAGTCGATCGCGCCGCGCAGCGCGACGGGACTCCCGTCCGCGAGGTGTACCTGGTCGAAGCGGCCGGTCGCGCGTCCGCGCCAGCCCTTGGGCAGTCCGAGCGGCAGCGGGTCCAGGGCCGCGAGCGGCAATGAAAGGGTGAGGCCGTCCAGTTTCACTTCCTCGCCGTCGAAAGTGACGTCGAAGCGCGTCGCGAGCGTACCGTCGGCTCGCCGGAGGGCGCCGGTTCCCGCCAGGCGACCACGCAGCAACGGCACCGGCGCCAGCCGCCACGCAAGATCGCCGAGGGTGGCGCCGTGCCACGACAAGCCCTGTGCGCCTCCGCTCCAGATCGAGCCGGAGAACGAGCCCGCGGTGATGCCCGCGCGGGCGAGCGTGCCCGAGAGCGCCGACGCCGGCAGCGTCACCAGCGCAAATGCGGCGAGGGCGAGTATGCCGAGGACGACGAGCCAGCCGGCAGTGCGACGAGTCACGGCGCGTCGTCCCGCGGTCCGACGGTCAGCCCGTCGTGCCGGGCTGCGTCAGGCTGAACGTGGCGTTGACGAGTCCCGGTGCGGCCGCATCGATCGTGGCGGCGTCGATCGCGACCCCGTGCTGCTGCTGCAGGTTGGCAAGCCAGGTGACGAGTGTGTCGAACGGGGCAGCCTCGAGCCGCAGGCGCAGCCCGGAGTTTCCGTTCGGACTCTGGTCGCGCAACGCGTTGCCGAGCCCGGCCTCGCGCGCGGTCCGGTCGACGATCACCACCAGCGATTCGCTGCCGGGGCGCCGCTGGGACAGTCCCGCTGCGGCCATGACCTGCGGCGCCTGCGCGCGCATCCACGCGAGGTCCTCGCCTTTCTTGACGACTCGCGCCGACATCCGGGCGCCGGTCGCGGTGAACGGCAGCACGAGCATGGCGTACAGCAGCGCGAGCGCGAGCAGGCCGCCCGCCACGTAGACGAGATTGCGTTCGCGCGGGCTCAGCTCGGCGATCTTGTCGCGTACGTTCATGCCGCCCCCAGCCTGACCTGCAGTCGCCCTTCAACCTGCTGGTTGCGAGGGTTGGTGGATTGCAGGTCGACTTGCGCGCCGCGGCTCGACATCGTCTGCCGGATGCCGTCCAGCGCCTCGATGCTCGGTGCGAGCACGCGCAGCTCGAGCACGCCGCCGCGGAACGCGAGCCCTTCGACGCGGGTCGCGGGTGACTGCGAGACCGCCTGCGCAAGCAGCGAGACGGCGGGCAGCAGCGCGTCCTGGCCGCCTCCGGCCCTGCCCAGCACGCCCTGCAACTGTGCGCGTGGATCGACGATCGGCTGGCCCGGCAGCAGCGTGTTGAAGGTCTGCGCGATTTCCGCATCGAGCTGCTGCTCCGTGCGGTGCAGCTGCCAGAGCTTGAACCCCTGCGCGCCGATGAACACGAGCACGGTCGCCGCGGCGAGCGCCACGGGCAGTCGCCAGTGCTGGAGCTGCGAGCCGAACGAGGACGCCGGTGCATACGAGCCCTGCAGCAGGTTCACGGGGCGTGCTGCGGGGAGCTGTGCGGCGAGCAGCGGCAGCAGCCCGTCGGGCAGGAGCTTGACCTGCAACGTCGCGGTGCGTTCGCGCAGGCCTTCGATCAGCGCCTTGTTGGCTTCGTATTCGGACGTGGTGGCATAGACGGAAACGTGCTCGGTGCGTTCGTCGCCGGGCGGCACCACGAAGGCGAGCGCCTCGGCGAGCGAATTCGCGTCGAGCGCGAACGCAACGGCACCCGGGCGCTTCACGTGCAGCGTCGATTCGTCGAGCACGAGCACCGTCGCATTTGGCGATGCCGGCAGCAGCGACGACTCGGCGTACGCCGCCTCCGGCTGGATGCCCGCGGCCTCCCACGACGCCTGCCAGCGGTCGAGCGTGTTTCGCGCCACGATCGCGACGGGCGTGGCGCTGATCGCCGGGTTGCGGGGGCCGACCGCGAAATGCAGCTGCTCGAGCTCGGTCGCGAGCTGCTCCTCGAGCGCGTAGGGGACGGCCTGGGCAATGCGCGCCGCGCCACGGACGGGCGGCAGGTCGGGTTCGGCGAGTGTGACTTCCGCGGCGGGCAGGACCACGACGGTGCGCTTGCCCTGCGCGATGGTGAGCGCGTCCCCGAGCGGGCCGCTCTGCACCGGACCGGAACGGGCGCCGTTGCCGTCGACGATGAGCCAGGAGGCGGGCGCGTCCTCGGTGGAGCGCAGTCGGATCACCAGGGTTTCGGTCATACGGTCATTCGGCTCCGAAGCTGCGCAGTACCGGCCGCACCGAACCTCCGCCCCCGCGATTGAGGAGACTGTACAGCGTGAACTGGGTAGTGCCAATAGTGACCCAGATCGTCGCGCGAAAATATGAACTGGTCTCCGAAAGGAGTTCCTTGACGTCGTTGTACTCGGCCTTGCTGCTCAGGTACTCGCGCGTCGGGTAACACCCGTCCTTGCGTCGCTCGGCGAGATCCTCGGGCTTCATCAGGCTGAATTCCTGCTCGGAGAAGAAGGCGTCGATCACCTTGCCGGATGCCGTGCAGACGTTCACGTCGGTGCCGACGGGCAGCGCCGCAACGAACGGCCGCAGTGCGCGATAGCGATCGACGCCGAACTCGGGCAGCGACAGCAGTTCGCTCGTGCGGGTGATCGGCGCGTTGGCTGCGAGGTGAGGGGGGTCCAGGCCGGTGTAGACCGTGTCTTCCGCGCCTTCCGGGAAAGCGGGATTGACGTCCGCGTCGACCCAGTCCGCGATCATCGGCGCCCAGGTCGGCTCGATCCCCACCAGCACGAGCAGGCGCTCCAGGTGCTTCACGGCCACGTCGTTGGTCGTGCCGTCGGTGTTGACGAGCGTGTTGAGGTTGAAGCGGCCCTGCATGTCCTCGAGATGGCCTTCGACGGTGCCGACGCCCTCGTCGATCGGCAGCGGCGGCAGGGCCTGCGCCCAGGTCTCGCCCAGATGGTCCTGCTGCGATTCCTGCGCGTCCTTGCGCAGAAAATCGGCGGCCCACGCCTCGGCACCGAGCGCGATCTCATAGCCGGCGTCGAGCGCGAACAGGTTGGCGCTGCGCCGCTGGTCCACCATGCTGCGGAACGTGACGTTGATCGCGAGGATCGTCGCGAGCGCGACGATCAGCACCGCCGTGATCAGCGCGACGCCACGCTGCTGCGCGCGCGAGGGCAGGTCTCGACGGCCGAGGCAACTCGTCATCCTGCGACCTCGATGACGCGCCGGATCTCGCCCCAGTCCTCGAGATCGATGGTGACCTCGACCGCCGCGGGACGCGTGCGATCCGCTTCCATGGGGCTGGCGACGCCCGGCATGGGCCAGCGGTCGATCCACTCGCGCGCATTCGACATGAAGCGGAACTTCACGTCGCGCACGCCCGTGAGAAGGTTGACGCGCACGGGTTCGGAGGTCTGCGTCCGGTCGAGTACCGGCCAGTGGTCGCGCCAGAGCCCGTCCTGGTCGACGCGGTAGGCCACGCGCTGCAGCGTCGAGCGCGGGAGCCCGGCCGTGTTGCTCCAGCCGGCGCGCGTGAACTCGACCCGATATTCGATCGACTCGCCCGCGAGCACGGCCGGGATGTACTGGTCGCCGATCGGTTCGCGGATCGGGCGCGGTTCTACCTGCGTGAGGTCCTGCATGAGGGTCTGCACGGCGCGCTGCACTTCCCGCACCCGCTCGAGCCGCTGCTGCTGGTACTCGCTCTGGCGCTGGAGCTGCGTGTATCCGCTGAGCGCCATGACACCGATGATCGCGAAGATCGCGATCGCCACGAGGACTTCGAGCAGCGTGAACCCCGCCGTCATACCCACGCGCAACCCGCCGCTCATTCGTCGGGCACCACTTCGGTCCCGGGCGGCGGGATCGTGCGCGGCCGGTCCTCGCGCGGCTTCATGTCGTCGTCGTCCTCTTCGCCGTTGCCGTCCTGGCCGCCGGCGCCGCCACCGGCGCCCCAGGTGATCAGGCCGCCCCCCGCGGCGCCGATCGCCGCACCGTAGAAACCCGAGACACGCGCGAGCGAGGTATCGTCGGACGCGGTGGCGAGGCGCACGGACACGTCCATTCGACGCATGCTCTGCACCTGCGTCTGCGTCACCTCCATGGTCCAGTGCCACCTCGCGCCTGCGAAATCGACGTCGCCGGCCGACTCTGTGACGTCGGGAGGCGAGGCTTGAAGCCGGCGCTCGGTGATCACGTTCATGGCGATCCAGTGGGCCAGCGTCTTCTCCCGCAGGTAGGCGCCGTTGCGCGCCGACTGGCTCACGGCCTCGATCGCACCCATCATGCCGAGCGCGACGATCACGAGGGCCGCGAGCACCTCGATCAACGTGAAGCCGGCGGTGCGGCGGGGCCGCGGAGGGCGCACGTCAGTTCTGCCGTTCGCGAGCGTCGTCGTGCAGCTCGACCCGTCCCTCGATCGTGCCGCTCACGCGGCGCCGCTCCTCCGTGCCGTCGCGGGCGAGCGTCACGTCGAACGGCGCGATGTCGCCGGATGCCTGCAGGATCACCTGCGGGAAGATCGGATCGCGCTCGGTTTCGGGCTGTCGCGGCTTCAGCTGCACGTCGCGGTCCTCGAGGCGCAACGCGAGGCGCAGGCCGTCGGGCAGCGCCCGCTCGCGCAGCAGCGGATCGTCGGCGATCGCGTGCCATCGCTCGGTGCGGCCGTCGTACTCGAGGAACTCGAACCCGGTCTCGTCGACCCGCAGGCCGATGTCGCGGGTCTGCATCATGGCATCCTCCCGGGCCTGGATCAGGATCGCCTGCAGCCGTTCGGCTTCCTGCTGCATCTCGTGGTCGCCACCGAGCACGCGCACGGACAGGGTCGCCATCGAGACGATGATGCCGATGATCACGATGACGACGAGCAACTCGAGCAGCGTGAAGCCCGAGGCTCGCTGCGCGGCGGCTACGCGTCGCAGGCGCTTACTCGATGTTCCAGTTGCCGATGTCGGCATCCGGGCCTTCGCCGCCGGGCTGGCCGTCCGCACCGAGCGTGTAGAGGTCGTACTCGCCGCGCGTGCCGGGGGCGATGTACGCGTAGTCGTTGCCCCAGGGGTCCTTTTTGAGGCCTTCGATGTACCCGCCTTCCTTCCAGTTGCGGATGTTCGGGTCGGCCGGACGGGTGACGAGCGACTGCAGGCCCTGCTCGGTCGTCGGATAGCGGAAGTTGTCCATGCGGTAGAGGTTGAGCGCCGTCTGGTACGCGCGGATGTCCTGTTTGGCCTTGGTGACGCGCGCGTCGTCGATGCGTCGGATCACGTTCGGCGCCACCAGCGCGGCCAGGATGCCGAGGATCACGACCACGACCATGATTTCGATCAGCGTGAAGCCGGCCGTGGCGCGCCGCGAGGCGCCGCGCGAGCCGGTGGCGGGACGGGATCGCTCGAATGTCATGTCGTGGTCCGTGCGGATCGGTAAATTGCGCCGATCATAGCAAACCCCCCGTCGGCCCACCGACGCACGAGGATGAATCTCGCACGCCTGCACCGCTGGAGCACCGCGACGTGGCTCGGTCCCCTGGCGCTCGGCGGCGCGATGTTCGTCGTGCAATGCCTGGGACCGGATGCCGTCACTGCGTTGCGCTACGACCGGGTCGCGGTGCTCGGCGGCGAGGCATGGCGACTCGTCACCGGTCACCTCGTCCACGCGGACTTCGCGCACCTCGGCTGGAACCTCGGCGGGCTGGCGCTGGTCGGGTGGCTGTTCGGCGCCGACTACGGGCGCGGTACGTGGCTCGCGATCCTCGCTGCTTCGACCGCGGCGATCGACGTGGGGTTCCTGCTGCTGCAGCCGCAGCTCGCCTGGTACGTCGGGTTCTCCGGCGCGCTGCACGGCCTCATGGCCGCCGGCATGCTCTGCTGGGTCCGGCGTGACCGGGACTGGATCACCGTGCTCGTGTTCGTGCTCTTCGTCTCGAAGCTCGCCTGGGAGCAGTTCGCCGGCCCGTTGCCCTTCACGGCGGCGACGCTTGCCGTACCGATCGTCGTCGCGGCGCACACCTACGGCGCGCTCGGGGGTGCAGCCGCGGCTGCGTGGGTGCTCTGGCGCCGGGAGCATTCGCGGACGGCGCCGGTATAATCGCGCGTCCCGCGATGGGACGACCACCAATGGTATTCGACGATGACGCTCGCTTTCGTGTTCCCGGGGCAGGGCTCGCAATCGGTCGGCATGCTCGCGGCGCTCGGCGCAGCCGAGCAGGTCGTGGGCGAGACCTTCGCCGAGGCGAGCGAGGTGCTCGGTTATGACCTGTGGCGTCTTTGCCAGGACGGTCCCGAGACGGACCTCGGCGCGACGGAGCGCACGCAGCCGGCCATGCTCGCGGCCGGTGTCGCCACCTGGCGCGTGTGGCTCGCCCACGGTGGACCGCTGCCCGTGGCGATGGCCGGCCACAGCCTCGGCGAATATTCCGCACTCGTCTGCGCGGGGTCGCTCGCGTTCCGCGATGCGATCGCCCTCGTGCGGTTCCGCGGCCAGGCGATGCAGGAAGCGGTGCCGGCCGGGCGGGGCGCGATGGCGGCCATCCTGGGACTCGACGAGGCCGGGCTCGAGGCGGCCTGCCGCGAAGCGGCGCAGGGCGAAGTCGTCGAGCCGGTGAATTTCAATGCGCCGGGCCAGACGGTCATCGCAGGCCATGCGACCGCCGTCGCACGCGCGATGCAGCTTGCGACGGCCAGGGGCGCCAAGCGCGCCGTGCTGCTTCCCGTGAGCGTCCCGTCGCACAGCAGTCTGATGACCGTGGCGGCACACCGCCTCTGCGAGCGTCTCGCGCAGGTCGACGTGCGCATGCCGGGCATTCCCGAGGTCTACACGGTCGACGTGAAGACGCACGCGACGCCGGACGGCATCCGGCGCTCGCTCAGGGAACAGCTCTACAAGCCCGTGCGCTGGGCAGAGACGATCCGCGCGATGATCGCGGGCGGCTGCACGACTTTCGTCGAGTGCGGCCCGGGCAAGGTGCTCACCTCGCTCAACCGCCGCATCGAGCGCAAGCCGGAGCTCAGAATGCTGGCGCTCGAGGATCCGCCGTCGATCACCGCCGCACTCGCGGCCTGCGGGGTGTCCACATGAGCCGGGTCGACGGCGAATTCGCGTTCGTGACGGGGGCGACGCGCGGCATCGGCAAGGCGATCGCACTGGAGCTGGGCTCGCGCGGTGCACGTGTCGTCGGCACGGCCACTTCCGACACAGGCGCACAGGCGATCAGCGCGTACCTCGCCGACGCCGGCATCGCCGGGCGTGGCGTGGTGCTCGACGTTGCCGACGGCGCTGCGGTAGAAGCCTGCTTCAAGGCGGTCGATGGCGTGGAGGGCACGCCGTCGATCCTCGTCAACAACGCGGGCGTGACCCGCGACGGCCTCCTGATGCGCATGTCGGCCGACGACTGGCAGACCGTGCTCGAGACCGACCTGGGCGCCGTGTATCGCACCTGCAAGGCGGTCATGCGCGGCATGATGAAGGCCCGCAGGGGGCGCATCGTCAACATCGCTTCGGTGATCGCGGTGATGGGCAATGCCGGGCAGACCAATTACGCCGCGGCGAAGGCCGGCATGATCGGGTTCTCCAAGAGCCTCGCGCGCGAGGTCGGATCGCGCAACATCACGGTCAACGTCGTCGCCCCCGGCTTCATCGTCACCGACATGACCGGTGCACTCGGCGATGCCCAGAAGGCCGCGCTGCTCGCACAGGTACCGCTGGGACGCCTCGGAGCACCGTCCGACGTGGCGCAGGCGGTCGCGTTCCTGGCGTCTGCGGAAGCCGCCTACATCAGCGGGGAAACGCTGCATGTAAACGGCGGCATGTACATGATCTGAAACGAAAAACCGCCCCATTGGACCCCCGCGGGGGGCTTAACATAGAATACGCGCCCCATACCGGCCTGCCCCGAGCGTCTGGCCCGGATTCATTTCCTCCCAAAGGATTCCAACGACAATGAGCAGTATTGAACAGCGGGTAAAGGCGATCGTCGCCGAGCAACTGGGCGTCAAGGAGGAAGAGGTCACGAACGAGTCCTCTTTCGTCGACGACCTCGGGGCTGACTCGCTCGACACTGTCGAACTCGTGATGGCGCTCGAAGAAGAATTCGAGACCGAGATTCCGGACGAGGACGCCGAGAAGATCACCACCGTCCAGCAGGCCATCGACTACATCAACGAGCGCCGCAGCCAGCCCTGAAGCCGCCGCTCGTCTGCCGGGTCGCCACGCAAGGCGCGTCCGGCCACGTTCTCCAACCGTCGCAATTCGTCCGGGGGGCTCAGCTTGTCCAGGCGCAGGGTCGTCGTCACCGGTCTAGGGATCGTCTCCCCGCTCGGGAGCACGGTGGCGACCGCATGGGACGGCATCGTCAACGGTCGCAGCGGCATCGGTCCCATCACCAAGCTCGACGTGAGCGCGTTCCCCTGCCGCATCGGCGGCGAGGTGAAGGGCTTCACCGCCGAGGAATACATGTCGCCGAAGGACGTGCGGAAGTTCGATCCGTTCGTTCCGTTCGGCTTCGCGACCGCCGTGCAGGCGATTCGCGATTCGGGCATCGAGGTGACCGAGGCCAGATCGGCGCGGATCGGCGTCGCGATCGGTGCGGGCATCGGCGGCCTGCACACGATCGAGGAGAACACCGAGAAGTGGCTCGAGGCGAAGTCGCCGCGCAAGATCTCGCCGTTCTTCATCCCGGGCAGCATCATCAACGCGGCGGCCGGCCAGGTCTCGATCCACTACGGGCTGCGCGGGCCGAATATCGCGCTGGTGACGGCCTGTACGACGTCGACTCACTCGATCGGCATCGCGGCGCGGCTGATCCAGTACGGTGACGCGGACGCGATGATTGCCGGCGGGACCGAGATGGCCTTCACGCCGCTCGGCGTCGGCAGTTTCGGCCAGGCCAAGGCACTGTCGCTCCGCAACGACGAGCCCGGGCGCGCGAGCCGCCCCTGGGACCGCGACCGCGACGGCTTCGTGATCGCGGAGGGCGGTGGCGCGATCGTGCTGGAGGAATACGAACACGCGAAGGCGCGCGGGGCCCGCATCTATGCCGAGCTCGTCGGCTTCGGCATGAGCGGCGATGCCCATCACATCACCGCACCGCCCGAGGACGGCGAAGGCGCTCGCCTCGCCATGGTGAACGCAGTCCGCGACGCGGGCATCGCGCCCGACCAGGTCGACTACATCAACGCACACGCGACGTCGACCGAGCTCGGCGACCGCGCGGAGACGATCGCGATCAAGCGTGCGTTCGGCGACCATGCCCACAAGGTTGCAGTGAGCTCGACCAAGTCGATGACGGGTCACCTGCTCGGGGCGGCCGGCGTCGTCGAGGCGATCTTCTCGATCCTCGCGATCCGCGATGGCGTGCTGCCGCCGACGATCAACCTGGAGAATCCGGACCCGGAGTGCGACCTCGACTACGTGCCGCTCACCGCACGGCAGGCGCCGGTGCGCGTCGCGCTCTCGAACTCATTCGGCTTCGGCGGCACGAACGGCAGCCTGGTCTTCCGCGCGCTCACCTGAGTGGGCGCACCTTCGTCCAACAGCAACGTCGACCTGCTCGCCCTGCACGAGCACTTTCCGGAGCGCTACCCGGTGCTGCTCGAGAGCGTGACCGGTGCCGACGCACTCGGCCGGGCCGACGTGCTCTTCGCCCTGCCGGGCGCGCGCCTGGTCCAAGCCCCGGACGGTTCCCTCGCCGGCGATGCCCCGCGCACGCAGGGCAACTCGTTCCTCGATGCCCTCGACCGATGGTTCCTCGACCCGGAGTCTCCCGTTTCGTCCGGGGCCTTCACCTCTCCCGCCCGTACCGGACGGCTTGCGCGCCGCGCGGGGGAGGGCGACGCCGCAGGCGGGCGCGGCCGCGCTGGGCCAGGCGAGGCGTCTGCGTCGACGCGCATGTCCCGCTCGACGTTCGCTTCCGGCTGGTTCCTCTACCTGGGCTACGAACTGGCCCAGGAAATCGAGCCCACGCTGCACCTCCCGCCAGCGGAGCTTCCACGCGCCGTCGCATGGCGCATGCAAGGCGCAGTCCTGCGGAACCGGATCGACGGCAGTCTCCGCGTATGCGCGGAGTCCGACGAACGGCAGCAGGCCCTGCAACGACAGCTCGACACAGACCTCGCCCGGTTGTCGGGCCTGCCCCCGCGCACCGCGCCGGCGCGACTCGCGCGCGAGGTCGTCGAACAGGCGCCGGAAGACTTCATCGCCGGCGTGCACGAGGTGCTGGAGGCGATTGCCCGCGGCGACGTCTACCAGGCGAACCTCTCGCGTTCGTGGCGGGCCCGGCTCGGTGAGGGCGCCACGGCGTCCGACCTGTACCGCGCGCTGCGCGCGGCCAATCCGGCGCCGTTTGCAGCCCTGGCGCGTCTCGACGGGTTTGCCGTGCTGAGCTCCTCGCCGGAGCGGCTGCTCGAGCTGCGCGACGGGGTCGCGAGCACGCGCCCGATCGCCGGCACGCGCCCTCGCGGTCGCGATGCCGCGAGCGACGCGGCGCTCAAGCGCGAGCTGCGGCTCAACGAGAAGGAACAGGCCGAGCATGTGATGCTGGTCGACCTGGAGCGCAACGACCTCGGGCGGATCTGCCGGGGCGGCACGGTCGAGGTCGACGAGTACATGACCATCGAGACGTACGCGACTGTGCATCACATCGTCTCGAACGTCCGCGGCGTGCTGCGCGACGACGTCACGCCCGGACGCGCGATCGCTGCGGTATTTCCCGGAGGCACCATCACCGGATGCCCGAAGGTGCGCTGCATGCAGATCCTCGCCGGGCTCGAGCACGGCCCGCGCGATGCCTACACGGGCTCGCTCGGCTACCTCGGCCTCGACGGTTCGATGGACCTCAACATCCTGATCCGGACACTGACGCTGCGCGACGGTGAGATCGGGTTTAGGACCGGGGCCGGCATCGTGGCAGACTCGGTGGCGGACGCGGAGCTCGCGGAAACCCGGGCCAAGGCCCGCGGCATTCTGCGGGCGCTGGGAGAACGGACGTGATCGGACGCAGACTCGTGAACGGCGTGGAGGGCGCGGGCATCTCGGCGGACGACCGCGGGCTGCAGTATGGCGACGGCCTGTTCGAGACCATGGGCGCATCGAACGGGCGCGTACTGCGGCTCGAACTGCACCTCGCACGGCTTGCGGAAGGCTGCCATCGCCTCGACATGCCGATGCCTGCTCCCGACCAGGTGGCCGCCGATTGCGCGCGCGTGCTCGAGGGCCTCGGCGCCGCCGTCGTCAAACTCATCGTCACGCGGGGTCCGGGTCCGCGGGGCTATCCTCCGCCGGCCGAGCCCAAGATCACCCGCATCGTAAATTCGACCGCAGCGCAGGTCTCGGAATCCGAGGCGTCCCGTCCATTGCTGCTCCGGGTGTGCGAGACCCGGCTGGCGCGCAACCCGCGCCTCGCCGGCATCAAGCACCTGAATCGTCTCGAGCAGGTCCTGGCCGGCGCCGAACTGCGCGAACCCGGCGTCGACGAAGGGTTGATGCGCTCCACCGACGACCGTCTGATCTCGGGCACCGCGGCCAATGTCTTTCTGGTGCGCAAGGAACGCCTGCTGACGCCGCAGATCAGCGACTGCGGCGTGTCCGGCGTCATGCGCGAGGTCGTGCTGCGGGTGGCGGCGCGGATCGGCCTCGAGGTCGAGGTCGGCGACTACACGCTGGCCGACGTCGAGCGCGCCGACGAGCTGTTCCTCACCAACGCCGTCCGCGGCATCCGTCCGGTAGGGGTCGTCGAAGGCGTCAAGGACTTCGACTCTGTCGTCACGACGAGCCGCCTTCGTGCTGCGCTCGAGGCCGGCGAGACGTGACCCGGATGCTGCGTCGCGCACTGCTGGGCGGCGTCTTCGTGCTCGCCCTGGCGGGTGGTGGTGCGGCGCTGTTCGTGCGACAGTGGCTTGCAACACCGCTCGATCTCGCCGCCGAGGCGGTGACGGTCGACGTCGCGCCGGGGCAGACGCTCACCGCTGTCGCCCGCGACCTCGCAGGACGCGGGTTGCTCGAGCATCCCCGGCTGCTGGCGTGGTACGGCCGTTACACCGGTGCGGATTCGCGCATGCGTGCAGGCGAGTACGCCATCCAGCCCGGCACCACGCCGCGAACGCTGCTCGCGCTGTTCGTGAGCGGCGCGGTCGTGCAGCACTCGGTCACTATCGTCGAGGGCTGGACGTTCCGCGACCTGCGCAAGGCGCTCGCCGACGAGTCGACGCTCGAGCACTCGACCAAGCAGGCGGGCGACGCCGAGATCATGACGCAACTCGGCGAGGCGGGCGTGCACCCGGAAGGGATGTTCTTCCCCGATACGTACCTGTTCGGCAAGGGTACGCGCGACATCGAGCTGCTGCGCCAGGCGCGCGACCGCATGCGCAAGGAACTCGAAGCCGCGTGGAGCCAGCGACGCGACGACCTGCCGCTCGCGAGTCCCTACGAAGCGCTGGTCCTCGCCTCGATCGTCGAGCGCGAGACCGGCCTCGCCGAGGAACGCCCGCGCATCGCCGGCGTGTTCGTGCAGCGCCTGCGACGCGGCATGCGATTGCAGACGGACCCGACCGTCATCTACGGCCTGGGCGAGAAGTTCGACGGCAACCTGCGTCGTGCCGACCTCGAGCGCGACGGGCCTTACAATACGTACACGCGCGATGGCCTGCCGCCGACACCGATCGCGTTGCCCGGTGCTGGATCGCTGCGGGCGGCGGTGCAGCCCGACGAACGCGGCGAGATCTTCTTCGTCGCCACCGGTCGCGGCGACGGGTCGCACGTGTTCTCGAAGACGCTTGCCGGGCACGAGACCGCGGTGCGCCAGTACCTCGTCCGTTACCGGCAGCAACGCCAGGTCGAGAAGGCCCCCTGAGGGATCGTCCCGCATGCGCGGCAGATTCGTGACGTTCGAAGGCGGTGAGGGCGCCGGCAAGTCGACCCAGTTGCGCCGGGCGGCGGCGTGGCTCCGGTCGGCCGGCATCGATGTCGTAGAGACACGCGAGCCGGGCGGTACGCCGCGCGCGGAACGCATCCGTACGCTGCTGCTCGAGCACGACGCCGACGAGGCGATGTCCCCGGCCTGCGAACTGCTGCTCATGTTCGCCGCACGCGCGAGCCACCTCACGAGCCTGATCGAGCCGTCGCTCGCACGCGGGAGGTGGGTGCTGTGCGATCGCTTCACGGACGCCACGTATGCCTATCAGGGCGGGGGACGCGGCGTGCCGGAGTCCCAGATCGATGCGCTGGTGGGAGTGGTGCACCCGACCCTGCAGCCCGACATGACCGTGCTGCTCGACGCGCCGCCCGAGATCGGCCTCGCGCGGGCCCGGCTGCGCAACGGAGGTTCCGGCCCCGACCGTTTCGAAGCGGAGCAACTGGAATTCTTCCAGGCCGTGCGCCGTGCGTACTTCGAGCGCGCGTCGCGCGAGACCGCGCGATTCCGCGTGGTCGACGCGAGTCGTGACGAGGCGGCCGTCGCGCAGGACGTGCAGGCGGCGCTCGCGACGCTGCTCGCCCGCGGAGGGAGTGCATGAGCGCAGACGCGGACCGCGATTCGGCGGACGACGGGGAGGCGTCGGTCCCCCCGATCGACTTCCTGCCGTGGCACGCGGCGGCGAACGCGCGCCTCGGCGCGGCCGTCGCGGCTGGCCGGCTGCCACACGGGCTGCTGCTGCAGGGTCCGGCGGGGGTCGGCAAGGAACGCTTCGCCTCTGCGCTAGCGGCCGCGATGCTGTGCAGCGGACGTGGCGACGGCGCGCTCGTCGCCTGCGGCCGATGTGCCGAATGTCACTTGAGCCGGGCGGGAACGCACCCTGACGTTTACTGGCTGCGGCCGCTCGAGGAGAAAAAGTCGATCGGCATCGACCAGGTGCGCGAGGTCTGCGAGCAGCTCGCGATGACGAGCCTGCGACGCGGGTACCGGATCGCGATCGTCGTGCCGGCCGACAAGCTCTGGGCACCCGCCCAGAACGCACTGCTCAAGACGCTCGAGGAGCCCTCGCCCCGCACGCTGATCGTGCTGGTCACGGCGCGGCCGTCCGTGCTGCTCGCGACGCTGCGCAGCCGCAGCCAGCGCATCGAAGTGGCCCGGCCGGCAGTGGCGGCCTCACTGAAATGGCTCGGCGACGCGCTGGGCGCGCCCGCCTCACCGCGGATGCTGGAGGTGGCGGGCGGCGCGCCCCTGCGGGCGCTGGCGCTGGCGCCCCACTTCGAGCACCTCGAGCAGCAGATGACGGACCTGCTCGAGGCCTTTCTCGCGGACCGGATCGACGTGACCCGTGCCGCGGCCGACATGCAGGGCGAAGGGCTGCCGGTGCGCCTCGACTGGCTGGAAGCCTGGCTCGGCGCGGCCGTCCGGGGCGCGACCGGCGCCGGCGGTGAGACGAGCCTCACGTTTCGCGCCGGTTCTCCCTTGCAAAGGGCTGCAGCCGAGTTGAACATAACCGCGGCGTTCCAGGTGCTGGATCGCTTGCGCGAGGCTCGCCGCCTTCTGGAAGGCTCGGCCTCCGCGCCCCTGGTGGTCGAAACCGTACTGCTCGAGCTTCGAGCCGCGGCCAGGCCCCGCTGACGGAGCCGAGGTGAGATGAGTCCCGCCCCCGCGACCAGACAACCGAACAAGCCCGGGCTGCTGACGCTCACCATCAAGGACAAGAGCGCGCTTTACCTGGCCTACATGCCTTTCGTGAAGAACGGCGGTCTCTTCATCCCGACGAGCAGCAACTACCGGCTCGGCGACGAGGTGTTCATGCTGCTCAACCTCATGGGCGAGGACGAGAAGCTGCCGGTCGCCGGGCGCGTGATCTGGATGACGCCCAAGGGCGCGCAGGGCAAGCGCACCGCCGGAATCGGCGTGCAGTTCAGCGAGCAGGACCGCGGCAACACCCAGCGCAAGATCGAGGCCTACCTGGCCGGTGCGCTCGGCGGGGACAAACCCACGCATACGATGTGACGGAAGCGACTAGTCGCTTCTGCTCAGCAGCGCATCTGCCAGTTCCGTTCCGGAGATGCCGCCTCGCAGCACGGAGGCGTCGAGGCCGCGTTCGCTCAGCACATACGCCGCAGCAGAGCTGCGCCGGCCGTTGTCGCACACGACGACGTACGGGACTGCCGGGTCCAGGGTCTTGAGCTTCAGCCGGATGAAATACAGCGGCACGTTGATCGACGGATCGGGGTGCCAGTGTTCGTATTCGCTCGGCAGCCGCACGTCGAGCCAGACGCCGCCCTTCTCGGTGATCTGCCGTGCGCGTTCGTAGTCGACCCACTGCAGCATCGGCTCGTTGAGCAACGTGTTGAAGTCGTCCTTGCCGAGGCGCATCAGCGTGCCCTCGGTCAGCATCGTGACGGTCGCGTTGCGCCGGGCCCCCGAGATCAGTGCTTCCTCGCCGAAGCTCTCGCCCTTGCCGAGCTCGGCCAGGCGGATGCCTTCACGGTTGAGCGGCGTCTCGCGGCTGACGGCGCAGCGACCTTCGACGATCACGTAGAAATAGTCGCCTTCGTCACCCTGGCGGATCACGGTATCGCCAGCAGCATAGGTCATGCGCTGCATGCGCATGAAGACGGCCTGCAGGTTGGCCGGCGGGATGCGGTGGAAGGCGCGCCTCTGCAGCAGCATCGTCATCCAGTCGTCGCTCGCCTCGTCGCCGGCCCGCAGCTCGCCCACCTCGTACTGGCCCGTCTGGTCCCAAGTGATCAGCACGTCGAGCATGTCACTGTCGATCGCCAGGAACTCGATTTTCTCGGACGCGACCCGCGCGGAGCAGCGCCGGGGCAGCACGGGGGCCAGCGGGTGACGGGCGTCGGGCGTGCCGCTGCGGATGGTGCCGACGATGCGACCACCGGTCAGCAGCTCGACGACGCCGCTCACGAGGTAGATCGTCCGCTTGTCGAGGTCGCCTTCCTTGAAAAGCAGCCGGCCCTGGGCCAGCTCGCGGACCGTGGTCTTGCGGGCAAGGGCGCGCAGGTTGTCGTTCTTGAGTCCGTCGAGGGGAGAGAACGCTCGCAGGAGGCTCAGGTCAGGGGCGCGTTCGCTGCTCATTCACGGCCAGGTGCGAAAGGTGCGCGATGATATCACGCGGGGCTGCCGTCGAACCCGGACCACCCGGCGTCCGGGCGGAACCGTTTGCCGTAACGTCGGGCCAGCTCGTCGAGGCGCGCGACGACCTGCGCGACGCCGCGCTGTCGTGCGTACTGCAGCGGTCCGCCACGAAACGGCGCGTAACCCGCGCCGAACACCAGGCCGGCGTCGACGAGGTCGGCATCCGCCACCACGCCCGTGCGCAATGCCGCCATGGCTTCGTTCGCGAGTGCGAGCACCAGCCGATCCTCGAGGTCGGCGGGGGCCTGCGCTCCCGCGTCGATGGCGGTCTTCACCGGTTTGCCGTCGCGCCAGGCATAGAGACCCTGTCCTGTCTTCTTCCCGAGCTTGCCTGCCTGCACGAGTTCCGCCACCGCTTCCGGTGCCGGCCCGCCGAACGCCTCGGCGAGAATGCGGCCAACGTGCAGGCATACGTCGAGGCCGACGACGTCGGCGAGCTCGATCGGTCCCATCGGCATGCCGAAGCGCTCGGCCACGGTGTCGATCTGCGTGAACGGCACGCCTTCCTGCGCGGCCAGCAGCGCCTCGGACATGTACGCCATCAGCACGCGATTGACGAGGAAGCCCGGCGAGCTGCGACACGGCAGCGGCAGCTTGTCGATCGCGCGCGCGAACGCGAGGGCGGCCGCGCGCCGATGCGGATCGGTCACCACGGACTCCACGACCTCGATCAGCGGCAACTGCGCCACGGGATTGAAGAAGTGCAGGCCCACGAGCCGTGCAGGATCGGCGAGCGCCGGTGCGAGCGTCTCGAGGAGGAGGCTCGACGTGTTGGTGGCGAGCAAGGCCGACGGCTTGAGTCGTGACTCGAGGCGCGCGTAGAGCGCACGCTTGGCGGCGGCGTCCTCGAAGATCGCCTCGATCACGACATCGGCCCGGGCAACCCCCGTGCCCTCGACGTCGCCTTGCAGCCGCGCAGCCACCGTCTCGGCCTGTCCCGGCACGCGTGCGCGACGCTCGAACGTCTCCCGCGCGCGGGAGATCGCCCGCTGCACCAGCTCAGCGGTGCGGTCCTGCAGCGTGACCGTGTAGCCGCGTCGGGCGCACCATGCGGCGATGTCGCCCCCCATGACGCCGGCGCCTACGACGTGGACGTGGCCGCCCGCACGAACCTCGCGACCGCCGAGCGCCTTGAGCCGCTCCTGCAGGAAGAACACCCGTACGAGATTGCGCGAGGTGGGCGTGAAGACGAGCTCAGCGACCGAGCGGGCCTCGGCCTCGTAGGCCGCCCGTCCTTGTGCCCCGTGCCGGCGCCACAGCTCGACGATCGCGTAGGGCGCCGGGTAGTGCTCACGACGCGCCTTGCGCGCGACCTGC
>CAVQQX010000094.1:0-11337 GCA_963714645.1 uncultured Gammaproteobacteria bacterium
CGCCGACGACGGGGCCCTGCAGCGTGCCGCTGCGCTGTCGATCGGAGGCGATCACGTAGAGCAGCTGGTCCCCGTCCGCGAGGCGCCCGAGGTGATCGACCATCACGAGCCGGTCACCGTCGCCGTCGAGCGCGATGCCGACGTCGGCCCCGACACCGGCCACCGTCGCCTGGATCAGCGCGGGCGCCGTCGAGCCGCAGCGCAGATTGATGTTGCGACCGTTCGGTGAACACCCGATCGGGATGATTTCCGCACCGAGGTCCGACAGCACGCGTGGCGCCACCTTGTAGGCCGCGCCGTTGGCGCAGTCGACGACGATCTTGAGGCCCGTGAGGTCGAGTCCTCGCGGCAGGACGGACGCACAGAATTCCTGGTAAACGACGCGTGACTTGTCGACGCGGACGGCCTTGCCGAGGCCGTTCGATTCGCACGTGAGCGCCGGCTGGTCGAAGTACGACTCGATCCGCTCCTCGATCTCGTCGGAGAGTTTGCCGCCGTGCGCGTCGAAGAACTTGATGCCGTTGTCCTCGTACAGGTTGTGCGAGGCGCTGATGACGACCCCGAACCGGCAGCCGAAACGCCGGGTCAGGTAGGCGATTCCGGGCGTCGGCAGCGGGCCGATCAGCTGCACGTCGACCCCGGCCGCCACGAAGCCGGCCTCGAGCGCGGCTTCGAACATGTAGCCCGAGAGGCGCGTGTCCTTGCCGACCAGCGCCGTGCCGCCCTCCGGTGCGAGCACGCGCGCAGCCGCGCTCGCGAGGCGCAGCGCGAACTCCACGGTCATCGGGTGTTCGCCCACGCGCCCGCGCACGCCGTCCGTGCCGAAATACTTGCGTGCCATGATCGAAATGTACTCCTCAGGACCGCCCGGCCAGGGCGGACGCAATCTTCAGGGCGTCGGCGGTCGCCGCCACGTCGTGGGCCCGGACGATCCTGGCGCCACGCTCGACGCACAGCGCCGCGAGCGTCGCACTGCCCACGGCCCGCTCCGCCGGTGGCCGGCCCGTGATGATACCGAGCAGCGACTTGCGCGATACGCCGATCAGCAGTGCGCCGCCGAGGCCGGTGAATTCGCCGAGGTGCTGCAACAGCTGGAGATTGTGGGCGTAGGACTTGCCGAAGCCGATGCCGGGATCGACGCAGATCGAGTCGTCGGCGATCCCGGCGGCCCGGCATGCGGCGACTCGCTCGACGAGAAATCCCCGCACCTCAGCCACCACGTCGTCATAGACCGGCCCGATCTGCATCGTGGCCGGCTCACCGCGCATGTGCATGACGCAGACCGCGACGCCGGCTCGAGCCGCAATCGCGAGCGCGTCGGGCGCACGCATGGCCCGCACGTCGTTGACCAGGTGTGCGCCGGCGGCGATCGCTGCCGCCATGACCTCCGGCTTGCTCGTGTCGACCGACAGCGCCACGTCGACGCGCCGGGCGAGCCCCTCGATGACGGGCACCACCCGCTCGAGCTCTTCCTGCAGCGCGACGGCGTGCGCGCCGGGGCGAGTCGATTCGCCGCCGACATCCACGATCGCGGCACCCTCCTCGACCATGCGTGCCCCCGCGTCGATCGCAGTGGAGTGCGATCGGTGGAGGCCGCCGTCGGAAAACGAATCCGGAGTGACGTTGAGCACGCCCATCACGCAGGGCGAGGCGAGGTCGATCGAACGCGAGCGCAACCGCAGCAGCATGGCCGCGCATGGTAGCGCGTGGGGCCGTACCGCGTCGGGCCGGGGTCGACTAGCCGCGTCCGCTGCAGTTCTTCCGCCCCGCGGCGATGAAGGCCTCGACCTCGCCGACGAACGTCTCCGGCGTGATCGGCTTCGTCAGGTGGCCGTCGAAGCCCGCTTCGCGCACCCGCCGGTGGTCCTCCGGCATGGAGTAGGCGGTCACCGCGACGATCACGATGTCGTCGAGCGTGCGATCGACGCGGACTCGCTCGAGCAGGCCGTAACCGTCGACGTGCGGCATCCGGAGGTCGCAGAGCACGATGTCGGGCCGCATCTCGCCGACCAGGCGGGCACCGTCCTCGCCGTTCTCCGCCATCTCCACCTCGTGTCCGTGGTGCACGAGCAGGTAGCGCAAGAGCTCGAGGTTGGTCGGGTTGTCCTCTACGAGCAGGATCCGTGACATCGTCACCTCTCCGGGAGATACAGGATGAACGTGCTGCCGCGGCCGACCGCCGAGTCGAAATCGATCGTGCCGTCGAGCAGCTGGGCGAGCCTCGCGCTCAAGTACAGGCCGAGGCCGGTGCTCTGGCGCGACTCGTTCCCGCGCTCGAGCCGGGAGAATGCGCGGAACAGGCGCTCGCGGTCCTCCGCGCGGATGCCGATGCCGGTGTCGCTCACCTCGCAGCGAATGCCGCCGTCGCGGTGACGCTCGACGCGCAGCCGGACCTGGCCCTGCTGCGTGTACTTGACGGCATTGCCGAGCAGGTTGATCAGGATCTGCCGCAAGGCCCGCCGATCGGTAGAAATCGTCACCTCCCCGTCGGGCAGCGTCGACTCGAACGCGAGGCCCTTCGCCTCCGCGAGCGGACGCACCTGCGTCGCGGCTTCGCGCGCCACCTCCACGCAGTCCACGGGCGCGCGTTCGACGTGCGTCTCGCCGCTCTCGATCCGCGTGAGGTCGAGCAGGTCGTTGATCAGCGCGAGCAGGTGCTGGCCCGCGCCCTGGACGGTGCGCAGCTGCCGCTCCTGCTCCACGTTCAAGGGGCCCGGCAGCTTCATCAGCAGCGTGCCGGTGAAACCCAGGATCGCGTTCAACGGCGTGCGCAGCTCGTGGCTCATGCCGGCCAGGAAATTGGTCTTCGCCGCGCTCGCGCGGGCCAGTTCGACGTTCTGCTCCTGCAGCCGGCGCTCGACCGCCTTGCGTTCGGTGATGTCCCGGATCGCCGCGGAGACCAGCATGCCCTCCTCCGTGCTGATCGGGCTCAGGCTGATTTCCACGGGGATCTCGCTCCCGTCCTTGCGCCGTGCGAAGAGCTCGAGCCCGGCGCCCATCGCGCGCACGCGCGGCTGCAGTGCGTAGGCCTCGCGGTGGCCGGCGTGGGCCGGGCGAAAGCGCTCGGGCAGCAGTATCTCGACCGGTTGGCCGACGAGTTCCTCGCGCGCGTAGCCGAAGAGCGCGTCGGTCTGCGAGTTGGCGAGCACGATCCGCCCGCTGCCGTCGGCGATCACGATCGCCTCGGGCGCGGCCTCGAGCAACGCGCGGAAGCGTCGTGCGGCGGCGACCCGGTCGGTGACGTCGCGGACCGCGCTGATCACGACCAGCCCCTGTTCCGTCTGCAGCGGGCTCAGGCTGACTTCGACCGGGAATTCCTCGCCCGACCTGCGTCGCGCGCGCAGGTCCGCGCCCGCCGCCATGGAGCGCACCCGCGGGTGCAGGAAATAGCCGGCCCGATGACTCACGTGCCGGGCTCGCAGGCTCTGCGGGATCAGCTCGTCGACCAGCCGCCCGAACAGCTCGCCCGGTTCGTAGTCGAACATGCGCTGGGCGTTCGAGTTCGCGACCAGCACGTGCCCCGTCTCGCCGACGAGCAGCATGCCGTCTGGAGTCGATTCGAGCAGCTCACCGTAACGCGCCGCGAGATGTGAGGCAGCGCGGCGGAGGCGCGGCTGCGTCACGTCGCGACCCGACCACAGCACGTGACCGTCGGCGAAGTCCTGGAGCGGACGCAGCACAAAGTCGATGTAGAGCAGGGAGCCGTCGCGGTGCAGGGCCAGCGTCTCGAACCGGGCATCTCCATCGGCGAGCGCGGTCGCGACAGCCGACTGGCAGGCAGCACCGCGGTCACCCGGCATCAACAGCTCGACCAGCGCCAGGTCGAGCGTGGAGTCGCAGGCATGTCCGAACACGGCCGCGGCGCCTTCGCTCCAGTGCGCGATGCGCCCGGCGGCATCGGTGACGATCCACGCGTCCGGGTTGCGTGCGAGCAGGGCGCCCTCGAAAGCGCGCGTCGCCTTCGTGCTGGCCGTGGCGGGGTCGGCACGTGGCCCGGGTCGTCGTCGCGTCTGGTCGTCCATGTACGATCTGGAGAGTGCGTCGTGCCGACGCAGCACGCAAGCAGGATGCGACCTCGCCGTCATCAAAAAAGACGCCCCCCGGGCAGCGCCGGGGCGTCGTGCGGAGGGCGGGCGTGGCAGGTCAGTGCTGTGGTGCGGGGTTGCCGGTCGGGGCATCGCCCTCGCCGCTGCGCCGTTCCCGGGGCTTCGCTCCCGGCGGAGACCCGACGTCGCGGTCTTCCCAGTCGGCCGGAGGCTTCGGGTCGCGGCCCTGCATGATGTCGGCGATCTGCGATTCGTCGATCGTCTCGTACTTGATCAGCGCCTCGGCCATCCTGTGCAGCTTGTCGATGTCGCGCGTCAGGATTTCCTTTGCCTTCTGGAAATTGCTGTCGATCAGGACGCGGATTTCCTCGTCGATCACGTGCGCAGTGACGTCGGAGACCTGCTTGTGCTGCGTGACGCTGCGGCCGAGGAAGACTTCGCCTTCGTCCTCGGCGTATGTCTGCGGGCCCAGCTTGTCCGAGAGGCCCCACTTCGTGACCATGCTGCGCGCGATCTCGGTGGCACGCTCGATGTCGTTCGACGCGCCCGTCGTCACGTACTCGGGCCCGAAGATGATCTCCTCCGCAACGCGTCCGCCGAACAGCGTCGCGATGCGGCTCTCGAGCCGGCGCTTGCTCGTGCTGTAGCGGTCCGCCTCGGGCAGGAACATCGTCACGCCGAGCGTGCGTCCGCGCGGAATGATGGTGACCTTGTACACCGGGTCGTGGTCAGGCACGTTGAGCCCGACGATCGCGTGGCCCGCCTCGTGGTACGCCGTGAGCTTCTTCTCGTTGTCGTCCATCACCATGGACTTGCGCTCCGCGCCCATCATGATCTTGTCCTTGGCGCGATCGAATTCGTCCATGCTCACGGTGCGCCGGTTCGCCCGCGCCGCGAACAGCGCGGCCTCGTTGACGAGGTTGGCGAGGTCCGCCCCGGAAAAGCCGGGCGTGCCGCGCGCGATGATCGAGGGCTTCACGTCCTCCGCGAGCGGGAGCTTGCGCATGTGGACCTTGAGGATCTGCTCGCGGCCGCGCACGTCGGGCAGCGGCACGACGACCTGGCGGTCGAAGCGGCCCGGTCGCAGCAGCGCGGGGTCGAGCACGTCGGGGCGGTTCGTGGCCGCGATGACGATCACGCCCTCGTTGCCCTCGAAGCCGTCCATCTCGACCAGGAGCTGATTGAGCGTCTGCTCGCGCTCGTCGTGGCCGCCGCCGAGGCCCGCGCCGCGGTGCCGGCCCACTGCATCGATTTCGTCGATGAAGATGATGCAGGGCGCGTGCTTCTTCGCCTGTTCGAACATGTCGCGCACGCGCGAGGCACCCACGCCCACGAACATCTCGACGAAGTCCGAGCCCGAGATCGTGAAGAACGGCACCTCGGCTTCGCCGGCGATCGCCTTGGCGAGCAGCGTCTTGCCGGTGCCCGGCGAGCCGACCATCAGCACGCCACGCGGGATCTTCCCGCCGAGGCGCTGGAACTTGCCCGGGTCCTTCAGGAAGTCGACGATCTCCGAGACCTCTTCCTTGGCCTCGTCGACGCCTGCGACGTCGGCGAACGTGACCGTGACCTGGTCTTCGTTCAGGAGTCGCGCGCGGCTCTTGCCGAACGACATCGCCCCGCGGCCGCCGGCGCCGCCCTGCATCTGGCGCATGAAGTAGACCCAGACGCCGATCAGCAGCAGGATCGGGAACGACGACATGAACAGCTGGAACAGCACGGACTGCCGCTCCGGCGGCGCCGCGCTGAAGGTGACCCCGCCCTGCTGCAGGGTGCCGATCAAGGCCGAATTGTCGGTCTCTGGATTGTAGACGACGAACTGCTCGCCGCTCGCGCGCAGGCCCGTGATCTTGTCGCCCTGGAACGTGACCTGGGAGATGCTGCCTTCCTTGACGTGCGTGAGGAACGCCGAATACGGCATCTCCTGCACGGCATGGCCACGCGCGCTGAAATTGCTGACGACCGTGGCGAGGACGACCGCGATCACGATCCACAGGACGACATTCTTGGCCAAATCGTTCAAGTCCCTACCTCGGAAGAGCCGGCTTGAGCGCGCGCCGGGCACGTGCTTCTGCGGCCGAATTCACACTACACCAATCGAAAACCCCGTGCCAGAACGTACACCTCCGCGTTCCTGGCCCTGGAGGCCTTCGGCTTGCGCAACTTCACGGATTCGAAATGCTCCCGCAGCTGAGCGAGCAATGGCTGGAAGCCGCGGCCCTGGAAGACCTTGGCGAGGAAATCGCCACCCGGACGCAATGTCCGACAGGCGAAGTCGACCGCGAGTTCCACGAGCTGCATCGAGCGGTCATGGTCCACGTCCGCGATGCCCATCATGTTGGGGGCGATGTCGGACATCACAAGATCGACTTTTCCCGGCCCGACGCTCGCGAGCAAGCGTTCGACGACGGCGGCGTCGTTGAAGTCGCCCTGCAGGAACTCGACCCCTGCGAGTCCGGGCATTTCCAGCAGATCCATCGCGATGATCCGGCCCTGCCCGGCGAGGACGCGGGCCGCGAACTGGCTCCAGCCGCCGGGCGCGGCGCCGAGGTCCACGATGGTCATGCCCGGTCGCAGGAGTTGGTCGGTGCGCTGGATCTCCTCGAGCTTGAACGCTGCGCGGGACCGCCAGCCCTCGGCCCTCGCCCGCTTCACGTACGGGTCGGACTCGTGCTCGGCGAGCCACGCTGCGGACGACTTGGTGCGCTTGGGCATGGGTGGTCGGCGGGCGGGCGGCCGCAATGGCCCCTCGAGGATGCAGATTGGAGCGGAGTACCGGATCATAGCGATTAACGCCGTACGGCCGGCGCGGTTGAACCACCCCGAAGACATGCTCACCGACGCCCAACGCAAGCACCTGCGCCGCCTCGGGCACGACCGCAACCCGGTCGTGCTGGTCGGCAACTCCGGCCTCGGGCCGAACCTGGTTGCAGAGATGGACCGGGCCCTGGTCGACCACGAACTGGTCAAGGTGCGAGCGCGCGTGGGCGATCGTGGGGTGCGCGACGAACTGCTTGCGGAACTCGCGACCGCCACGAAATCGGAGCTCGTGCAGCGCATCGGGCATGTGGCGCTGTACTACAGGGCGCGCCCGGGAAAGCCGACCATCCTGCTGCCGGACGGAAACAGTGGCTAATGGCGAGTGGCGGGGGACGAGCCACTCGCGTGGCTTCCGATTCTTACCAGGCCCTGGCCATTGTTCACCAGTCACTTGCTAGACATACCTGACCACCACGATGTCGTAAGTGCGCCGTCCGCCCGGCACGGCGACGGCCACCTGATCGCCCGCGGCCTTGCCGACCAGCGCCCGGGCGATCGGCGAGGTGATCGAGATCAGGCCGAGGCGCACGTCGGCCTCGGATTCGCCCACGATCTGGTAAACGACCGCCTCGCCCGTTTCCGACTCGAGTTCGACGGTAGCTCCGAACACGACCTTGTCGGTCTTCGGCAAGGTCGAGACGTCGATGATCTGGCAGTGGGAGAGTTCGTGCTCCAGTTCGTTGATGCGACCCTCGCAGAACGCCTGCTGCTCCCGCGCGGCGTGGTACTCGGCGTTCTCGCTGAGGTCGCCGTGGGCACGGGCCTCGGCGATCGCCTGGATGATCCGCGGCCGTTCCACGGTCTTCAGCCGTTTCAGTTCCTCTCTGAGCCTCAAAGATCCCTTAGAGGTCATAGGTTTACGACTCATACCCAAACCTCCTTGTGAAGATCCTGCAGGCGGTTGACCTCGACTTCCTGCAGGTGGTCGATCGCGTCGCAGGTGGCGAGCGCTCCGTTCAGGGTCGTGTAGTACGTGACCTTGCGGGCAACGGCCTCGCGCCGGATCGAATTCGACTCGCGCACCGCCTGCTTGCCTTCGGTCGTGTTCACGATCAGCGAGAACTCGTCGTTCTTGATCATGTCGACGATGTGGGGTCGGCCCTCGCGCACCTTGTTGGCGCGCCGGCACTCGACGCCGTTGCGCTCGAGCACGTCGGCCGTGCCGCGCGTGGCGACGATCTCGAAGCCCTGCACCACCAGGCGGCGGGCCAGGTCCACGGCCAGCGGCTTGTCGCGCTCACGCACGCTGATCAGGCACACGCCGCGGGTCGGGAGCGTCACGCCCGAGGCCGCCTGCGCCTTGGCATAGGCCTCGCCGAAGCTCCGGCCAGTGCCCATGACCTCGCCGGTCGACTTCATCTCCGGGCCGAGAATCGGGTCGGCGTCCGGGAACTTGTTGAACGGGAACACCGCTTCCTTGACCGAGAAGAACTTGGGCGTGCGCGCGCGCGTGAGGCCGAGTTCCGCCAGTGTCTTGCCCGTCATCACGCGGGCGCCGGCCTTGGCCATCGGCACGCCCGTCGCCTTGGAGACGAACGGCGCCGTGCGCGACGCCCGCGGATTCACCTCGAGCACGTACACCACGCCGTTCTGGATCGCGAACTGCACGTTCATCAGGCCGATCACGTTCAGGGCGAGCGCCAGGCGCTTCGTCTGCTCGCGGATCTGGTGCTGCAGCGCCTGGTTCAGGCTGTTCGGCGGCAGCGAGCAGCTCGAGTCGCCGGAGTGCACGCCCGCCTGTTCGATGTGCTCCATGATGCCGCCGACGTAGACGTCCTTGCCGTCGCAGAGCGCGTCGACGTCGACCTCGATCGCGAGGTCGAGGAAGCGGTCGAGCAGCACCGGGCTGTCGTTGGACACCTGCACGGCGTGGGTCATGTAGGTGCGCAGGTCGTCCTCCGTGAACACGACCTCCATCGCGCGGCCGCCGAGCACGTAACTCGGTCGCACGACGAGCGGGAAGCCGATCTCCGTCGCGAGCCGCACGGCCTCGTCCTCGGTGCGCGCGGTGCGGTTCGGCGGCTGCCTGAGCTGCAGCCGCTCGACCAGCTGCTGGAATCGTTCGCGGTCCTCGGCAACGTCGATCGAGTCCGGGCTCGTGCCGATGATCGGCACCCCGGCCTCGTCGAGCGCCTTGGCGAGCTTGAGCGGTGTCTGCCCGCCGTACTGCACGATCACACCGAACGGCTTTTCGACGTGCAGGATCTCGAGGACGTCCTCGAGCGTGAGCGGTTCGAAATAGAGCCGATCGGAGGTGTCGTAGTCCGTCGACACCGTCTCCGGGTTGCAGTTGACCATGATGGTCTCAAACCCGTCCTCGCGCAGCGCGAGCGCCGCGTGCACGCAGCAGTAGTCGAACTCGATGCCCTGCCCGATACGGTTCGGTCCGCCGCCCAGGATCACGATCTTGCGCCGCGAGGTCGGGGCGGCCTCGCACTCGTCCTCGTAAGTCGAATACAGATAAGCGGTCGAGGTCGCGAACTCCGCCGCGCACGTGTCGACCCGCTTGAAGACGGGGCGCACGCCCAGCGACTGCCGGCGCTGGCGCAGGGACGCTTCGGAAGTGCCGAGCAGGCGCGCCAGCCGGCTGTCGGCGAACCCCTTCCGCTTGAGCGCGCGCAGCCGCGGCTCGTCGAGCGCCTGCAGTCCTGCCGCGGCGACCGCGGCCTCCTCGCGGACGAGGTCCCCGACCTGGACCAGGAACCACGGATCGATCCGCGCGGCACCGTGGATTTCGTCCAGCGGCAGGCCGGCGCGGAATGCATCCGCCACGTAGCGCAACCGGTGCGGCCCGGGCATGCGCAGTTCCTCGAGCAGCGCATTGCGCGCGTCGTCGTCGGCGAGCGGCAGCGTCGCGACCGGCGTCAGGCCGTCGATGCCCGTCTCGAGTCCGCGCAACGCCTTCTGCAGCGATTCCTGGAACGTGCGCCCGATCGCCATCACCTCGCCGACCGACTTCATCTGCGTCGTGAGGCGCGTGTTCGCCCCCGGAAACTTCTCGAAGGTGAAGCGCGGAATCTTGGTGACGACGTAGTCGATCGTCGGCTCGAACGCCGCGGGTGTCGCACCGCCGGTGATCTCGTTGCGCAGCTCGTCGAGCGTGTAACCGACCGCGAGCTTGGCCGCCACTTTCGCGATCGGGAACCCGGTGGCTTTGGAGGCGAGCGCTGACGACCGGGAGACGCGCGGGTTCATCTCGATCACGAGCAGCCGGCCGTCGTCGGGGCTGACCGCGAACTGCACGTTCGAGCCGCCGCACTCGACGCCGATCTTGCGCAGCACCGCGATCGAGGCGTCGCGCATGAGCTGGTATTCCTTGTCGGTCAGCGTCTGCGCGGGTGCCACCGTGATCGAGTCGCCCGTGTGCACGCCCATCGGGTCGAGGTTCTCGATCGAGCAGATGATGATGCAGTTGTCCGCCTTGTCGCGGACGACTTCCATCTCGAATTCCTTCCAGCCGATCACGGATTCCTCGAGCAGCACCTCGCTGGTTGGCGAGGCGTCGAGCCCGCGCGCGACGATCTGCTCGAATTCCTCGCGGTTGTACGCGATGCCGCCGCCGCTGCCGCCCAGCGTGAACGAGGGCCGGATCACGGTCGGAAAGCCGATCTCCGCCTGGATCGCCAGCGCTTCTTCCATGCTGTGGGCGACGCGCGAGCGCGGGCACTCGAGACCGATGTCGCGCATGGCGTTGCGGAAAAGCTCGCGGTCCTCCGCCATGTCGATCGCCTCGCGCGAGGCCGCGATCAGCTCGACGTCGTACTTCTCGAGCACGCCCTCGCGCACGAGGTCGAGCGCGCAGTTGAGCGCCGTCTGGCCGCCCATCGTGGGCAGCAGCGCGCTCGGACGTTCTTTCTCGATGATGCGCGCCACTGTGCGCCAGTTGAGCGGCTCGATGTAGATCGCGTCCGCCATGTCCGGGTCGGTCATGATCGTCGCGGGATTCGAGTTGACCAGGATGACGCGGTAGCCTTCCTCGCGCAGCGCCTTGCAGGCCTGGGCACCCGAGTAATCGAACTCGCACGCCTGGCCGATCACGATCGGGCCTGCGCCGATGATCAGGATGCTCTGCAGGTCGGTGCGCTTGGGCATGCGTTCGTGGGCTCCGTGGGCGGCGTTGCGCTGCGGACGCGCGTCAGACGGGCCTGCGCAACGGCGCCTCGGCGCTCCGTCGCAGCATCGACTCGACGAACTGCGCGAAGAGCGCCGTGAGGTCCCGGGGCCCGGGACTGGCCTCGGGGTGTCCCTGGAAGCTGAACGCCGGCCGGTCCGTGCACTCGATGCCCTGGAGCGAGCCGTCGAACAGCGAGCGATGGGTGGTGCGCACGTTCGACGGCAGCGTCGTCTCGTCGACGGCGAAACCGTGGTTCTGCGAGGTGATCAGGACGCGGCCGGTGACGAGTTCGAGCACCGGGTGGTTGGCGCCGTGGTGCCCGAACTTCATCTTGACGGTGCGGGCACCGACCGCGAT
>CAVQQX010000095.1:0-12921 GCA_963714645.1 uncultured Gammaproteobacteria bacterium
AACATTCCGGGTCGCGGCGAACAGGGCTGTGCATGGAACCAAGTCACATCGGCAGGCGAACGATGCCGTGGCTCGTGCTGATCGTTGCGATCGGTGTGTCGCTCAGGATTCACGGGCTGCTTGCGGAACCGGTCTGGCTCGACGAGGTTTACAGCTACTGGTTTGCAATGAAGCCGTGGCGGGAATTGTGGGGCGCCGTCCCCGTCTACGATCCGCATCCTCCGCTTTACTATTCCTTCACCAAGCTTGCCACGTTCGGGGGAACGTCGGAATCCTGGCTCAGACTTCCTGCCCTGCTGTTCGGAATTCTCACGATCCCGATCGTGTACGCAGCGTCCCGGATCGCACTCGGGCCTCGCGGCCGACATGCCTCGCTGCTCGCGGCTTCGTTGTTTGCGCTGAACGCGTTCCAGATTCAGTATTCGCAGGAAGCCCGGCCATACTCCATGCTGGCCTGCGCGGTCGCGCTGCTGCTGCTGAGCGGCGCATCGGTCTTGCGCAGCATGGAATCGTATGCAGATCCTGGACACCCGGCCGCGACCACGCCGATCGCCACGCGGCAATGGTTGCTGTTCGGAGTCTGCGTCGGCTTGGTGACCTGGGCCCACTACACCGCCGCGATCGTCGGCGCAACGGCCGGCCTGACGATCGCAGTCATCAGTGTCGCCGAACGGCGGCTTCGAACCGATCTTTCCGGCTTGGGGCTGGCTGCCGTCGCGGCCGGCGGCGTCGCCGCACTGCCGCTCTATTGGGCCGGCGTCCAGTTCCTGGCATCAGCTCCCACGGCGTGGATCCATCCCCCCGACCTTGCATCCACGGCCGGCATCCTCGAGCGTGTCGCAGGTCTCGGTCCGTTCGCCGGCCTGATCGACCGACTCGGACTGCCGTGGGCCAGGATTTCTTGCGCGACAGCCGTCGTCGGCATCGCCGGATTCGGCACCTGGCAGTCGTGGCGCGCCGGGCAACGCGCAAGCGCGGTCTTCCTCGGTGCGATGGCAGCGGTGCCCCTGACGTTGATGATCGTGTTGAGCCTGACGCTGCGCCCCATGCTCATCGGGCGCACGGTCATCTGGGAGGCAGTTCCCCTGACCCTTCTGGCTGCAGCGGCACTGCAGTCCGTGCGAGTCCCCGTGTGGCGACGCATCGCCACAGTCATCGTCGTCGCAGCCTTGATGACGTCTGTGGTCCTGCACAAGCGGGACTTCCGCAAGGAACCGTGGGACCAGATCACCGCCGCGATCATTTCATCCGTCCGACCGGGCGACGGGATCATCATGCATCCGAATCGGGTCGAACTCCCGTTCGAATACTATTGGGCTCGTTCCGCTTCACGACCGGCCGTCGAGCCGCCTGTGCTCAGTCTGCCGGCCCCATTCCCGAGTTACGTGGTGCCATTGCCCGGAGTTCCGATGGACTTCTCTCGACTTCGACTCAGGGATGTCGACATCGCCAAAGCCGTGGATGCCAGTTCGCGTTGGAGTCGGACGTGGCTCGTCACTCGTGCGGCATCGATCTACGACCGCGACAAGCGACTGCTTTCTGCGTTGGTTCCGCCGACGAAACGCGCAACGGTCATTCTCGATGCGGAAGGTACGCGGCTGCTCCTGATCGAACCGCGCGACTGACTCACCCGGAAGAAAACATGCGCCGCAGGTCGCCTCGAGCCTCTTCGAACAGCGAACGCCGGTCCTCCCAGGCGCACTCCAGCAGAAACCTGTACAGGCGCGCCTTGTCGCAAGGTCGCAAGGGGCTGCGTCCCACGCCCTGCGCATAGCGCCAGTAGAAGCGGAACCCGTTCCAGCGGATGCGCTTCACGCCGGTCGCGTGATAGCGCCGTGCCTGGTGCGCCTGGTCGTGCGTCGCCCAGCTCGAGGAATCCTCGTGCATGCGCCTGTAGATCTGGTATTTCTCGACCTGGAAGAACTTGCCGTGCAGCGCCATTTCGGCCACGAAGCCTTTGTCGGACGAGACATGCTTCGCGATGAGGCCGGTCTTGCGCATGGCATCGGCGCGCATGAGCCCGAGGTGATGGTGCACCCGGCCGATGTGGTTCACGACACGCCAGAAGCGCGGCAGCGGCTCGAGATCCATCATGTGGAGGATGTCCTTCCAGCGGCGGAACTCGCGACCCTGCTCATCGACGAAAATCGCGCGCGGATAACAGACCACCACGTCCGGATGAGCTTCCATCACGGCGACGGCGTCCGCCAGCATCTCCGGGTCCCAGTAGTCGTCGGACGTGGCCCAGCGGAAATAGCGCGTGCGGCACATCGAGAACAGCAGGTTGTAGTTGCCCGCCATGCCGATGTTCTTCGGGTTGCGGTGATAGCGGATCCGCGGGTCGCGTGCCGCATACTCGCGGCAGATGTCCCCCGTGCCGTCGGTCGAGGCGTTGTCGCTGATCAGCAGCACGAAGTCGCGATACGTCTGGGCGAGCAGCGTATCGAGCGACTGCCGCACGTAGCGCTCGGAGTTGTAGACCGCCAGACCGACCGTCACGAGCGGCTCGCTGCCACCCTGCCCTGTTCCGACCGCCATGTCTCCTCCGCGTCGGACCTCAGGCGGTCTTTCGCCGCGGCCCCCCGAGCGAGCCGAGCGACCAGTCCGCCGCCGCCTCGCCGCTCTTGAAGCTGTCGTCGGTCCAATAATAGCCCCAGTCGCCGTACCGCCCGCAGTGGGCGATGCCGACGTCGTCGAGGAATCCGTGCACCGTCGCGAGCGACGCGGTGCGGTCATGGTCGAAGATGATGTTGGCGTAGGGGATGTACACCGCGTCCCGCGCGAGGATGCGGTCGCCCGCGGCGATCACCCCGCACCGCACCAGGTCGCGGATCGCGGGCTCGATGTAGTCCTCGGGCTTGCCGTGGAAGGGCCGGTACTTGTCGGAGAAGTAGATCTCGACCTGCAGGCTGCCCTTGCCGGCCGGGGCATTGCCGCCCGACATCATGTGCGGAAAGCTCACGCGCGGGAACACGAGGTCGAGGTCGTAGAAATAGCTGATGTGCGTCGAGGCGAAGTCGTCCCGGTCGAGCCCGAGGTTCACGAGCACGCATGCCGAGCACGCGAGCCGGCCTGCCGCATCGAGCACGTCCTGCGGCACGCCGGCGATGAGCTTGACCACCTCCGGCAGCGGGATCGACGACACCAGGCCGTCGTAACCGGCCTCGCGACCGTTGCGGAACGCGAGTCGTCGGGCCTTCGCATCGATCCGGACGACCTCGTGACCGAGTTCGAGCCGGTGGCTCGGCGCCATGCCGGCGAGGTACGACTCGAAGCCGCCCTGCTTCGGATAACGGAAGTTCTGGATGTAGTGGACGTTAGGCGTGTGCGCGGTCAGCGCGCCCCGCAGCATTTCCTCGAGCGACGGCCGGTACATGCGCGGACCCATCCAGTCCGTGGTCAGGTTGCGTGCCTCGGTCGTGTGGTACTTGAACGTATAGCGCCCGGGGAACCATTCGGCAAAGGTCGCGCCGTAGGACGCGCAGAGCCAGTCCTCGTAGTTGCGGACTTCGCGCTCGCGACCCAGTTCGGCGACGAAGTCGCCGATCACCTTGACGATCACGTCGGGCGGCAACCCGTGCAGGTTGGTCTGCGCCGGGTGCCGCAGCCAGTGGCCCTGCCAGTAGTTGCTGAACTTGTAGTCGTGCGTCTCGAACTCGCCGCGGAGCGCGTCGCCCAGGATCTGCTGGATGCGGGCGTCCCTGGTGAAGGACACGTGCGGGCCGATGTCGAACAGGAAGCCGCCCGACTTCCGCGTGATCGTGTGCCCGCCGAAGTACGTGTTGCGATCGTAAAGCACGGTCTCGACCGGCTCCTGCGCGAGCCGGTAGGCCGCACCGAAGCCCGAGAACCCCGTCCCGAGGATCGCGATCTTCGTCATCCGCGTCACGCCACCCGCTGCACGCTGCCGCCGAAATGGGCGACCTGTTCGGCCCGGAGCCGGTCGCAGACGCGACCCGCGGGCAGCACGACGTCGGCATATCGCACGGGGTGGTCCTTCGCGACGTCGCGCACCAGCCGCGCGCCGACACTGATCGGGATCGGCAGGTAGTCCTCGCGCTGGCACAGCTCGTAGGTGTCGATCAGCCCGAAGCAGGCGAACCCGCCCATGCCGTCGAGCGTCTCGCCGGCCTTGAGGTCGCGCTTGGCGATCGACACGCTGTCGCAGACCGGGGCGCCGCGCGGCGTGAGCGTCGGGTCCTTGAAGAGCACCGCACGGGCGACGCTGTGCGGCAGCTGCAGGTGTGGCAGGTGGTACGGCGTGTAGAACATGTAGTACGGGCCGTCGCCCATCTTGAAGTACGACATGTATTGCCGCTTCACGGGCTCGTCGTTGTAGCCCATCACGAACGCGCCCGTGTGCGGCTCGGCGCCCAGCACGAAGTCGACCAGGCCGCCCTGGCGGAAGTCGTCGTCGCCGAAGAGCTTCAGCAGGTCCTTCACGTGCGCGCACTGGTGCCCGTGCATGCCGCGCACGCCGGGCCGGAAGCCCGTCGCGTTGCCAATGATGGTCGATTCGATGGCGAGCTTGGAGCCGTCGGCGAACGAGGCCACCATCGCGGGCTTCTGCTTGTGCTTCTCCGCGAACTCCCGCTGCGTGTCCGGGTTGCGGTAGCGGTTGAGGAATCCCTTGATCTGCCCCATCAGCACCGGTCGATAGCCGATGCTGTCGACGAACCGGTAGAGGTTCATCGCCACGCCGGGCTCGTCGCCGTCCGTGTAGGTGTAGACCACGCCCTGCCGGTCTGCGCGCACCTTGAGGATCGGGCCGACGGTCGAATCGACTTCGGCGTTCATCAGCACGACGTGCTTGCCGTGCTCGATCGCCTCGTAGGCCACGCGTGCCCCGTATTCGACGTCGCCGGTGGTCTCGATGACGACCTCGATGCGCCCGGCCCGGCAGGCGACCTCCGGGTCGTCCGTGACCGCATAGGCGCCCGATTCGATCGCGACGTCGAGCGCGGCCGGTGAGGTGACCTTGCGGAACGAATCCACACCCGCGTCGCGATAGGCGCGTTCGGCCTTTTCGACGTCGCGATTGACGACCACGGCGAGCCGGAGGCCGGGGAACGCGGTCAGGATCTCGAGCGCGATGCCCCTGCCCATGTAGCCTGCGCCTACGAGCGCCACGTTGACCGGCCCCCGTTCCTGGAGCCGTTGCCGAAGTGCGGTGTCGACGATGATCATGCGATGTGTCCTCTCAAAGCGCCGGCCCGTAGAGGGGCCATTGCCTGTCCTGCCCGGAAATGACGGCCACCGGAGCCGGCCATGCGATGCCGAATGCCGGGTCGTCGTACCTTACGCCTCGCGCCGAGCCCGGCGCGTACGGGTGTGAACTCGAATACATGAGCTCGGTGTCCGGCTCGAGCGTCAGGTAGCCGTGCGCACAGCCCTGCGGCGCATAGAGCGTGCGGCCGTTGCCGGCCGACAGCTCGACTCCCATCCACTGGCGGTGCGTCGCGGACTCCGGCCGCAGGTCCAGCACGACGTCGTAGACCGCGCCACGCGTGCAGCGCATCACCTTGACCTCGTCGTGGGGCGCGACCTGGTAGTGCAACCCGCGCAAGGTGCCGGCGCGCGGGCTGAAGCCGGAATTCACCTGGGCGACCCGGGTGGACAGGCCTTGGGCCGCAAACTCCTGCTCGCACCACGTGCGGGCGAACCAGCCCCGCTCGTCGCGCCGCCGCTCGAGGTCGATGATCCAGGCGCCAGCGATGCTGCCGGGCGTGAACTTCATTTCCAGAGCGCCCACGGGCATTCGCCACGCGCTTCCATGCGGTCGTAGCTGATCTTGTCCTTGAAGGTGTCCATCGGCTGCCAGAACCCGTCGTGCGGGTACGCGCCGAGCCTGCCCTGCTCGATCAGCCGCCGGAACGGGGCCTCGACCAGCTCGTCGCCCGGCTCCATGTGATCGAAAATGGCCTGTCGCAGCACGAAGTAACCGCCATTGATCCGCAGGTTGGCGTCGTGCACCGGGCCGATGCTGCTCACCAGGCCGTCGGCGCCAGAGCGGACGTAATGGAAGCTCTGCGACGGGCGCACCGAGGCGAAGGTCGCCACCAGGTCGCTGCGGCGGAACTCCTCGATTTGCCGGTCGAGCGGAATGTCGGACAATCCGTCAGCATAGTTGGCCAGGAACATGTCCTCGCCGGCCACGTACTTGCGTACGGCCGTCAGGCGCTGGCCGATGTTGGTATGCAGGCCCGTGTCGACGAACGTGATGGTCCAGTCCGCGATGTCGCGGGAGTGGAGCTCGACGCGCCTGCCACCCTCGGAAAGCGTGAAATCGTTCGACATGCTTTCTTCGTAGCGCAGGAAGTACTCGCGGATCATGTGGCCGCGGTAGCCCAGGCAGAGCACGAAGTCCTTGTGACCGTAGTGCGCGTAGTAGCGCATCAGGTGCCAGATGATCGGGCGATAGCCCACGTTGACCAGCGGCTTCGGGATGGTTTCCGAATGCTCGCGCAGGCGCGTGCCCAAGCCACCGCAGAACAATACGACTTTCACCGTCCTCTCCCTGCCGGTCGCCGCGCGCTCACGCCGCTCAGCGCCCGATTCCCTCGTAATGCGCGAAGTCGGCCGGCGGCAGGAGCCTGCGACCGTCCACCACCAGCGGCTGCGTACCGACCTCGCGCAACGCCGCCGCCAGCTCGCGAAATTCATTCCAGCGCGTCACCAGCAGCACGACCCCCGCGCCCGCGACGGCCTCGCGCAGGGAACCGGCGAGCTCGACGCCGCGCAGGTCCGGATGGCTGGCGGGGCGGGCGACCGGGTCGTATGCGACCACGGAGGCGCCGGCTGCGCGGAGGCGCCGGATCAACGGGAAGGCGGGCGATTCCCGCACATCGTCCGTGTCGGGCTTGAACGCGATGCCGAGCACCGCGACGCGCACGCCCTCGAGGTCCGGCACGTGCCGGCGGACGAGCCGCAGCATCTCGTCGGGCTGGCCCGCGTTGATCTCGAGCACGCTCGCGAGCAGCGCCATGTCGAGCCCGTGCTCGCGTCCCTGGGCCACCAGCGCGGCGACGTCCTTCGGCAGGCAACTGCCGCCGAAGCCGCAGCCGGCCTCGAGGAAACTCGTGATCGGGGCCCTCACCGTGCGACCGTCGTCCAGGCGCGTCGTGAAGTACGCGGCAGCATGCACGCCCTTCATGACGTCGGCCACGTCGACGTCGCCGAGCGCCGAGCAGAGCCGGCCGAACTCGTTGGCGAACGAGATCATCGTCGCGAGCGCCGAATTGGACGCGTACTTGATCATCTCGGCGGTCTTGCAGTTGCAGCGGATGCGCGGAGCTTCCGCGAACGGCGCGTACACCTGCGCGAGCGTGTCGCGGGTCGCCTCGTCGATGCCGCCCAGCACGATCCGGTCGGGCCGCATGAAGTCGGCGAGCGCCTGGCCTTCGGTCAGGAACTCGGGGTTCATGCCGAGGCCGAAATCCGCACCGGCACGCCGGCCGGACCCGGCCTCCAGCCGCTCGCGCACCACGCCGTCCGTGGTGCCCGGGATCACGGTGCTCTTCACCACGACCGTGTGACGGCCGGACTCGCCGCGCATGGCCGCGCCGACCTGTTCCGCCGCGCGTGCGACGTATTGCAGGTCGATGCGCCCCTCGGCCGCCGGGGTGCCGACGGCGATGAACGTGACCTGCGAGTCGCGCACGGCCGCCGCGAGGTCGGTCGTGGCGTGCAGGCTGCGCCCGATCGTGCGCTGCATGAGTTCCGGCAATCCGGCCTCGTGGATCGGCGCCAGACCGCGGTTGATGGACTCGACCTTCGCGGCGTCCATGTCGACGCAGGTGACCTCGTGACCCACCTCCGCGAGACAGGCGCCGGAGACGAGGCCGACGTAACCCGTGCCTATGACGGAGAGACGCATGCGGGTCAGGCCGCCGCCGCCGTGCGATTGTGGTGGTACCACACGAGCGACCGGTAGATGCCTTCCTCGACGTGCACGCGCGGGTGGTAGTCGAGCTCGGACCGGGCCTTGTCGATCACCGGGCAGCGACGGTTCGGGTTGTCGACGAGATAGTCCGCCTGCTGCGGCTTGCCCAGCACGACGCGCCCGCCGTAGCCGAACAGCTCCGACGCCGTGTCACGAACGATTTCTGCCAGACGCGCCATCGAGATCTCGGGCTTGTCGATACCGACGTTGTAGGCTTCGCCCGGCCGGCCTCGGACCAGGACTTTGTAGTAGCCGGTGATCGCGTCCGAAGCGTAGCAGAAGGTCCGGGTCGGCGAGCCGTCGGATAACATAACGATGTCGCGGCCCGCGAGCACGTCGCGCGCATAGTCGGGCAGCACCCGGCCATCGGTGATCTTGAGGCCCGGGCCGTAATTGTTGAACGGCCGCGCCATCTTCACGCGCACGCCGTGCTGGCCCGCGAACGCGACGCAGAGCGTCTCGCCATACCGCTTGGACTCGTCGTAGCACGCGCGCGGGCCCGTGCACGACACGTTGCCGCGATAGGTCTCGGGCGTGGGGATCGAGTCGGCCGCGGGGTCGCCGTAGATCTCGCTCGACGAATAGAACAGGAAACCCCGGACGGGGCGTCCGGCCGCGCCTTCCGCGACGGCGTAGTCGAGCAGGTTGCGCAGGCCCGTGATGTTCGCATCCATGCACTCGAGCGGGTGTGCACGGTAGTAGATCGGGGAGGCGATACCCGCGGCGTGCACGATCCAGTCGAAGTGCGGCATCGGCGACGGCAACGGCCGGATCATGTCCTGCCGCACGATCGTGAGCCCGGGCTCGTTGCGCAGGCCCTCGAGCCACGCGGGAACGCCGCGCATGTAGTTGTCGTAGACGGTCACGTCGATCGCGCCGCGCGCGCGCCGCGTGCGATTCCAGTGCAGCACGGCCTGGACCAGGTAGTAGCCGAGGAAGCCGCCCCCGCCGGTGACGAGCAGCGAGCCGCCGGCCATCTCGCCGAGTTCGGCATCGAGGTCGCGGCAGATCGTCTCCAGGTCGTCCGCGAGCAGCTGCTCGAGACTCAATACAGGTCTGGGCATCGGTGTCCTCAGGAGGTGGTGCGCAATGTCAGCTTGCGGGCGTGGAAGGCTTCCGCGTGCGCCGCATCCGCCCCGCTCTCGATGCCGCGCAGCCGCAGGTGCGCGCGGAAGAGGTCCTCCGTGAACCAGGGCCGATGGCGCTGGCTCGGAAAACACTCGAGCAGCATGCTGACCTTGGCCTGCACGACCGCGGGGGAGAGCGGGACGTAGACGTTCGGGTGCCCGAGGTCGCCCTCGTATTTCGGGATCTCGTATTCGAGCACCGCGTGCCGGCGGAAGGTGTTCCAGGTGAGTTCGGCGAGCACCCGGTGGTCCTGGTGGCGGTCGTCCAGGCGGTGGGTCAGCACGAGGTCCGGCTCGGGCCGGCCGGGACGCAGGGCCTCCATGGCGTCCTTGATCGATGCGTAATCGGCCGGAAAATAGCTGTTGCGGAACTTGAGGACGGTGACTTCGCAATGGCCGCCCGGGTGGATCCGGCTCGCCGCGGCGCGCGATTCCGGCTCGCGCACGTCGTCGCCCGAGAAGATCACCCAGCGGAACCGCGCCTGCGGCAGCAGCGCAGCGAGCTGAATCAGCGTGCCGCCCGCCCCGATCTCCAGATCGTCGCAATGGGCGCCCACGCACAGCACGTTCTGCACGCGCGCGACGTCGATCCCGAACGCATGCCTGGATTCGCTGCCGGTCATCATGTCAAGGGTGCCCGTTCACCGACCGGTAAACTGTGAGACTTCTCCAGAAACAGGTGGCGTGCAGGCCGATATACTCCGGGACCCAACGACTAAGGATAACCGGTCGGTCGAACATGGTCGAAGTCTTCGGTCAGCTGCAGCGGCTCTACCGCTACCGTGAGCTGCTCTACATGCTCACGCTGCGCGACTTCAAGATCCGCTATAAGAAGGCCGCCATGGGCTTCCTGTGGGCGATCCTGATGCCGGCGGTCATCGTCGGCGCGGGCATCGTGGTCCGGATGCTGATCTCGCAGAGCGGCTCCATCGGCAAGACCGACCTTGCCTCGATCATCGTCAAGTCGCTGCCCTGGTCTTTCTTCGTGGCGAGCATCCGCGGGACGACCGGCAGCCTGGTCGGCAACTCGAACCTGGTGTCGAAGGTTGCTTTCCCAAAGGAAGTGTTCCCGATCTCCTCGGTCAGCTCCTCGTTCTTCGACTTCTCGGTCGCGGTGGTCGTGGGGGCGATCGTGCTGCTGGCGATGCAGGCACCGATCCACTGGACAGTCGTGTTCGCCCCGCTGCTGCTGCTGCCGCTGATCTTGATGGCGATCGGATCCGGCCTGATCCTCTCGTCGCTCAACCTCTTCTTCCGCGACGTGAAATACATCGTCGAGGTCGTGCTGACCTTCGCGATCTTCTTCACGCCGGTGCTGTACGACGTCTCCATGCTGGGACGCTATGCCGATGTCGCGATGCTGAACCCGGTGGCGCCGATCCTCGAGAACCTGCAGGCCGTGGTGCTGCAGGGTCGCCTGTACAGCGCGGGGTGGCTCGCCTACAGCTGTCTCTTCGCACTGCTGATGCTGTGGCTCGGCTACCGCGTATTCAAGTCGCTCGAAATCCAGTTCGCCGAGCGCGTCTGAGATCCCCTGCCGTCATGAGCACCGACGCGATCCTGGTCGAGTCCCTCTACAAGAAGTTCCAGCGTGGCGAAGTTCACGACTCGCTGCGCGACCTGATCCCGGCGCTCTCCAAGCGCTGGATGAAGCGCCTCGCGGGCCGCAAGGCGCTGGGCGAGCAGGAATTCTGGGCGCTGCAGGACGTGAACTTCACGATTCCGAAGGGCGAGGCCGTCGGCATCATCGGTCACAACGGGGCCGGCAAGAGCACGCTGCTCAAGCACCTGACGGGCGTGCTGGCGCCCAACGCGGGCTCCGTCACGATGAACGGCCGGGTCTCCGCGCTGATCGAGGTCGGCGCGGGTTTCCACCCCTACCTGACCGGCCGCGAGAACGTGTTCCTGAACGGCGTGATCCTCGGCATGTCCATCGTGGAGATCCGGCGCAAGTTCGACGAGATCGTCGCGTTCTCGGAGCTCGAGGAATTCATCGACACGCCGGTGCGACGGTACTCGTCGGGCATGTTCGCACGGCTCGGGTTCTCGGTCGCCGCGCACCTGGACCCCGAGATCCTGCTGATCGACGAGGTGCTGAGCGTCGGCGACTACGTGTTCCAGACCAAGGGCGTCGCCAAGATGCAGGCGATCGTCGAGTCCGGCGCCACGGTCGTGTTCGTCTCGCACAACATGCGCTCGGTGCAGGCCCTGTGCAGCCGCTGCATCATGCTCGACCACGGCCGGATCGTGGCCGACGGGCCGTCGAGCGAAGTGATCGACACGTATCTGCAGGCGGGCCGTCGCTCCGTCGCCGCTGCCGGCACCGGGGCGGCGGTGTTCGAGCATTGCGGCCTGACGATCCTCGGCAAGACCACGGCGATCGCCGAGCCCGGCGAGACCTTCGAGCTGCGTGGCGCGGTGCGCGCGAACGAGCCGTTGCGCGGGACCGACCTGATCGTCAGGATCCGCGACGCGAACGGCCGCGATGCGGTGCACATGTCGCTCGGCCGACTCGACTGTCCGCTGCCGGACCTCGAGCCCGGTGACCGATTCGAGTTCGCACTCGACGGCCGCGCGCATTTTGCGAACGGTTCGTACGAGGTCGTGGTTACGCTCTACGATGCGCGTCGCCAGCGCAGCGCGGCGTCCGTGAATCCGCCGTTGCGGTTGTTCGTCGGCGGCCCGATGGAACCGCGCGGCGTCGTGAACGTGTACCCCACGGTGCGCGAATTCACCGTCGAGCGCGCTGCGTCCCCCGCAGCCATCGCAAGCTGAAGACGCCGCGGTTCGGCCACGCGGCGAGGCGTCGCTCCCGGTGTCGGAGGTTTTGTCGCCGACCGCCTGCGCGCGAAGTGTGAACCGGTTCTCATTCCGCGCCCCGGCGAAGTCGCAATCAACGACTTAGCGACCACGCTCACGCCCGATTCTGACCCGCGGCCCCAGGGCGTCGCCCATGGCTTGTCGAATTCCTTTACATCACTGCGGCCGCGGCCATTCCCGACCGAGGTATGCACTTGTACGACAGGCACTTAGCGCGTCCGATGGCGTGGCGGTGACATGTGCACGGAACTTGCACACGGAACTTGCACCAGGTCTCCCGTTACCGTTACCGCAATCACCGCCACCCGCCGCTCCCTCGTGGAGCGCGCGACACGACCGGCGGAATCTACTCCAGGACGCCCTCCAGCAATGACCCGATTCGCCCGCCTGCTCGCCGTCGTCGCACTGGCCATGACGGCGGAGTTCGCACAGGCAGCGCTGCCTGCCGGTTTCATCGAGCAGAACGTCCCGCGTCCCGACGGCGCCACCTGGAACGGCGTCGTGGGGGTTGCTTTCCAGGACAGCGGGCGCATGTGGGCCTGGGAGCGCGATGGCCGCGTGTGGATCGTGGACCCGGACGAGCCGCTCGCGCAGCCGCTGCTCGACATCTCCGCCGAGGTCGGCGGCTGGCGCGACCATGGATTGCTCGGGTTCGCGCTGCACCCGGCCTTCCGGCAGAACGGCTACGTCTACGTGCTCTACGTAGTGGATCGCCACCACCTCATGAACTGCAATTCGAGCCAGCCGGGCGCGCCGGTCTGCAACGGCAGTTACAACGCGTCGACCAACGAATACTTCGCCGCCACGATCGGCCGCATCACCCGCTATCGCGCGATCAAGCACCCCGGGGACGTCGACTACGCCCGCGCGCGCAGCATCGACCCGGCGAGCCGCCTGGTGCTGCTCGGGGAAACGCCCCAGACGGGCTGCCCCGTCCTGTACGAGAGCCACAGCGTCGGTTCGCTCGTGTTCGGCGAGGACGGCTCGCTCTTCGCCGGCTGTGGCGACGGCGGGAGCTACAGCGTCACCGAT